>CAZOQQ010000180.1:0-4863 GCA_964582075.1 uncultured bacterium | reverse complement strand
CATAATACAAAATATTTAAAGGGGTAATCTGTTACGATTCTCTGTAACAGGTCTTCAACTTGAAGCTGTTCAATTATCAGGTTAAATATTCAGGGGAGGTTCACGTGTTCGCTAATTTCAGTGAAATCAGAAAGGCCGCCAGAAATATTTCCAACGCCAGGGTCGCAATACCAATGGGGTACGATGCCTCATCAGTTGAAGCGTTAATTACCGCCATAGAGGAAAATCTTGCGTCGTCCGTAATACTGGCCCCAACCTCTGCCGTCAGGGAAACCTTAAATGAATTGGGAAAACAACTGCCTGACGATATCGAAATCGTTAACTGTGAAGATCCGGAAAAAGCAGCGCTGGAAGCGGTCAGACTTGTGAGTTCCGGAGAAGCAACAATGCTGATGAAAGGTTTTTTAAAAACATCGATTTTTCAGAAGGCCATACTGGATAAGAAAGCCGGTCTCAGAACGGGACGAATTCTAAGCCATGTTGCAGTTGTACATGTTCCGCTTCAGGACAGGCTTGTGGCTATTTCCGATGGGGGAATGAACATAAGACCCGACGAAAAAACCATGAAACAGATTATAGAGAACGCGTCCGATGTTATAATGAAACTGGGAGCGGATAAACCTCTCGTTGCTCTTCTGGCGGCTATTGAAATCGCGAATGAAAAAATGCCTGAAACAGTAATGTTCAATAAAATAGCTGCTGCGGGGATACCTGGTCTTGCGCTGGAAGGTCCGGTGGCAGTTGACGGAGCCATGGATAGCGAAGCAGCAGCCATCAAGGGAATGCACGGGGAAGTTGCGGGAAAAGCTAACGTTCTGATAACTCCCGATATAGCCAGCGGGAATATTTTCGCCAAAGCTTTCATGTATATGACCGATGCGGAAGTTGGCGGCCTGATAGCCGGAGCAGCCGCACCGGTAGTTATGCTTTCCAGGTCAGACAAAGCTCTCACTAAGCTGAATTCACTTGCTCTGGGAGCAGTGGTTGCCGGAGGTAACAATGGGAAATAAAGGAAGGTTGATTCTTGCTGTAAATCCGGGTGGAACCTCGACAAAAGTCGGATTGTTCAGAGAAACGGAGCTTGTATTCGAGAAAAATCTGAGACACTTACCGGAAGAACTGGAAAAATTCGATACAACGTTCGACCAGCGGGATTTTCGCAGAGAAATTATCCTCCGGGCTCTGAAGGAAACCGGGTACAGCATAGATGAACTGACTGCGGTGGTTGGCAGGGGAGGAGCTTTCAAACCGCTGAAGAGCGGAACTTATGAAGTGAACAGCGTTCTTGTGGAGGATATAAGAGACGGTTCAACTCTTCAGGCGGACCACCCGTCCAACCTGGGAGCACTTCTTGCGTTTGGTATAGCTGAAGAAGCCGGAATTAAATCCTTTATTGTTGATCCTGTTTGTGTTGACGAAATGATTGACGAGGCCAGACTATCGGGTCTTCCGGCTCTTGAAAGAACAAGTCTCAGCCACGCTCTGAATATTCGCATGGTTGCTTACAAGGCTGCCGAACAACTTGGCAGAGAAATGAACGAACTGAATCTGGTGGCACTTCACCTTGGCAGCGGTATCTCGGTTACGGCGTTAAGAAGAGGAAGGATGATTGATACAAGTCAGGCAAACGATGGCGGTCCTTTCAGTCCTCAGAGAGTAGGGGCATTGCCTACAACGGGGCTTGTAAAACTATGTTTAACCGGTGATTACAGCTGGAAAGACATGAAAACAATGCTTCTGAAACGAGGAGGTCTTCTTGCATATACGGGAACCGATCATGTGGGAGAAGCCCTGAAAAGGGCTGAAAATGGAGATAAAGAATGTGATCTTGCTCTGCGTGCCATGGTTTACCAGATAACCAAAGAAGCCGGCGCAATGGCAGCCGCGCTTGCCGGGAAAGTTGACGCGGTTATCGTAACAGGTGGCATAGCTAACAATGAATGGATTACTGACAAACTTTCGCAGAATCTTGAATACCTGGGTAAAGTTATTATCTTTCCGGGGGAAGAAGAACTTGAAGCGTTGGTTCGCGGAGTTCTCAGAGTCCTTGATTCCGTTGAAGACGTTAAGATTTACGTATAGAAAGAAAGGCGGCAGATGAGGAAGAAACTGAATACCATGAACGAAGGAACAATCCTTCTTTCCGGCAACGAAGCTGTAGCGAGAGGAGCCTGGGAATACGGAGTACATTTTGCCGCAGCTTACCCCGGAACCCCTTCTACCGAAATTCTCGAGACTATAGGAGAAGAATATTCAGAAATAGATGCCCAGTGGGCTCCTAATGAAAAGGTCGGACTTGAAGTAATTGCGGGAGCATCTTTTGCGGGAGCACGCGTCCTTTCTGCAATGAAACACGTGGGTCTTAATGTGGCCGCTGACCCTCTGTTCACTCTCAGTTACATAGGGGCGACCGGTGGCATAGTAATAGTAAGCGCGGACGATCCGGGAATGCATTCCAGCCAGAACGAGCAGGATAACAGGTTAATGGGTAAAGCAGCGAAAGTTGTAATCCTGGAACCCTCGGACAGCCAGGAAGCAAAAGACATGGTGGGCGAAGGTCTTAGAATTTCCGAAGACTTCAATACACCAGTTCTTCTCCGAATGACCACTCGAATATGTCATTCCAAGGGTATGGTAAAAATCGGTCCCAGGAAAGAAATCCCGGTAAAGGGATATGTGGGGGATATCAGGAAAAGAGTTCCTATTCCCGCACACGCCAGGCTGATGCACAACAGGGTGGAAAAAAGGCTGAAAGAACTGTCCGCATGGGGTGCTGAAAGTTCTTTGAACAGGATCGAAGAGGGTGATAATTCTCTTGGTATCATTACGAGCGGAATATCGTACCAGTACGTCAAGGAGGTAAGTCCCGAAGCCAGCGTACTTAAAATAGGCATGTCAAACCCACTGCCATGGAATCTTATAGAGAAATTCATAAATATGGTGGATAGGGTTATCTTCGTTGAGGAGAATGAACCCTATCTCGAGGACAGCATAAAAGCAAAGTTTCTTATTGAAGCGGACGGACAGAATATCATCCCAATAGAGGGAGAACTCAATCCTGAAATAGTTAGGAAAGCGGTTCACCCCGGAACCACGAGAGAAATTAAATTCGACGATATAGATCTTCCTTCACGACCTCCCGCTCTATGTCCGGGATGTCCGCACAGGGGTGCTTTCTACTGTCTGAGTAAGCTTGGAGCAAGCTCAACCGGTGATATTGGCTGTTATACCCTGGGCATGATGCCTCCCCACAATGCGCTGGAAACAACCGTATGTATGGGAGCTTCCATTGGGGTCCTCAGTGGAATTGAAAAGGCAACCGGCAGGGAAGAGATGGGAAAACTGGTAGCTGCCATCGGTGAGTCAACTTTTGTCCATTCCGGAATAACCGGACTTATAGATATGGTCTACAACGGTAATACCGGAACAGTCATGATAATGGATAACAGCCTTACCGCGATGACCGGGGGACAGGAAAACCCTACAACCGGGAAAAATCTTCGAGGGCAAATTACTCCCGTTCTTGATCTGGAGCAGATGGTCGCCGCATGCGGGGTTAAAAATATACGTGTTGTTGATCCACATGACCTGCCGGCAATGGAAAAGACTTTCAAAGAGGAAATGGAACGAGACGAACTTTCCGTTATAATTACGCGGAGACCGTGCATAATGGCTTACAGGCCCAAAAGAATTAGTGTTGCGAAGCTGGATCCGGAAAAATGTATCGGATGCAAAATGTGCATGAATCTGGGTTGTCCCGCGATCAGCTGGGATGTTGATAAACCTGATATCAGCAGTCTTCTCTGCTGGCCTAACTGCAACATGTGCGTTCAGGTATGCCCTGTAGGTGCCATCTCCAAGGATATGGAGGGACTGGAATGAAATCCGTGACAAACGTTATCATATGCGGAACGGGCGGACAGGGAATACTCCTTGCAAGCGAAGTTCTGTGTGCTGCTGCCGGATACGCAGGCAATGATGTTAAGAAAAGTGAAGTTCATGGAATGGCTCAACGCGGGGGAAGCGTTTCAAGTCACGTCCGTTTTGGGAAAAAAATATACAGTCCGCTTGTCGAAAAAGGGACAGCAGATCTGGTACTTGCCATGGAGAAAATGGAGGGTTTGAGGTGGTCTTCATATCTTGCCCCTCACGGCAAACTTGTAGCCTGTGACGTCAAAATCAACCCAATGACTGTAAACACGGGTTCTGCCGAATACCCTGACGTGGAAGCGATTATTAAGAAGGAAAATCTTCCGGTAAAATTAATACCGGCTGTGGAGATTGCCGATGAACTGGGTAATCTCAGGGTTGTGAACGTCGTGCTGTTGGGAGCGGTATCATCTCATCTGCCGATAACGGACAAGCATTGGGAGATGGCGATCAAGGAGAGAGTTCCGCAAAAGGCGCTGAAAGTAAATCTCGAGGCATTCAGGAAAGGACGTGAACTCTCAGGCTGAATAGAACGGTAAAGATGATGCCTTTGTAATTATAAACCGATTTCCGGAGCTATCTCCTTCATTGCCTCAAGGCATAAACCGATAAACTCATTCAGTTCATATCCGGCCCTGGAACAGTCTCTGATTGTTTCTCTTGGAACGGATCTGGCGAAGGCGGACATTTTCATTCTTTTTGTCACTGACTTCAATTTTACCGGTTGAAGGTTCTTTTCCGGATATACAAGAGCGACAGCGACTATCAGCCCGGTAAGTGATTCTCCGGCGGCCAGCAGATAATCCAGAGCGGTAATTCTTTCGACACCGTTCTTTTCGTAATTATGAGATTTAATAGCATTTATCGCCTCCTCAGGAAGCTGTCCTTCAAGCATTATGGCAGAAACAAGACCATGTTTTGCCGGGTCATCGG
>CAZOQQ010000179.1:0-4876 GCA_964582075.1 uncultured bacterium | reverse complement strand
ATCGATACGGGTTACTGGGTGGAACAGACGCTGATCAGTCTTGGGGATGATGTCGATTCGGGAACGGAGCTTCCGGCCGACCTGAGTTCTTACGACGCCGTATTCATGATGATGGGATTATATACCTGTTGAGGCGACAACAACACAATCGCTCCGGCGGAGCGAGCAAAACTCATCACTTACCTTGATGCGGGTGGAGGAGTCTACTTCGAGGGAAATGACATAGGTTACAACAATAAGGGGTACGGTATATGGGCCTATACCGGCCTGACTTACAAGGGAGATGGCGTTGCTGCTGCTACAGGTAATGTTCAGAATTTCTCAGGTTCCGGAATAACTAGTGGAATGGCATTTAATTATCCCTACAAATCGGAGGCTGACGGTTATGTAGATTATTTCTCCGTGAACGGTGGAGAGATCCTCTTCGAAAGCCAGGACACTTTGGTAAGAGTCGGTTGTTCCGGATACTCCAACGTTTACAGAACAATTACATCGTCGATATTCTTCAGCGTTTTTGAAAGTATTCCAGCGCGAACCACCAGGGAAGAGCTTCTGACAGTTTATATGGATTACCTTACCGGAGCCACCGGCATTACGGAAGGCTATGCGGAGGCGGCCCCCGACATCGTTTCCGTCGCTAATCCGGCGAGGGGTTCTTTTAACGCCGTCATCGAATTGCATGAATGCGTTCAGTGCAATCTTGACTTATTTGACCTGAGCGGCAGGAGAGTCGGAAGTTTCTGTTCAGGTGCACTATCTCAGGGAACACATAATCTGATTATTTCCGGCAGCACTTTTTCTGCGGGAACCTACTTTATCCGCGGAACCGTTGGAGAACAGGATATCAGTCTGCGTACGGTTTTCCTGAAATAACAGTTCTTCTTTTCACATGGCAGGAGCCCGGCCCGGGCCGGGTTCCTGTTCTGTATTCTTTGAAAATCCACAGAGACGGCCATGACCGGAAGGAGTACCTGAGCTTTTCTGAAAATGAACCGGCAGAAACTTCGGTGATTCTCCCGGTGAATCCTGATAACTGTACAATCACTGACACATTGAGGGTCTGTCAGCCAAGGATTTCTTTCAGTTTTAAAAGAAGCTCTTCCATCCTGTAGGGTTTCTGTATGAACCCTGCCAGCCCTTTGCCCGTGAACCGCCTTGTCACTTCCTGACTGTTGTAGCCGCTTGACATGATAACCCTCACGTTACTTCGTACCCTACGCATCTCCCGGAAGGTTTCCTCCCCGTCCATATGGGGCATCGTAAGGTCCAGAATCACGCAATCTATTTTGTCATGCCTGTCCCGGTAAATTTCAAGGGCTTCCCTGCCATCGCAGGCAACAAGAACCGAAAAACCCTTCCGCTCGAGTATCGCTTTCCCCACTTCCCTTATCGATGATTCATCATCAACCAGAAGGATAGTACCTGAAAATACCTCAGGTTTACTGTCATCATTCGATTTCCCGGAATCCGGTTCACCGTCAACGGCGGGAAGAAGCACTTTGAACGAAGTTCCGTTACCCGGCTCGGAATAAACTTTTATCGTTCCCCGATGACCTCTGACAATTCCAAGAACTGCCGAAAGTCCGAGTCCTCTGCCGGTAAATTTCGTAGTGAAGAAGGGATCAAAGAGTTTGGATAGAGTTTCATCATTCATACCGCTGCCCGTGTCGGCAACCTCTATATATACGTATTTACCTTCTTTAAGCTCGTCGTTCAGGTAAGCGGTGGAAAGGTATTTCCTGTCACAATCCATCAGGCTCGTAGTTATTGAAATTATCCCGCTGGTTTTTTCCAGAGCGTCCGATGCGTTGGTTATCAGGTTCATGATAATCTGCCTGATCTGCGACGGATCCGCTTCTATAGCTGGAAGATCGTTCGACAGATTGTACTTGATTACAGCTTTCTTCGATATTGAAATTTCAAACAGGTGTAACATCCCCTTGATAATCTCGTTGACATCAAGCTTGATGATCTGAAATTTACCTCTTCCGGAATAGGCGAGCATCTGCTTGGCAAGATCCGCAGCATCCTGTGCGGCTTTTTCGATCTCCAGTAAAGAAGGCTTTGCCGGACTGGAAGGGGAAACGTCAAGAAGTGCAAGATTTGTATATCCAAGTATTGCCATCAGTATATTGTTAAAATCGTGCGCTATCCCTCCGGCGAGAACTCCCAGACTTTCAAGCTTCTGCGCATGCAGAACCTGCAATTCAAGTTTTTCCGTGGCTTTCTCAGCATCGATTTTATCAGTTATATCAAGAGCAATACCTCCCAGCATCTGTTTCTTGTTCTCTACCCCGGATATCCTGAACTTGTGCGTCTGGAAAATCCGTTCCTTCCCTGTGGAATCAATCAGTTTCTGAACATGAATACTGTAACGATTGGTGAAGGCATCTTTATCACTTGCAATAATAGATTTGGCTTCCTTTATCGGAAAGCATTCCATGGTCGTTCTGCCAATCCAGCTTTCATCGGCACCAAGAATATCTTTCATGTACTGGTTAGTGAAAATGTATCTGCCGGCGGAATCCTTCAGAAATGCAGCGGCAGGAATCTCGTTCAGGAAGAAGCGAAAACGTTCTTCACTGGCTCTCAATGCCTGTTCGGCAAGCATTCTGTCCGTTATATCGACAGCTATTTCAAACCTGACAAGCCGGTCATTGGTCCACCGGATGCTCGTGTCGGTACATTTGTACCAGCGACCGTTTACCTCGTTTTTGAAATTCCAGATGTGGGGAAGTTCAGCGTCTTTCGCAAATATCAGGTGGTTAGTGCAGAATGGACACGGCTTCTTTCTGTTCTGAAGAACGGAGTAGCATTTTTCACCTGTGCGATCCCCGAATTCACCGATGCCGGCGGGATTAAGGTAAAGGAGCTCGTACGTTTCAGGGTCGGAAACGTATATGATTTCCTCTATGCTTTCCAGAATAGTTATTAGCTTCTCATTCTCCAGTTTTCCTTTTTTATGACTTTTTTCTGTATAATCCTGCATAAACTATCCATTCAACCGGTTTCAAGTAATTTTCCTTACGAATCGATCAGCTTCCAGAGCATGTCGGCAAGTTCTTTCAGTCGAAAAGGTTTTTTAAGAAAACCCTTTACTCCCATATCCATCAGCTCCTGAACCCTTCCATCCCTGCTGAACCCGGTGGCAAGGATAACTTTTACCCTCGGATTTATCTCCTTTAATCTTAAAAAGCATTCCCTTCCGTCCATTCCCGGCATCGAAAGATCGAGTATAACCACATCAAACACTTCCGGATCCTCAGAATACAGCTCCAGCGCCCGTTCCCCTTTCGAAGCTGAAACTACGTCATATCCGATCTCCGACAGCAGTTCTGTCAATGTTGCAATAACCATACTCTCATCATCAACAACGAGAACCGTCCCATTCCGTCGCTCCGTGGATTTACCCGGTGATCCCGATTCTTTTATTTCCTGCTTTTCTTCTCCCTCATAAGTGGGAAAATAAACGGTAAATGTCGTTCCTTCTCCAGGCTCAGTATCAACGTCCACCCAGCCTCCATGATTTACGACAATACCGTAGACCGTTGCCAGACCCATACCCGTTCCGTCTTCATCTTTCGTGGTGAAAAAAGGTTCGAATATCCTGTCAATGTATTTTTTGGAAATACCACTGCCCGTATCGGCAGTTTTCAGTACCGCGAACTCCCGTGGACCCGATTGAGGTTTCCCGTCTATTATTGCCTCGGAAACAATTTCCCTTCTTAACGTGAATCTCAGTTCACCGCCTGTCGGCATGGCATCCCGCGCGTTTACGGCCAGATTAAGTACTACCTGCTCAATCTGAGAATAATCACCTTTTATATATATACTTTCCTCGAGATCATGAACCACTTTTATTCGTTTATCAAGGGTTCGTTCCAGGAGAATGGTTATGTTTCTTACGCATCGGCCTATATCCACTTTTGCAATCTGATGCTTGCCCCTGCGCGCAAATCCCAGAAGCTGCTTCGTCAGCTCGGATCCCTGGTGGACAGCGTTGATGATAACATCGGTAGCTTTCGCTACTTCATCGTCCCGGGAGTAATGCTCCCTGAGGAGTTCAGCGTAACCCAGAACTCCAACAAGAAGATTATTGAAATCGTGAGCTATTCCCCCGGCAAGCTGACCGATAGACTCCATTTTCTGCCGTTCGCGAAGCCTGCGTTCCATTTCCGTCTGCACCGTTACATCTCTTGCAATGATAATGAAATTCGTAATGCTACCATCGATTCCAATAATCGACGAAACGCTTAAATCAAGCCTCAGGAAATGATTCTTCGCTCCCCGGGCATTGAATATGCCTTTCCATGTACCATCCTTTATAACTGTTTTTCTGACTTCACTTACACTCGGTTGCTTATCCGTAAAGGGAACTTTCGATATCCTTCTGTTCAGAAATTCCTTGCCGAAACCGGATACCTTTACCGCTGCCCTGTTCGCGTAAATTATCCTTTCCTTGTTATCAAGGATGATTATTACCTCTCCTGCCTGATTTACGGTCCGTATCAGAACATCCTTCAGGTGGGAAACACTTTTCCATTTCTTTTCCTCTTTCGACGTTACCCTTGTTCTGATTTTCAGGTAACTGTAGATCAAAGCCAGCAGGATAATTGCCAGCATTCCTCCCAGCCATCGGTTACTCAATCCGGAAATGTTTTTCATTACCAAAGCTTCCGGCTCGGAAATGATGAGAAACCAGGTTTTCCCCTGAAAACTGAAAGGCACAATAGTGGAAAGCATGATTTCCGGCTTGTCCTGATCTTTTACAAGGGTTTTGAAATCGGCAAGCATATAACCTGAATAACCTGCCAACGCGGCATCGGCGACGTTCATTTCACCACTGTTTTCGGTAAATTCCTCAGTGTAATTTTGA
>CAZOQQ010000178.1:0-4878 GCA_964582075.1 uncultured bacterium | reverse complement strand
ACTTCTCGCAACTTTTTCAAGATTAACCTTTTCATCAACAGGCATCCTGCGGGTATGAACCTTGAGTATTGCTTCCCGCCCCTTTACGTCAGGCATGCTCACAACAATTCTACGGTCAAATCGACCCGGTCTGAGAAGTGCGGGATCAAGTACATCGGGACGATTCGTAGCAGCCATCACTATGACTCCGATATTTTCCTCAAATCCGTCCATCTCCACAAGAAGGGCGTTGAGGGTTTGCTCTCTCTCATCGTGTCCTCCACCCAACCCCGATCCGCGATGTCTTCCAACGGCATCAATCTCGTCGATGAAAATTATGCATGGTGCCTTTGATTTACCCTGAACAAAAAGATCTCTGACCCTGCTGGCGCCTACCCCAACGAACATCTCAACAAAATCGGAACCGCTCATCGAATAAAACGGAACTTTTGCTTCTCCCGCAACTGCTTTTGCCAGGAGAGTTTTTCCGGTTCCAGGCCTTCCGACAAGAAGAACTCCCTTTGGAACCTTACCGCCAAGACGACGGAATTTATCGGGCTTTCTGAGAAATTCTATCACCTCAACAAGTTCTGCTTTTGCTTCGTCCGCACCGGCAACATCCTCAAAAGTAACCTGGGGTTTATCGCTTGAAAACAACTTTGCTCTGCTTTTCCCGAATGAAAATGCCTTACCGCCGCCTCCGGCTTTTCTCATGAAATAGATGAAAAATCCGATAAGAAGCAGGAAAGGAATAAAGGATAGAATTTGCGCCAGCAGTTCGTTTGGAGGTTGAGCTGTTACAAGAACTCCATGAGCGGCCAGAGAATCAAGCACTCCGGTGTTTTCAAAAGGAATGAAGCTTGTGAAGCTGCTGTATTCAACCCTGTCCACTATCACAGGTAAAGAGAATTCACCCTTTACGGCTCCATCCGTTTCTATGATTACCGATTCAACCCTGTCACCACAGATGTAATCCATCAGGCCGTTTTCTCCCGAATACGGAATTTTGATACGGTCAGTACCAGTGTCGAAAAGCTGAAAAACTGTGAACGCTATTAACGCCATAAGCATCCACATTGTAAGTGTTTTTATTGAACATCCTGCATTGAATGGCTGAGAAGGTATCTTACCTGGTTGCCGTTTATCATCCTTATTCATGAAACTCCCGGTTTTTCATTCCTTAAGTGCTACAATATCGGAGAGATTCCTGTTAAATCCTCCGGGACTGTCCAGTCCGTATCCGAATACGAACCTGTCAGGAATGTTGAATATGCATTCGTTAATTTCTGAATCAACCTTCCGTCCGGTTTTTTTATCTAACAGAACTACCGTTCGGAGAGAGGCCGGATTTCTCGATCTAATCAGCTTTTGAATATACGCCAGTGTAAGTCCGGTGTCTATAATATCCTCCACCAGCAGGACATGCCTGCCCGAAAGAGGGAGCGTAGTATCGAGGGTAAGTCGGACTTCTCCCGAGGTTTCCGTCTGTTCCCCGTAACTTGAGGCACCGAGAAACTCGATCTGCAGATTAACATCCATGGAACGCACCAGATCGGCCGCAAACATGAAACCGCCTTTTAAAAGAGGAATAACTACAATACTTTTCCCTGCATAGATATCTGTAAGCTTAATCCCAAGTTTACGGATACCCTCCTGGATGCGTTCTGAGGAAATCAGTACTTCCAAGTCACCACTTTTCAATTTAAATCATTTATCCTTTCCATACCTTACATGGATTTTACGATACGAATAACGTTCCCGTCCGAGATAAGCCTTGTTCCGCCCGGAAGAATATGCGATCCATCCCTGTTTCCCAGAATCCAATTATCGGTTTTCTCAAACTCAAGCTTTCCGCTCCTTGGTTTTCCGCACACGGTCCAAAGAATTCCCAATCTTACCGCTCGGGGAAGGGTTACATACTGTTCTCTCCCGAACGTGTCTTCATGAAGCATATTTTCCAGCGAATCATCAACAATGTTATCCGCTATATCTCTCCACTGCGAAAGATTCGCGGAAGATCGGGCGATAGCTGGTATGCTTCCCGGTGATATCGATTCCAGAGCAGGAATTATCTGATGACGGATTCTGTTTCTGAGAAAAGAATCTTCCCGATTCGTGGAGTCTTCAATCCATTCCTGTCCAATTACCTGAAGATATTCGCGCAGCCCGGCGCGTGTAAAATCAAGCAGTGGTCTCCGGACCGGTCCCTGGCCGAAGTAATCCATTCCTCCCAAACCCCGTAACCCCGCCCCTTCAAGCAGCCGCATCAATAGTGTTTCTGCCCGGTCGGATGCTGTGTGCCCCGTAGCTACAAGAATGTCATCGGAAGCGTATTCAGTATATATTCTGTTCCGTTCCTTACTGAAATAACCTTCCGAGGATCCTGACCCCGAATATGAAATCGTTCGCACGCTGCACAGTAAGCCAAGTCCTTTCGAAAGCTCCATTACGAAATCGGCATCTTTTCCGCTTTCAGGTCTCGCCTTGTGATCGATGTGGAGAACCGACAAATTCCAATTCATATGATTAGCAAACCGATGAAGAATTCGCAGTAAAGCGACGGAATCACTTCCACCTGAAACAGCTGCCAGTATCTTCGACCCTTCAGGAAGAAGGCTCCTGAGCTTGACTGTTTCAATAAATGCGCTTTCCACAGAATGGCGTAAATCCAAGTGTTCCCCCTTCAATGTAATATACATGAATCAATATGAGGTGGACTTGATAATCATGAACTATGATAATGCTGCCAGGGGGTAGGATGTGCTTCATCAGGGTATGAAGAATGGCAGGCTTTCCAGAAACCTTGGTATTCCCGCACTTTTCTCCATTGCAGCAGGGGCAATGATAAGCTCCGGACTTTTTGTTCTCCCCGCGTTTGCTTTTACCGTGGCGGGACCGGGCGTGATATTCTCATATCTTATTGCGGGAATTCTTACTATTCCAACTATGCTCAGTAAAGCAGAGCTTGCAACGGCGATGCCCAGAGCCGGCGGAACCTACTATTTTATTGACCGGTCTCTCGGACCCCTCGCGGGAACGTTGTCCGGACTGGCCGCGTGGTTCTCACTGTCCGTTAAAACCGCCTTCGCATTTGTGGGTCTTGGAATATTCATTGAGACACTGTCTCCGGGGATAAACGGGAGACTTCTCGCAATGATCGCCTGCGTCTTGTTTACTGCTCTAAATCTCCGCGGTTCCGGACACGCCGGAAAAGCCCAGATAGTGCTGGTTGCCGGACTACTGATTTCTTTATCACTATTCGCCGGATTTGGTTTTACCTCCCTTTCCCCTCTTCGTTTCAAACCCATTGCGCCAAATGGATTCAACGGAATCCTTCAGGCGGCTGCTCTTGTTTTTGTAGCTTTCGGAGGGCTTACAAAAGTTACAAGCGTATCAGAGGAAGTAAAGAATCCGGGTCGAGACCTGCCTGTCAGCATGTTTCTTGCCCTTGGCGTAGTAACGGCTTTCTATTTTGTAACCGTGTTTATTTGCGTGGGAGTTCTCGATCCTTCGATTCTCTCTTCCTCCGGAATGCCCATATCACAAGCGGCAAGTGTAATTGCGGGCAGTACAGGCATGATAGTAATGAGCATCGCTGCCGTACTGGCTTTTCTTTCGACGGCGAACGCTGGTATACTGGCTTCCTCAAGATTTCCATTCGCGATGAGCAGAGACGATCTTCTTCCGGCAGGATTGTCCAGAATTTCAAGGAAAAAGGGAGTTCCATGGGTTTCCCTGGTTCTGACAGGTGCAATAATAATCCTTTTTCTCTTTGTTGATTTCACACATCTGGTTAAGCTTGCGTCAACAATGATGCTTATTCTATTTCTGCTTGTGAATGTCTCTGTAATAGTAATGCGCGAAAGCCGCATACATACCTACAGACCCACGTTCAGAAGCCCAGGGTACCCGTGGATTCAATTGGCCGGAATTATCGGTATGGTCGTCCTCTTAACAAAACTCGGTCAGTCAGCACTTACAGCATGCTTAATTGTAATGATCAGCGGGATATTCTGGTATTTCGTCTACTCCCGGAAGCGTTCTCAAAGACAGTACGCGTTGCTGCACCTTGCTGCCAGAATTTTCCCCATGGAACTCGTTGGAGATAACCTGGTAAGGGAGTTGGCGCAGATTCTCCGCGATCGGGATAACATAACCGAGGACAGGTTTGATGAACTGATTGAAGAGGCCGCAATACTGGATATCAAGGAATCCATTGATATGAAAGAATTCTTCAGAATGGCATCAGAAATTCTTGAAGTCTCCCTTTCCCTCGAGAAAGGGGAGTTTGAGAGACTTTTAATCGAAAGGGAAATGGACTCTTCAACAGCTTTACGCAAAGGTCTTGCCATACCCCACATTATTGTGCCCGGATCAGGCAGGTTCTCCGTCCTTCTCGCAAGATGCAGAGATGGAGTCGATTTCGGGGGCGAGAACTCACCTGTAAAGATGATCTTTGTGCTTGCCGGTTCCAAAGATGAAAGAAATTTCCATCTTCGCGTACTGATGGCGATCGCAGAAATTACCAATTCACCCGATTTTGACTCCAATTGGATGAAATGCGTCAACACCGATGAGCTGAGAGATCTTGTTCTGCTGACGAAAAGAAGAAGAGTGGAACACCCACCGATCTGACAGCATTCCGGGTTCTGAAATTAAATGTACGTCCATTTTACCTATCTCCATCGCCGGGCGGCAATCTCACATTCACAGGTTGTGAGGATACTTTTCGTATTGACACCTTCAAAATGAAGATATAGAATTAGATAGTGATTGGGAGAGTTGCCTTATTATGCAATTCGTTAAGCCAGTTGCCTTCAAGCGACCCACCATCAGGTGGGTCGCTTGGTATCCAATCTATGGTGGAACTGCCTTAGTCTTCGGGCACCATGTGCTTTG
>CAZOQQ010000177.1:0-4907 GCA_964582075.1 uncultured bacterium | reverse complement strand
AATGCGAAGGATATACTTAGATCATAACGCTACTACACCTCTTCATCCTGAAGTCAGGAAAACTATAACAGATGCGATGGATGTATTTGGAAATCCATCCAGCCTGCATGAAGACGGCAGACAGGCCAGAATTCTTATTGAAACTGCGCGGGAAAAGGTTGCTTCTCTTATCAACGCCGACCCAGACGAAATAGTTTTCTCCGGAAGTGGTTCGGAGGCTAATAATACGGTTCTGTCTCTTACAAGCTGTACCGGTGCAAGATGCGAAATGCATCCTCCGGCTGAAAGTAACATTGTTACTTCAACTATTGAACATCCCTGTATCCTGGAAACATCAGAATGTCTTGAGAACAGGGGAACGAAAATCATACGCGTTGGCGTTGACAGCAAATCTATTATAAAGATGGATGAACTCGAACAAGCGGTGACCGAAGATACATCACTTGTCTCAATAATGATGGTTAACAATGAAACCGGATCAGTTCAGGATATAGAGACAGCGGTTAAAATAGCCCACAATTCCGGTGCCCTTTTCCATACAGACGCTGTCCAGGCCGTAGGCAAGCTTCCCGTTGATGTCAAGAAACTGGATGTTGATTTCCTGACAATCTCAGCGCACAAGATTTACGGTCCGAAAGGTGTCGGAGCTTTATTCGTGAAAAAGGGTACTCCATTCTGTCCCCTTATCAGAGGAGGCCACCAGGAGATGGGGCGCAGGGCCGGCACGGAAAACACGCTCGGTATCGCAGGGTTCGGCAAAGCAGTCGAACTCCGAAGCAAAGAAATGGAAGCTGAGGAAATACGCCTCACCGAACTCAATGGAATACTCAGGGAAGGTATAGAAAACCGGATAGAAAATGTTCATTTCAACAGTGATCCCGGGTTTTGTCTGCATTCCACTCTGAATGTTTCGTTCGAAGGAATCGAAGGAGAAGCGCTACTGCTCTACCTCGACAGTAAAGGGGTAGAGGTCTCAACCGGCTCCGCATGTGCATCAGGGTCACTGGATCCATCCCATGTTCTGCTTGAGATGAACCTGCCTGTCGAATTCAGTCACGGTTCTCTCAGAATGAGCATGGGAAGATCAACAACGAGGGAAGAGATTGAATATGTACTGAACGTACTTCCCGGCATAGTAGAAAAACTGCGCAGAATGTCCACAGTCTACGGAGGTGAACGATGAGTTCCTGGTTGTACTCCGATACTGTCAAAGATCACTTCATGAATCCAAGAAATATCATGCTTGACAATGAGGATTTTGTTTTTGACGCGAAAGGCAAAACAGGTAATATCAAATGCGGGGACGAGATGATCTTCTACCTGAAAATAGACCCGGAAACTCTGACTATTACTGACTGCAGATGGAAAACCTTCGGCTGCGCAAGTGCCATAGCAAGTACATCGGTACTGTCTGAAATGATAAAAGGTATGAGTCTTGATAACGCTTACAACATTTCCAATGTGGATATCATGAAAGAACTAGGCGGTCTTCCGGACAATAAGGTTCACTGCTCGGTACTGGGAGACAAGGCCCTTCAGGAAGCAATCGATAACTACTACCGCAATAATGGCATGAATGATAAAGTTCATGATACGGCATCCAGAATCGTATGCGAATGTCTCAAGGTTACGGAGGAGGAGATCGAACACGCGGTACTCGAAGGAGTCAGGAATTATTACCAGCTTCAGGAAATGACAAAAGCAGGAACTTCGTGCGGTAAATGTGAAGAGGACGCGAAAGAACGCCTGGCATTCTACCTGGATAAGCATTTTGGAATCAAGGAAATCAGAAAATACTGATACGGAAGGAAAATACATGTTGATTATTGTCTTGATTACAGCAATTGTGCCTGGTAACCTGGCTGGATTCTGGCATTCCGAACATGACCTGTCCGAAGGGTACCGGACCTGCTGCTTCCTCTGGGATACCGGGGAGTTCGCTTATCTTGAATCCATCGAGGATGGTACTATCTACATGGGTAACTGGTACATCTCGGATAACGAACTGGTTCTTGACATAAACAGTGCCATAGGGCTTGATGGTTCTCCGGTCAGCTGCGAACACGCTGAAACAAAACTGGCACTTTCAGTTCCGGGTGGCAAAAGCGGCCGAATCGTACTTGACGGAAAATCTTTCTACCTTTTGAACAGGGACCCTCAGGAAGCGATCATATCCCTTGTTCCGACATTTGGAATGACGAACAGCGAAAGAAGTACATTCTCAACCTACGATTAACACGGCAAAGTCTGTCCGGTGATGTTTTCCTGAAACAGGATGCTTCCAATACCGAAGTGTCACCTTGCGAGTGATCCCATGGGATCCCATGGTTCAAGTACTACAGGCTCGGTTTTCAGGGCTTTTTTCAGTTCTGCCGGCAGGTATTTTCTTTTTACGACAACCTGGTAAGTAAACTCTTCAAACCACCTGTCGCTCATTACGAAATAACCTTTATCTCCGTACTTTTCACTCCAGCTGTTTTCAACTTTCCACCTGTCGGGCGTTCCGTCGTCCCGTACATTGACACCGGTAAAAACCATAGCGTGGGTCATAACGCTTTCACCGTAATCCAGTCTTTGTGCTTTGTTAAGATAAAAGTCCGTCTTCAGAACACCCTCGTAATCGTACAGGTTCAAGTCCAGTATTCCCATTTCCCTGGATATACTGTTCCTGACATCGCATCCAAACCAGACGGGTATTCCATCCCTCAGCTGTCTTAGAGCGAGGTCCTTCAGAACAGATATTTCAGCGTTGAGATAAATTACCTGATTGCCGCCTTCCACGTTACCAAGATATTTAACAGTGTATGTCTGATTAAAAGGCTTATCCCCGGTTGGTGAATTTATTACACTTACATAGTTCGAGAGATCCTCTTTCACATATTTGCGCAAAAATTCCTTTGGAGTAATACGTGTATCCCTGTGAAACTTTCTGTCCATGTCCATATATTCGAATGTAAAAACATCCGGCGGCACACCTAGAAACATGGTGCAGAGCCGGTAAAATTCGATAAGCATATTTTTCTTTTCCGCCTGCAGTTCGGTAACATCTGCTCCTCCGCGATGTTTTTCCCTCAGAATCGCAGCGTATTCTCTTAGTTTAAGTGTAAGAATACTGTTCATCTTTTTGGAATTACTGCTATGATAGGTTTCCGGCATCACGGATTTGGGAACGACACCGTACTTATTGACAATGCTTGTAAACATATCCCACTGTCCACCATCCTGAAGTGGAGAATTCAGCAGCCACATTATTATCCTTGAATCGGTATCCTGCTCCATTGTTTCCAGAATATTCTCGAGGAAATAATTAGCCTTTTCCACTTTATCAAAGAACATCTGGTAACTCTGCGAAAGTTCAAAATTTTTCAGTCTCAGATTCTCAATTATACTGTGTCTCATTGTATTCAATCCCGCGAACAGCCAGCATCTTCCACTTTTTTCCTGCGCGGTTATTTTCCCTGTTTTCAGGTCTATGGAGAATACGTGCTGCATCTCTACCTGTGAACCATGACGCAGTGACGCTTTATCAAGACCTACATTCAGAATACTGTTCCTGAGCGGTTCATCATCGTGTCTTTTCAGGGTTTCCGACTTCATTTCACTGTATAGCTCATCGGATATTGTCATCCTTCTGCTTTTCATTTTATCTCCTTAATCAGAAAGAAAAATATGGTACAATTCTGCCTGCCATACATTGCGTACCTTTACTTTTCATGCATCATACATATCAGCTATGTCCCGAACCCATCCATACTATAATACACTAAAACAGGTGCGTAATAATCGTAGCCCCTAACAGATGATATCAACTAATTTCCGGGTTGATTATCCCTGCATAACTTCTCCTTGATAATTATTCTCATTATTGCATACTCTATACATAGCGATCATGGAGGGAAAAATGAGCGATGATAACATGCTTTGTTTCGGAGAAGACATTGAACCTGTCATAACACAAATGAAAAACACTCTTGGCAATATATTGTACTTACTGGAAGTTTCTCTGGATAGTCCCAGAGATGTTTACAAAAAACTGAAGATCGATAAAAAACTTGGCTGGAAGATTTACAACGTAGCCTGCGAAGAAGATCCTTTCCTCGCGGCCCAATTCGTACCGGGAGCTGCCGCGTGCAGTAATCTGATAAAAAGCTTCAGAAAACTCGGTACACCTGAAGATTATCTTGTAAAAGCAAAAGAAGCATGCAGAAAATTCGATCTGCCGGTTGAAAAGCATGCCGGTAGCAGAAGAGAATTTGATCTGATGCTTCTGTCATGTTCAGAAAAGGGAAGGTTCAAAGCCTTCATGTTCCAGCAGAAGGCTGCTTTTACCGCATACAGTCGTCTTCTCGGTCTACAGGCCGGTACGCAGCTGTGTACCTGGTTTTTCTCTCCTTCCGAAAAGGGAAACGATCACGATGTGGCAACCATCAGGGGATATATCGATTTCAGAAGGAACAGACCGAATGCTCCCTGGCTGCTCGAGTGGGCTTACTTCACTGATGACAACGATGTACCTAAGAATTTTGTTAAAGTCGAACCTCTTGAGAAAGCTCCGGACGGCCGGAACTGCCCTGCTGAAGTACCCTTTTACCACAGCTTCTGCTCGGAACCCTGCCCAATATCGTAAGTTCACGCGAACTTGAAGAACATGTCGTATACGAACTGGAGGAGGCTCCCATAGGCAACACAAAGGTTATCACATGCTTAACAGCCCAGATAGCAAGGAATGTTTTTTAAAAGCTACAGGACAGAAGAAGACAGGTTTCGGGAAATCCTGATAAGGGCAAGAACACCGGTAGAACGGCTTGTATTTGATCAGATAGTTCATACTGACCTGATTGGTCATCTCGAACCCGAATTGTTCATTTTTTAGTGAATTCACAGGATACGATCGGGCAAAATCGGCA
>CAZOQQ010000176.1:0-4922 GCA_964582075.1 uncultured bacterium | reverse complement strand
TGGCTTCGATACAGTCAATTCGCTGTCTTGCGATATTGTAAAAATCAGCGATATTCCTTATAAAGTGCCTTCCATCTTCTGGATATTTGGTAGTTGTCATATATGTTCTTGTTACAAGCAAATATAACAATAGCTTAACCTACATGAAAGCAGGGTGCTTCACTTTGATCATTCAAATATGGATAAAAAATCTATTCGGAGCGAATCATGACAAAACAGATGATTATGCGATTAGATGCAGAATTGAAAGATAGGGTAAAAAAGGCTGGCGAAAAGAAGGGAAAGAATCTGAGTGAGCTGGTTAGAAAACTCCTGGAGAAATATATGATAGAGCGAGATATTAGTTCCTATATAGATGATTTGTGGAATAGAATCGGACAGAAACTATCAAAGATAAATACTTCACAATCTGATATTGATAATGTAATAAGGAAGGTTCGCTAATCTTTTGGACAAAGTAGTTATTGATACAAATGTTTTTGTTTCTTCGTTGCTGGGAGCTATATCAAAAAGATAATCTATCTTTGTAGTATTTTAAGGTCGAGTGGTTCCTGAATAAGGAGTTGTTAATATGTCATACCAATACCTTGTAATAATATACCTGTTGTTCGGGGTATCACATATCTATTGCCAGGCACAAAGTTACAAAAAAGATCGTAACGGATTAGACTTCACTGTACAGGAGTTCAACGAAACAGATACATCAGGAGTCTTTACAGGTGTTGTAACCGGGTGGAACGAAGAATCCTGGGAAAGGGCTCTGGAAGGGCATGCTCTGCAGGTGTATCTTACGGTTTCCGATAAGAGCGGAAATACTGTTCGTTTCATGGTATTGACACCAGCTTGCCTGCAAAAGACGAAAAATGTTCAGGTGGACAGGTTAATACCAGGCAGCTTCGTTAGGGTAAGATACAGGATGGAGGAGGCAATAGAGAACGGAGTTGTTAACAGCAGGGCTTACTATGCCCGATGTCTTGAATATCCATAAAATACCGGCCTGTAATCGGATCAGAGGCAAAACAGCAGACGGTTTTAAGATACAGGTTAAGCTTCAGAAAATTGAAAACCATGCCATTGTGCCTCTGAATCAGGTAGCTTCCTATGCTACTGCCGGAGATCGGGTACTTTTAGAATGTAGATCTCCTGGAATAACTCCGGATTAAGCGAGTAAGCCAGGATTCCGAACTTGTCCATTGTAAAATCCCAATAAGCCGCATCGTCGCCCGCTTCTGGAACTGAAGCTGTAAAGAGTTTCTCACCGGAGTAATCGTACACATCAAATACCGGCTCAAGAACTGTACCTCTGCGAACCCATATTCTGTTTTCTCCGTCTGTTTCAATATCGCTAATTGTATTTCTGTAAGGCTCAGGATTGTACTTCATTGTCAGGCCGCTGATTCCAAGAGAGTTCAGGTAAGAAATAATGTAGGCTTCTTCCTCATCCATCTCCTGCTGCGATTTCTCGACTTTCTCAACATTCTGCCTGATCTCAAGAAACAGCTCACCGTCTTCACTGAAACCCTGCACAAGGTAATTCTCGCTGGTTAGCTCCGCAATAAAGACATTTCCGTCTCTGTCGGCAGTGAATATTCGTCCGGTAAGGCTGTTTCTTAAGATGGTGGTAAGATCTGCAGGATCAAATGGAAATACGTTCTCCCAGTATTTTATGACCGGTTCTTCATCCTCTGCGAATAGGCCGATGAACGCATCAACATCAAGGCCTCCGCTTTCATTTGCAACCACAATAATTCTCATGGCGACGTAATAGTTACCTTTTGTACCTATAGTGTTTATTGGAGAATTATTGTAGAACGTTGTAATCAGTCCCAGCCATTCTCCGTCCGGAGTATATGCATGCATCCCACCGCTGTATGGAGAATCCACCAGTATTCGTCCGTCTTCAGCTACGAACATGGAATAGGGGTTAAGGAGTTCACCGGGGCCACTGCCCTCGTTGGAAATCTGTCTGATGAATTCGCCGGAAGGAGAGTATACCCTCACGCAGCATGCAGAACGGTCAAGAACAAGTATGTTTCCGCTCGTGTCGTGTGCTACCTGCTGTACTGCTCCAAGCACGTAGTTGCTGTCTCCCACTTCTACACCGATGGAACCTGTTATTTCCAGTTCAATAATCTCATCTGCTGTATCGCTGTTGGAAGTATTATCCCCGCAAGCTGTAAGAACAATAGCCATGCCCAGCAGGATAGTTTCACTTAATTTCATTAATATACCTCCCTTATTAACGTATTAATATCATACGGAATCATGAAACAGTAGAAAACTGTATTTTTCATTCGTCCCGGATAACCCCCGATCTGTATCTGGAATTAATACAGGGAACAGAACCATCCGTGGAATAATATTACTGATTTCCTACTCGATTTAAGAGGGAATCGTTTATTCCGTAAAAACCCTGACCTTGTCACCGTTGGCGCTGTCAACATCAACCTGCAGATCTCTGAGAGCATTGATAAGTTCGTCTCCGTTAAGTTCCGAAAGCTGGGAAAGATCGAATCCATGGCTGCTCATCTGCTCGACCGCATTACCGGGGACAAGAGCGCTTAACTTGATTCCGGTCTTAATAAGGCTTAGAGGGACTCTTACGTTAACCTTGTCACCGTTAGCGGAATCAACTACCACTCTCAGGTATCTGGGTGTTCGTTGCCGCACTTCCCCGGTTTCGGATGTACTGACATCGTCATCAGTGGTGTCTGAATCGTGAAGTTTTGAGAGAAGCGCTGTTGCTTCATCAACGGAAATTTTACCGTTTGAGAGCATCTCAAGTATCTTTTTGTTTGAATCGTCTTTCATTTTTCAGCCTTTCTTCAGATAAATTTAATAAGAATGTTTTCTTTGTTCGTACTAACTTTTACTTCGGTTCCGTGGAGACCTGCCATCAGGATAAGGATTCGCCATGATTCCCGCGCTACAATCATAGAGTAGCTGTCCGGGTTTAATTTCAAGGCTATACTTCCAGCCAGCCATCCCAGAAAAACAAAGGGAGAGAGAATAATCCATACTACGAACCATGGAAAGGGAATGATGATGTTCCTGATTCGGAAGAGAAGTATACAGGCCGGCATTACAGTTCCTCCATGGCTTCGGAGAAGGATATATCCCCCCGGTCGAGTTTTTCAAGAACCCGGCTTTTACTGGTGTGCGTTGTTTCCATGGTTGAATCCAATCGTTTTACCAGATCCGCGATTCGGGTTCTGGCTGTGGGATAGCTCACATTAAGAAGCTCCTGTATTTTCTTTATTGAACCGAAACTGTGTACGAAGGCTATTACCAGGGCTTGATCATCTGGAGATAACTGGGAAAGAATGGAAACGGAGAATGTTCCTTCCATCCTTATGCCGCAGTGCCGACATTCACAGGCAACAGGGATCATCGATCTTCCGCAATCAGGACATTTTGCATTACCAATATCCATGTGTAACCTCCAATATCTTCAAAAAATTATATAAATAGTTTAGAAAATGTCAAGTATTGGTTTAATAATGTTGCATATTTCATGTGCAACGATTTCCTTCCCGGCTCAGTCGAAGACTCAGATTCTTTCTGTTGATAAGGGGTTTCCATCAGGATGAAATTAAGCACAGGTTTTTGTAATTCTCTGGCGCCTAGATTCCCGATCTGCTCGAACTTTTCTGGACCGATCTTGAAACTGGGATTTGAACTGCCTTCTTGTAGTTCCATCTTAAAGTATAATAAGACTTATCGCAATCCACTGATCTATGCCATGGAGTTGGCTGAGGAAATGAAGATGGAGGAACTCACCCAGGCTGACCTGGCTGGGAAACGTAACATTTCAAGGGCAAGAGTAAACCAATGGTGCGCTCTTTTACGGTTGTCAAAAGATGAGGGAAGCAGATTCAGGAAATGGGGGATCATTGGAAGAGTAGGGTGTTGACAGAACGCGCATTACGTGAGAGATGCAGGAACAATGGCAAGTATTAAAGTAATACTATAATAATGATTCTGAGGTATTGACATTCTGTGATATCATTACATGATACTATAGCTTTATGGATCCAGATGATTGCGAGGACTTCAATTAAGTGACCAAGCGACAGGAGAAAATATTAGATGATATCTATAATGATGATAAGATCGCTTCTATAAATGGAATTCTGTCATATCACTATTGAAAGCATTAGATGCAATCATTCAGGAACGGAAAGGATCAAGAGTGTGCGTCAAGTTGAATTCATGTCGAGCAGTGTTCCACAAACCACATCCAGAGAAAGAACTTTGTAAAGCAGCTGTAAAATCACTTCGGGCATTTCTAACATCTGCTGGAATTAATAGATAGAGGATATAGAATGAGATATAAGGGATACGAGGCCTCAGTCGAGTTCGATGAAAAAGCTGAGATCTTCTTTGGAAAAGTTCTTAATACCTCCGATGTTATTACATTTCAGTCTGAATCATCGAAGGAGTTAATGAAGGAGTTTCAAGAGTCCGTTGACGAATATCTTGCTTTCTGCGAGAATCTTGGAGAGGAACCTGAGAAACCTTTCTCCGGTAAGATTCTTGTGCGACTAGGCGAGAATCTTCATAAGGAGGTTGCTTTAATAGCTTCAAGAAAAAAGACAAGCATTAATACATACATTGTTACCGTGCTATCAGATGCGGTTCTATATGACAGGAGAATCCTTGAGGAGAAATCATCTCCAGATTATGCTGGAATACAGTCTCCAGCCAATTGAAAGATCGGATTATCTGCGTCACATTTCGAAGCGAACATGACTTTACCAAGATCATTCCTGAAAATTCATGTTTCGGATTATAAATAAGTATGAGTGGACTCAGATATAAATCGAATTGAGGGTTGAATGATTTTCATAAAGTGTTACCCGAACTTGTACTCCAGGGATTCACTGTGTTCAAGTTCCTCAAGACGATCAGAATGTCTTTGA
>CAZOQQ010000175.1:0-4923 GCA_964582075.1 uncultured bacterium | reverse complement strand
AAAAGGAGTACCACGCTGAATCAACAAAGCTCTACAACAAACTTTACCGTGCCGCCCGGAGGATGACTTACAAGGAAAAACTGGACAGGCTCGCGGATTCGGGATCGGGGCGCAGTACCGACCGATGGAATGGTTGAGATCGTTACTTGCCGGTACAGAGGGGATGAAAGAAGTTTTCGCCTACCTGATGGTACTGGGTATTATCAACTCCTCACTTTACAGAACATTTATCTTTGATTGATTGCAGCCCTGCAGATGGAAGCAGTTGAATAAACCACCTGTTCCGCTATGTCTATTTCAGCACACGGATACTGTCAGTTTCTTCTAATCGCGCGGACAGATGGGAAGAACGGTTCTCCCTGCTGCCTCGTTAATAACTTCTGCGGCGGCCAGATACATGGCCGATAGTCCGCATACTATGCCTTCTGTTCCGGTCACTGTTTTGAACCATGATGGCATTTCGAACCAGTGTTCAAGAGCAAGAAGCCAGAATAATACTGTAAGGCTGACAAAGACAAACTGAAGTGAACGGTTGGTTTTCCATGTGGCAAACCACATCAGGAAAGTAAAAAGTCCCCACATGAAAAGGTACCATCCAAGGAACACTTCATCCAGATCGAACCACCGGTACCTGGCTCCCAGAAATATGAAAACCAGGGATAACCAGAAAAGCCCGTAGCTTGTGAAAGCTGTTGTACCGAACGTATTGCCTTTTCTGAATTCCATTATACCGGCGAAAACCTGCGCAAGACCGCCATAAAAAATACCCATGGCAAGAATCAGGATATCGTTGTTGAAAAATCCGGCATTATGAATGTTAAGAAGCACTGTTGTCATCCCAAAACCAAAGAGCCCCAGCGGGGCCGGATTGGCAACACTACCTTTCATCAATCCTCCATCCATGATAAAACTTCCGACCTACCATCCGAAGCAGAACTTCATCTTCCTTATTGAACTGCGCTATCGACCGTACTTCTCAATTATCTCATTTTTACCGAGTCCGAGTATTCCGTACCTGTCTCCCACTTTTTTGAAAGCCTGCACACATTTGTCAAGGTGTTCCTTTTCGTGTGCCGCGGAAAGCTGAACACGGATTCTGGCTTTACCCGCCGGTACAACCGGGAAGCAGAAACCAATGACGTAAATTCCCTCGGCATACATGTCTCTGGCCATGTCATTGGCCAGTTTGGCGTTGTACAACATCACGGGAACTATTGGTGTTTCTCCCGGGCGCATATTCAACCCGGCCTCTTCCATCTTTTCGCGGAAATACTTCGTATTCCATTCAAGCTTGTCACGGCGCTCGGTGTTAGTGGAGATCAGATCAAACACCTTTATGGATGCGTTGACAATCGGAGGCGCGAGAGAATTACTGAACAGGTAAGGTCTTGCTTTCTGACGACAGAGTTCAATCAGTTCACTACGGCCTGCAACACAGCCGCCGGAAGCTCCTCCCAGACCTTTTCCGAAAGTAGTGGTAATAAGGTCTATGCCATCAATTACATCGAAATACTCGTGTGTTCCCCGACCGGTTTTGCCTATAAAACCAGAAGCGTGGGAATCATCTACCAGAACCATGGCATCGTAACGATCGCAGAGCGCGACTATTTCATCGAGGGGTGCGAGATCACCGTCCATGGAAAATACGCCATCGGTTACTACGAGCCTGGTTCTCTTGTCCTGATGAAGCTTCAGCTTCTTTTCAAGATGCTTCATATCCATATGCTTGTATGTATCGTACACGGCTGAACAAAGTCGTATACCATCCACAAGCGAGGCGTGGATAAGCCTGTCGGCTATAATTACGTCTTCCTGGTTCAGTATCGCTTCGAACACTCCTGAATTGGCATCCATGCATGATGGAAACAGAAGCGTAGCCTCCATTCCCAGGAAAGCTGATACTTTATCCTGAAGTTCCCTGTGTATATCCTGTGTACCGCAAATGAACCTGACAGAACTCATACCGTAACCGCGGGTGTCAAGACCTTCGTGAGCCGCCCTTATCACTTCAGGGTGACTGGAAAGACCAAGATAATTATTCGCGCAGAAATTGAGTACTTTCTTATGAGCTGCCCCTTCGGGATATTCAACTTCGATTTCCGCATCCTGTTCCGAACAGATGAATCTTTTCTCCTTGAAGAGACCGTCTTCCTTTATTCTTTTAATCTCATCTGCAAACAGGCTTCTGGTACCGTCTGAAAATGCCATGCGCTCCTACCTTCCTTTATCCCAGATGTTTACTGACCAGTCTGCATATTGACTCCACTGTATCGAAAGCTTCCGGAGTGGCTTCTTCATCGGAAAGCCTGATGCTGTATTTATTCTCAAGAAATCTTTTAAGAGACACCATGGAAAAGCTGTCTACGATTCCCGAAGAGATCAGGGGAGAACTATAAGAAACATCGTCTTCATCATCTTCGTCAAGGTACTCATCAATTATGTACTCCAGAACTGTTTCCTTCATGTCATCCATTTTAAGCTCCTTTCATTCGTCAGACAGTGTTGAAATATCGCCGACTTCTTCTCCCCATTCAAGAGCCTTGAGATACCTTCGGACAATTTTACCCGATCGGGTTTTCGGAAGTTTGTCCATGTATTCAATTTCCTGAGGCATCGCAAGAGGGGACAGCCTTTTCCTGATGAAATTCATTATATCCAGTTCAAGATCATCCGACGGTTCAAAACCCGGTTTAAGCGTAACGAATGCCTTTACAACCTCCATGTTGACTTCATCCGGTTTGCCCACAGCGGCGGCTTCAGCAATAGCTTCATGCTCTACAAGGGCCGATTCGATCTCAAAAGGACCAACAAGATGCCCTCCGGTATTAATAACATCGTCATCTCTGCCAACGAACCAGTAATACCCGTCTTTGTCGATACTCGCCCTGTCGCCCGATACGTACCAGAGTTCAGGGTTTGTTCTGAGTTCATCGGGCGTTGCATTCCCGGAAGCTCCGACGAATTTACTCCTGTAGATATCAGGCTTTTTCCAGTACCTCCTGAACATGGACGGCCACCCCGGGCGAAAGGCTATAAGCCCCACTTTACCGGGTTCACTCACAGGCTCATGAGTAACAAGATCAAGCACCGAGGCTTTTATGCCGGGGAAAGGTTTACCCATAGACCCCGGTCGTATCTCCATTCCGGGATAGTTGGTTATCATGATCGAGCCGGTCTCGGTCTGCCAGAAGGAATCATGGAATTTAAGACCATCGAATACTTCCCCGCTCCAGATTACCGCCTCGGCGTTCAACGGTTCACCAACAGAAGCAAGATATCGAAGCGATGCAAGATCAAAATCATTGACCAGTTCGTTGCCATCTTTCATAAGCGCCCTGATGGCCGTAGGGGCGGAATACCATACGGTTATTCTATTGTCCTGAATAAATTTATACCATCTGGCAGAAGTGAATCCTGAGTCCAGAACACACTGAGTGGCACCCAGAGACCATGGCCCTATGATACCGTAACTGGTTCCTGTAACCCATCCGGGATCGGCGGTACACCAGTAAATATCATCATCTCTAAGATCAAGCACCCAGCTGGTCGTAAGCGCCTGGCCCCAGATGGAATTGTGAACATGCAGAGCACCCTTCGGCTGACCCGTCGTTCCGGAAGTGTAGTGCAGAACAGATGGGGTTTCCGGTCCGCTGTGGTAAACATCGAATTCTTCAACCACCGGGTTGTTCTCCACATCAAAATAGATCTCGCCATCTTTAAGTTTATCCCGATCACCCTCAACAACTATTATCTTTTTCAGATCCGGCAGCCTGTCCTTTATCTTTCGAACTTTCTTCACATGTTTACGCGTTGTTAGAATTGCTTTTGTTCCTGCGCTTGCGAGCCTTACTTCAAGTGACTCGTCACCAAACGCTGAGAAAAGCGGTTGCGCAATAGCACCAAGTTTAAGGATACCAAGAAAGGAGAAGTACAGGCCTGGAATCTTGTCCATGAAAATGCAGACTCTGTCTCCGGGTTCTATCCCTTCTTTTCTTAGAAAATCAGCGAACCCGTTTGAATAAATTCTGAGGTCGTTGAAAGTGTACCTCGCGCTCCTGTCCCCGAAACCTTCCCATATGAGCGCGGTCCTGTCACCATTACCTCTGTTGCATATTCTGTCTGAACATATATATCCGATATTAAGGAGTTCTCCATCCTTCCAGTCAAGAACATCCTTCGCAATATCCCAGTTGAAATCCTTAATTCTCTTTTCATACGATCCAATATTGCTCAAGTAATTTCCTCCATTCATTGGTTCTTCATCAACCCTCCATGGTTACAACGGCTATGGCATTGTCACCGGAATGACTGATGGAAAGATGAACCTGTTTTATCTGTTTGTTTCCAGCCCGTTCCAGTGCATTCCCGCTGAGCTGAACGGATACCGCGCCGGATTCATCTTTGATTATCTCAACATCCTTCCAGCGCAGTCCATGAGAAAGACCCGCGCATAGTGCTTTGAAAGAAGCCTCCTTCGCGGCGAATCTTGCAGCGTAACTCTCCCACGGACGAGCTCTGGATGAGCAGTATTCGATTTCACCCGGAAGAAACAGCTCATTTATCATGCCATCATCAAGGCGGCTTCTGAAAACATCAATGTCAACTATATCCACGCCGACCCCGATTATTCTCAAGTAAGTATTCTCCCGGGTAATTTAATATTCCGCACGAAAATATCGTTTAATCTTAACACGATTAAGGGGCAGTGTCCATATTTCCATCTTGACTTGAAGCTTTGTCAGGGTGATAAAATCATCATGAAAAAGCCGACGGCTAAGAAGAAATCCAACGGGTTCATCGCTCCGATCATACTGATGATCGCTACTGTTCTGCTTTTCATGCTGCACAGATGCAATTTTATCATCCCTCCTATGGATGATACCTACATACATCTTGTATACGGCAGAAGTCTTCTTTCCTCCG
>CAZOQQ010000174.1:0-5034 GCA_964582075.1 uncultured bacterium | reverse complement strand
GTCTACAAAAATACTCCCGCATAATTTCCAGGAAGTACTAAAAGCGCAAGTAGCGTGCCTGAAGGAACAGGATTTCGAACTATATCCGGATTTCCCGCAGGGTGGCAGAATTGATATATCCGATTACGAAGATGGAAAAGGAAAAATAAGAAACAGGGCCAGGATCGAGAAGGATGGCAACAAGAACCTTATAATAAGAGAATTGCCATGGGGCACAACAACCGAATCGGTGATAACATCCATTGAACTGGCGTCGAAGAAGGGAAAGATTAAAATTTCTTCAATTGACGATTACACAACCGATTCAGTGGAAATCAATATCAGGCTGTCCCGTGGCGTGGGAGTGGATGAGGGGTTGAAAAGGCTCTACGCACATACCGATTGCGAGACATCCCATTCTTCGAACATCGTTGTAATTCAGGACGGCAGCCCTGTTGAAACAAGTATTACGGAAATAGTGCACTACAGCACGGGGAGACTGCTGGAGATATTGAAGCTTGAACTGAAACTTGAAATCAGCGATTATACCGAAAGGCTGCACTGGCTTACCCTCGAGCAGATATTCATGGAGAACAGGCTGTACAAGAGCATTGAGGAATGCACATCGTGGGATAACGTGAGGGATTCGGTGAAAACCAGCCTTGAGCCATTCCTTGAAGAAAACCGCCTGGAAGTAACCGAAGACGACATTGACAAACTTCTCGCGCTGAAAATTCGCAGGATATCAAGGTTCGATATCGAAAGTCACAGAGAAGAGATGGACGAAATCAGGATCAGGATGAAGCAGGCCAGAAGCAACCTCCGCAATATTGTTCGATACGCGATTGATTACATCGAGATGCTGATGGAAAAGTACGGGAAAGCGTACCCGAGGCTCACCAGTATAGAGGATTTCAGCAATATAGATATAAAGGAAGTCGCGATAAAGAATCTCAAGGCGGGTTTCAACGCCGAGACAGGTCTTCTTGGAACAACCATCAAAGGTGAGAAAACGTTCAGTGTCTCCGAGTATGACAGATTCGTGTATTTTCTTGACAACGGAACTTACAGGGTTGTTCCTGTTCAGGAAAAGTATTTCATCGATGGAAATGTTCTGTACTGCGGTGTGCTCGATAAGAAAAAAGTGTTTACCGTTGTATATCAGCAGAAAAACACCCGGATCGCCTACATCAAGAGATTCTGCGTTGAAAGTTTCATACTGGACAAGGAGTACAGATCCGTTCCCGAAGGCGGCAGTATTATTTTCTTCACATCCGAAGAAGAAATGAAGCTTGATGTCTGGTTTTACAGAAAGAAAAGGATGCGCAAAAGGAAGGATGAATTCCTTGTTTCCGACTTCAGAATAACCAGTGAACACGCAAAGGGAGTTCAGCTCTGCGGCAAAAGAATAATTTCAAGCATCAGGGGAGTATCGTTAACCGATGTTGATGATACCGAACTGTCCAAAGGGGAAGAACCTGCTCAGGAAGCACTCCACGAACAGCCGGAAACCGTCTTGCCATCTCCCGAAGATGTTTTGAAGCAGGCCGAAGACCTTCGTCTTCGCTCGGCTGAAGCACTTAAAAAGGCCGAGGAGAAGGTTCACCCTGATGATGATGAAGTAACCGGTGATCTTTTCGGCAATATCAACTAATCCTGTATTCCTCTGAGGTTGTTTTTCAGCCTTTCCAGAGGATCGAATTCAGGATGAAAATCATTTCCTGTTATGGTTTCGTAAAGTTGAATGTACCTCGATGAGAGTTCAATTATCAAGTCATCGGGAGCTTGCGGCAGTACATCATCATTGTAGGGGTCACAGTTATTTCTGAACCAGAGTCTCAGAAACTCCTTGTCGATGTTATCGGGTTCCTGGCCGTTGCTGAACCTTTCCACGTAGCTGTCCGATATCCAGTATCTCGAGGAATCAGGAGTGTGAATTTCGTCCACCAGGATGATGTCGCCGTTTTCGTTCCTGCCCAGTTCGTATTTGGTATCAACGAGTATCAGACCATGAGAGGCAGCTATTTCAATTCCCCGTTTGAAGAGTTTCATAACTATTTCCGATGCTCTGTCCCATTCCCGGGCGGTCATCAGTCCCAGGCTTACGATCCGTTCCGGTGTTATGGATTCATCATGTTCTTCGCTTTTGGTGGTTGGAGTTATAATTGGTTCGGGGAATTTCTGGTTCTTTACCATTCCTTCGGCAAGTTCGTTTCCGCAGATGTTACGGCCGCCATTACTGTAGATAGTCCAGGCTGATGTGCTGGTACTGCCGGTGAGATAATTCCTGACTATGAATTCCACCGGAAAGACTTCACACTTTTCGGCGAGAACAGCATTAGGGTCAGGAATGGATATCACGTGGTTTGGAACGATATCCTCCGTTATCCCGAACCAGAACGCGCTCACCTGGTTCAGAACCTGTCCCTTGAAAGGAATGGAAGCCAGCACTCTGTCGAAGGCGCTCTGCCTGTCTGTCGTTATCAGGAGAATCCGGTTTCCGAGATCGTAAGTATCCCGTACTTTACCCACTTTTCTTCCCGGAAGATTCAGATCGGAGGTGTCCCGCAAACATGTGGAAAGGCTTTTTCTTATAATATCCCTGTTAACCATGTAATCTCCTGTCCGATTCGTTGGAAACCGTTAGCGATTATACTTCGGAAGCGATATGATAGTGAAACTTCTCAATATTAGAAACCTTACCATTACGTAACTGAACGGGAGATTTATGAAGTCGGACAGTACAGCTGATAAGAATATAACCTGGCATCATCACGGCATTACAAGAGGCGACAGGGAGACGCTTCTCGGACACAGGGGAGCAACAGTCTGGCTTACCGGACTTTCCGGTTCTGGAAAGTCGACAATTGCTGACGTACTCTCGGAAATGCTGAACGATTCCGGTGTTTTAACGGCCATTCTGGATGGTGACAATATCAGGCACGGACTTAACAGTGACCTCGGGTTCTCACCTGAAGATCGCAAGGAGAATATCAGGAGAATCGCTGAAGTGGCGAAGCTCTTCAGTTCCTTCGGTGTGCTCAACATTCTTGCGTTCATAAGCCCTTATCGTGAAGACAGGGATTTCGCCAGGTCTATTCAGAAAGAGGGCGATTTCGTCGAGGTCTATGTCGATGTTCCTCTGGAAGTGGCGGAGCAGAGGGATCCGAAGGGGTTGTACGTGAAGGCAAGAAGTGGTGCCATACCTTCTTTTACAGGTATATCAGCCCCTTACGAAAAACCTCTTTCTCCCGAACTTGTTCTGAAAACCCATGAATCAACACCGGAGGAGTGCGCCGCGAAGATCCTCGATGTACTGAGAACCAGGGGTATTGTTCCCAGTGGCAGTTGATGTGGCGTTCATACTTGGCTGAATCGAATAACGGCGTGAGAAGGTTCTTCCGTCCACTGGGACGTGATGAACAGAGGGTCTTCAAACTCCATCTGCTCTCGGCCATCCTTGGTGGAGTTTCTGTCGGAGTGGTAATAAACCACGAGTACATCGCTGTAAACGGATTGAATGCCACTCACTGGCAGATAACGGTTCTTACCATGCTGTGGCCGGTAAGCAACCTGCTTGCCGTTTTCATCAACCACTGGCTTGACAGCAGGGGAAGGTACGACAGGGCAGTTCTTCTATTCGGCGTTATTTCCAGGCTTCCGGTAGCGCTCATGTTTTTCTCTTCGAATGTCAACATGATGCTCCTGCTTCTATTTTTCTTTTTTGCGTCCAACAGTGTAATAATTCCCGCCCAGAACAGCATTATGAAAAAGCGGTACACCCATAACAACAGGGCGAGACTCTTCGGATGGTGGACAAGTACTCTTACGCTGTTCAGCCTTCCCATGGCCATTTTCGCGGGAGTACTGCTGGATATGAACTTCCAGTACTATCGAATCCTGTTTGTCGTTGAGGCCGTATTCGGTGCCGGACAAGCGGTATTTCTTTCAATAATGGCAAGGGGAATGGAATCTGCGGTGAAGGAAAAATCCACCGGGAGGGGATACGCTCACTTTTTCAGGAGCCTTTGGGAAATCTTTAAAAAAGACAAAGAGTTCGCATTGTTCGAAATCTATTTTTTCATTTACGGAATAGCTTTTCTGATGATATTGCCTGTAATACCTTTTTTCGCGACGGACAGACTTGGCCTTGATTACCAGCAGTACGCGACGGCAAAAGGCGTAATCGGCCAGATGGGTATTCTGCTTCTGTCTCCCGTCATGGGTGTTCGTCTTGAGAAATTGCATCCGTTCCGGTTTACCGGTATCGTCTGTCTGCTTCTTGCATTTTACCCGCTCTCGATGGCTTTTGGTAACTGGATACCGGATGCCGGTACCATTCTTTTCTATGTTGCCTACGGCTTCTTCGCGGTAGGCATGGCCGGTGTTACAATATCCTGGAATATTTCCAGTCTGCATTTCGCTCCACCCGGTCAGGAAGCCACGTATCAGGGCCTTCATATCACGTTGACCGCCCTCAGAGCGAGTTTCTCCCCCATACTTGGAAGCCTGCTGCTTAAAATCGCCGGATTCTCCGAAGCGTTCCTGTTTTCATCCGGTTTGTTCGCGCTGTCCGGCATTCTTTTTCTAAGAAGATACAGGAAAGCTCACGGAAATTAGCTTGAAACCGGAAGGGGCATACGCTTATGCCCCTTCCTGCGGAATTTAGAAGTAGGTTCCCGCGGTGAGCGAAAACCAGGCTTTGTCCGTATCAAAATCGACGAGGTGATACTTGATGCTTCCCTCTATGTCCATTGAGCCGAGGGGTATGATCATTCCCAGGTTGCCGTAAGCACCAAATTTACTATCACTTGAGTCGTATCCGGTGTATGATACGGAAGAGATGTACATTCCTGCGCCTCCACCGTAAAATATCGGCCCCGCGTAAGTTCTGATGCCTGCAAGTACGGGAATAAGGCTTGCTGAGAAATCGTTATAATCTTCCTTGGCCTTGAGAATTCCGTAACTTACGCTTCCCTCGATTGCATAGATCGGCATATGGGCAAGTATGTTCAGCCCGAGGATGGGACTTGTCGAAAAGAAATCGCCTCCTTT
>CAZOQQ010000173.1:0-5056 GCA_964582075.1 uncultured bacterium | reverse complement strand
AAAGCTAAATATAAAAAGCCGGTGAAGTATCTTAAAACCGTACCTTAGTTTTAGATCGCTATATCCCTGCCTGAGTAACCTGAGTTAAACCGTAGTACAATCAGTTCAGCAGGTAGCGATAACTGACGAATTCCGAACTGGGAATCGGCTGGCCGAAACTGTACGGGAATAACCCGGAAACATTCAGATGAAAATTCTAATCTTACCCGTTACTGAAACTGTGCTGCTTTTATGGCTCCCCATGACGATTCCTGAAATGCTGAGACCGAATTGTCTTCCAGCAGCAGGAACATATTTACCGGATCCTGCCCAAGGGAAGAACCGGTGTACCACGGATCTGTTCCATGCCTGCCCCATGATTCGGAACCTGTGACATTAGTATCCATTATGGTATACATATCACCACCGCTTGTTCTGGTAACACCTGCCCAGTACGTTTGACCTGCACTGACATCAACGTAATCCGCTGTATCCAGCTTACAAGCAATCTCGAAAATAAAGTAGATGGCAAAATGGACACCTGTGTTTGTTATCGTAATGGAAGCCGGCTCACCTGCCCAGATTGAGTCACCAGGTCCGGAAGCCCCGCTGGTGTAAAAAGAAAGATTCAATTCCGATGCTGAAGGCAATGGAGGGCGAGTGGAAAAAATCCAGAAAGAAATATCTGTAATGCGAGAGTTTGATGCGGGAGTAAAGTCATCTGCAGCACAGAAGGTACTACAGGCGTATGGTGCATGGTAAGCCATGTCTCCCTGATTGAAAACATCCGAATAGATCACACTATCTGTCTCTGAATTCACCTGCATGCAAGACCCATTGCCTTGATTTGATGAAACAGCAACAGAAACAACAATAAAAATCGCAAGAACATATTTCATAGAACACCTCCCTGAGAAAGCAAACCACGAAACATATACAGCAACCTGTCCGCATCTTTCATGCAGATTCAATTCGGTGCTGCGACAAAAAGCACTTCGTTACCTCTATTTGAGGCAGCAATTTCATACGATTGTCTGTTCCCCATGTCAAGCAGACAAAGGCAGCGGATATGACAGAGCCGTTACAAACACCTTGACTCCGCCGGCAAACCGCCGATTCAACCCGGACGCACATCACCGGTTAACCTTCAGATAAGTTTTATAGCCTGTGAAACTCCTGTTCACTGGTTTTGTGGTCATCAACAGGCACCTGGTTTTACCTCAACGTCTTTTTCGTCAGTTGTTTTTTCTTCAGGTACTGCAGTCTGTGTATCTGTTTTTTCAGTGCTGCTCCTGATATCCTTTTCTGTCACACCTTCACCTCCTTCCCTGGAATAGCTGTTATGGAATATTTCAGTTTTCCTCATGGTTGGTGTAGGAAATCGGCCCATGTTCCCAGCCTGAATGTTCGAGCCACCAGTCCGGATAACCAAGTTCATGAGCCATGTGATTCGGTGAGTTGACATACCCGTCATCGTATTTCACTATCATACGGTCGGCAAAGTTCCACCACTGCGCTACAACGCTGTCCGCGTTTGAAGTGCTGAACTGTGTGATGTAATCCGTATATCTGCCGTTATTTCTGTACATTTCCAGAGCAGCTGAGTCAGCTGCGGCAACTTTTGCTATCTCTCCAACTTCGATTGCCTCCTGCAGTTCTGTTATGTCATGATGCATCAGGTTGTACCTGATACCTGACCAGTCGCCCACAAAGTTAAATGCCCACCATGCAGATTCTCTGGAGAATTCTGATGTATTACAGATCTGATACCTGGATGGAAGATCCGACACGCCGCAGTAGAATGGTACAAAACATGTTTCCGCCGGTTTGTCCGGACCGAACCAGGTGATACCGCCAACAGGGTCCGGTAACCATGAACGACCCTGGTTTACATAAACATAACCGCAGTAGTTTACAGACAGAGGACGTTCCCAGGCACCTTCCAGGTGACGATCAGGATCGCCAATGTCTCCACCGCTGTCCTGTGGACCGTAGTAACGGTAGGGAAATCCGAACATGCCTGCGGCAATACCCTTTGTCATGTCGAACTGTGTTCCCTCGTAATGATCTCTGTGCAGTCTCATTACCTCTCTTGTGGTAAGATTGTGGTCCGGAGAAACGCTGAAAGGATAGTAATCTGAATATCCGTCTTCAACCCAGGGGCTGAGGTTCAATGAAGGAGCGGCAAGGCTCAGTACCCTCCAGACTCTCCTGAGGCTGTAGTAGGGATGGTTGTACTCTCCCTTGCTTACAGCACGCAGCCAGTCAAACTCGCCCTGATCGGAACTCCACCATCCAAGCTTCTCACATTCTTCAAGCAGGTTGGAAGAGTGGAGAAACACGGTTTCGTCATCAATGATTTTTCTTATTCTGAATTCGTTGGCTTCCACGAAGATCTCTCCATCTGGAACCTTTCGCGCCACCCACAGGCCCCCTGTGCTGTCTGCCGTTCCACAGCACATCTCGAAGACCCATGCTTCTTTTGGATCACCGACAAGCAGAGTTTCCCCTGTTCCGTAGTAACCGTATGTTTCAATTAAGTGTCCCATGAGTTCCACAGCATCTTTCGCTGTTGTACACCTTTCAAGCGCTACTCTTGAAAGCTCGGAGGAGTAGAATATTCGCTTACCGGGCTCGGGATCAAGCATCATTTTTGATCCGCAGGTACACTCGCCTATCATCAGCTGATGTTCGTTCATTATTCCATAACTGCCGTCAAAGTAAGCGTAGGTATGTTCAACCTGAGGAATTTCGCCAAGAGGAATGCTCTGCGGCTGATCCGGATGGTTGTACGCCGCCGCCCTCTCCTTGCAAACCAGTCTTGTTCCAAGAAAGCTGTTGTACTCCGGGAAAGCTCCAAGCGCACAGGCTGAGCAGTAAACAGGCCTTGTAGCGCCTTCTTCCCAGTCCGCAGCCGGTACGTAAACTATCCTCTCATCCATAAGCTCATTGTCGTCTGAGTGGGTTACGTACATAGATCCGTCTTCAGATGCTCCGGGTGTAACGATAATCGTTGTACACGCCGCAGCAATTCCGAAGACAAAGAACATCAACACAAATACCTTTTGCATATCTACCTCCAGTTTTATATAAACCTGAAACACCGGTGCAGGCTACTATATGGAAATATAATCATGTCCGTTATGATATTCCTTTCCACTGTTGCAATTCTTCTGTTTCCAGGCATTATTTCATCTTCTGAAGTTCTTGCTGGTCTTAACAATAATGCTGTTGCACCCATACTTTCGCTCCTTGTAATCAAAACAGGTTATTGGGAGAGCGGACTTCGTTTTGTGCTTCTGAATCGTGATTGAAAATCCCCTGACCGGTGAAGTTCATTCCCGGTACAGATGCAGAATATTCAACAGTACGCCTGTTGAGTCAGGATAATACCGCGGATTTGTGCTGGCCGGGATAATAAGATGGAAAAGGTCACTTGGCAGAGTAAGCCGAAAATTGCCGCAGGCGGTTATACCCACGGCAAAATTCTGGTAGCGGCGGAGGGACTTGAACCCCCGACCCGCGGATTATGATTCCGCTGCTCTGCCAACTGAGCTACACCGCCAGGGACGAGGAAAATAGAACTAATCAGGTCTGCTGTCAAGATATTCCCGTTTAATTCCGTTCTTTATTTCTGGCTTTCAGTTTACCTGTAACATTTGCCAGCGCTTCTTTACTGAGCCCTTTTCCATCCTTCTGTATCCTGAAAAGAATAGCCGATACCCCAGCCCATTCTATTATGCTGACATTCACTTTGAATTCCTTCACAACTTCAAGAAGATTTTGAAAGGCCACTGCTTCGTTTTCACAAACAAAACATATCAACGTGGCGATTTTCCTTGAGCCGGAAACCACGTCCATAGAAGATGGATTCCTTGATGTTCCCTTGCTCTCAAGAAACGACGATATTGAATCGTACACAAGTTTGATATGCTCTGAAAGCTCGTCGACCGTAATACTTGCTCTCAGAAAATCCTCGATATGGTAATAGAAATCTGTTACCACGTTGTCCGGAATATCGTTTAACCTTGATCTTATCTCTTTCAGCTGTCTGACATCGTTCAGTCTCATACCTCTGTCGAAATCTCTGAAGTGGCCAAAACTCTCTTCTATTGCGAGCTTAATATCTCTGTAGGCATCTTCGGTCTCCGCGAAATCTTCCCGTTCTATAGTTACGTTCAGAATATCCACCCATATATCACTGTAGTTGGAAGGTGACCGAAACGATACCACCGAAAGCCCTTTCATGGCGTTTACCAGGCCGACAAGATTAATGATCTTTGTATCGTGAGCATCGTTGTCAGGCTGTTTTGTAACAATGACAAGCTTCAGTTGAGCCTGGAATGTAGTTGATGAAACGACGGCGATATACGCCTGATTTATACCGGTTGTTTCACATTCTTTCTTCAAGAGCGGGATTAAAGCTCTCGCATAATGTTCTCCACCACCGTATCTGTAAATTCTTTCCAGCTTTTCCAGTTCATGAGCAACAAGCAGTTTTTTCAGGTTTCTCTTTATTACGGTCTGTTCTGTTCTTGTCGCACACAAACCTGTTGGTCCAGTCATTTCTATCCTGATTGAAATAATACCGTCTCTTGTTGTATATCTTCTCTGGTGACGAATTGAAGCTCCGGGCCACGAGTGAGTCAGTGCAAGCACAAAGTTCTGAAAAGAAATATTCCTCTCGAATCCTGCAATATTTATTCCGGTAAGATGTTCCCTGCTGGTTCTGAGATTTTTAATAGCGAACTGAGATTTCCCCGCGCTTGTTCGAACCATATTTACCAGCTGGAAATTCGTTCTGATTATCCAGGCCAGATCACTGGCTTTTCTTTCGGCAAGATATTCATCGGATCTGGATGAAATAAACAGGACAAGCTCTCCTTTCTTTCCAAGAATCCCCGGTGGAACCTGGTTTTCTCCATACAGTATTTCCAGAGCGGCTCGAACCTCTTCAAATCTTTCAAGTCTTTCCGCAGCCCTTGAAAGAAGAGACACTGTTCCAGCGCGTCCCTTTGCCAGATTCGCCAGGAGATCGGCCATTTTACCTGTATCTGCAATGAATTCATCGCGTCGG
>CAZOQQ010000172.1:0-5091 GCA_964582075.1 uncultured bacterium | reverse complement strand
TGGTTACGGATATTTACGCTTCTGCCGGACAGGAGATCGTTGAAGGTGATACATTGCTGGAATTCAGAGAGGACCTTTACATAGTCGAGCGGGAGAGGCTGACTATGGAACTGGATTTCGCGTCTGCGATGCTGTCTTCCATGCCCGAAGACACGCTGCTTCGGGAACGGGTGGATAGCCTTACTCTCTTTCTTGATTCCCTGATGGCGGATGAGAATACTCCTTACCTCTCGCCGCTTGAGGGAACTCTGGAAGAGATTCTTCCGGCGGTTGGCAGCCGAATAAGACCGGGGGACGCCCTTGCAGAGGTTGCTGTCGCAAGCAGTGAGTTATTCCATGTATTCCCTCCTGTAGAATGTAAGATTGATTCCTGGCCATCCTCAGTCGACGGTATCCGGTTTGTTGAGGAAGACAGGGGGTATGCTGTATATTCAGGTAATCTGTCCGCGATCGAAATCGTATTCTCCGAGTTGATGGAAGTACCGCGAGAAGCTGTTTACGAAAGTGAACTTGAAAGCTATCTGATTACATCAGAAAGTGATACGATAACTGTATTAAGGGTGGGGGAGAAGAATAGCGGAAATATAATCATTCTCCCGTCTGTACCCGTTGAGAAGGATATTCTGACCTGGGCAGTTAGATGAATGGAGTCCTGCTTTGAAACGTGTTGAACCTTATCTTGTTTACAGAGCTTCCTTCGATTACCCGTCTCTTTCGAAAAAAACAATCGATGCATTCATGAAATGGGATGAAGAAGGAAAGCTTGGTTTCATGAGTCTTCCGGATGACCGGGAACTCCTTGACGAAACACTTCGGCTCACGGACGTTGTAAGCGGCTTCAGCAACCGGATGATAGTATGCGGAATAGGCGGTTCATCACTGGGGCTGAGAGCGCTTCTGAGTGCTTTTTCCAGAGCTGCCGGTAAAATGGATAAAGTAATAGTCGCTGACTCACCCGATTCCGCAATGATTACTGAACTTAAAAAACAAATGAATCCGGACAGTACATCGCTTACGGTTATTACCAAATCGGGCGGTACCGCTGAAACAATGTCCATATTCCTGTCTTTTTACGAATGGATAGCGGAGTCGGCAAACGGAGAAAAAGGAATAACAGCCATAACTGACCCTTTCAAAGGCGACCTCAGGCAGCTTGCTGCAGACAGGAACTGGTTTTCACTGCCTGTGCCTCCTGCCGTAGGTGGCAGATTCAGTGTTCTAAGCCCGGTGGGTTTGTTTCCGGCCGTTTTCGCCGGAATCGATATTGAAGCACTGCTTCAGGGCGCGGGAACTATTGCGGCTGACTTTCGAATGAATGGCGCATCCAGCATTGCTGCGAAAGTCGCTGCCGGATTCCTGCATAATTTTACACGCTATCCTGTTCATGTGTTCTTTCCCTACAACGACAGGTTATTCGATACGGCTCTCTGGTTTTCCCAGCTCTGGGCTGAGAGTCTCGGAAAGAACAGAAATCTTTCGGGCACCCCGGTCTTACTCGGACAGACTCCCCTCGCGTGCAGAGGTCCGGCCGACCAGCATTCACTTATGCAGCTGTTTATGGATGGTCCGCGAGACAAAACTGTTACCATGCTTACGACATCACCCGATAATAACGCGGCTGTTTTACCGGGTGGTTTCGAGAAATATCCCTCTTTATCGTACCTTTCCGGCCTTACAGCGGATGAACTTAGAACTGCCGAAGCAGGAGCTTCCGCTGAAGCTTTGAAAGAGAATGGTGTTCCCGTCAGTAATATTGATTTAATGGAATTGAACGAAATATCCATGGGTGAATTACTCATGTCACTTGAGATTGCTACCGTTCTTACGGGTCTGGCTCTTGATATCAATCCTCTCGATCAGCCCGGTGTTGAGAGAGGGAAGATACTCACGTACAAAGCTCTTAACCGTCCGGGGTACGAGATTTGATGGATCAGATTATTCTATGCGTATTAACCGCTTTCCCCGTACTTCAGCCGGATCCGTCCGATGTTCTGGAGGCTTCATCAATGTATTCATGGACGGTAGCACAGATGCTCAACTGGGAAACCGTCCTCGTTCGTGACGGAGTTCCCATACCCGGTTCGGATTACCAGCCATTTCCGGGATGGGGTTCATTCGAATCTCTGTCAATCAAATCCCCGCTGGAAGCCGGAGTATGGGGAGATGGCGGGTGGGAGATGGATTTCGCTTCAAGCCCGGTTCCTGAGAGTTCGTTTTCAAGTGGAGTGGGGCTTATAGAGAACACTTCGTCAAAAAACGGTTATTCAGCTTATATAAGAAGGCCGGTGCTGTCCACTCTGCTGATGGATTTTACGATGTCCCGGGAGGATACTCTCAATAACCAGATTTACATTTTACGTCATGATAATTTTGAAACCGGAGGCTGCGGCTGGCAGACAACGGAAGACGGGTACGCGCTGTGGGCGGGATGGAATCCCGGGGATGTAGTAACCCGTTTTTCATTCGCGCATCTTCATCCCGCCGGAAGGTATTGGGAAGTTCTTGGTTCCTCGAAAATAAGGATTTCAGAGTTAGACATCCGAAGCGGCGGTTCCCTCAGTATATCCGACGATTCAATACTGAGCGTGGCCGGTCATCTTCGACTGGAATTCCCTGTTTACGGCATGCGAGCCATATTCAGAAGCGATATTCATGATATTAACGGGGATGTCCTGCTGGGAGGTACCACCGGTATACTCGCTGAAACCGGGATATTTAATTTCCAGGCGGGGATTGCTGCACTGCAGGATTCCGATCCGAGGTTCATGGGACTTGCGGGCATTGATTCCTTCGAAATTCTCTTGGAAGCCGATAAGAATGGTTTTGAGGGTGGAATTCAGACTTTGGTAAATACCAGCCATGGTTTTCTGCACGCCGGTGCCTCGATGAAGAAAGACAGTATTCGTTTTCATGGTATAGTGCTGCCATCGGTACCCTGGGGTGCTTCCGGAAGGATTCACGGGGGTGTTTCATGGGAACTTCTGCGTACGTCTTCCGGCACGGGCGGAACAATGGATATCGTATCCATGTTTACACTAAGCAGGTTTGCATTCATTTTTGATTTAAAAGATGTTCTGGATGACTGGAGAAGCTATTCGTTCGGGATAACATGGACATTCAGTGACGAGCCTCCGCGGAGGAGTACCGAAGAGGGTGATAGAAATTGATTGCAAACGGCATGGATGAAGGAAGTGATACTGTCAGGGTAGCGGTTCTGGCCTCCGGCAGAGGATCTAATTTCGAAGCGCTCTGCCGGGGTGATACTGGGAAAGCTAGAATATCGCTGCTGATATCGGATAACAGGGAAGCTGATGTTCTGCGGAAAGCTTCTGTATTGGGAGTTGAAGCACTTTACATGTCACCCGGGAAGTACCGCACGAAGTTCGAAGAGAAAGAAGAGAGTGAATGGGTTCGTGTTTTGAAGGATAGAAATATCGGGCTTGTCTGTCTTGCAGGACTTATGAGAATAATAAAAGGCCCCATGATGACGGAGTTCGGCGGCAGAATACTTAACATCCACCCATCGTTACTGCCATCGTTTCCGGGGTTGCACGCGCAGAAGCAGGCGCTCGATTACGGTGTCAGAATAACCGGTTGTACGGTTCATTATGTGGACGCTGGAGTTGATACCGGACCTGTTATTCTGCAGAAAGCGGTTCATGTAAAGGATGATGACACCGAAGAGACTCTTTCAGAAAGGATACTTCAGTCCGAGCATCTTGCATATTCGGAAGCTGTAAAGCTCCACTGCGCGGGTGTTCTCAGGGTTAACGGAAGACGTATATTAACCGGGTGAAGTATCCCTATCAGGATATACTGGAGGAATTATTAATATGTACTGGTTACTGATCTGGATGATGCTGTTTTCCACATCGGATGATCCTGTTCCCGCGCAGCCTTCTTTTGAACTTAATGTTAACGGCAGGCCGCTGCCCGTCAACAGAGTGGCATTCATTGTTATGCCCGGTGATTCCGTAACATTAAGTGTGGGAGATGAGAATACGGGGTGGAGCGCTACCGATGGTTATCCTTCCATTGGGAACGGTGCTTCCTTCGGCTGGAGGGCTCCAAGAAATCATGGTGTATTCAGTATTGATGTGAGTACTGAAAACGCGATTCAGAAGTACACGGTAATAGTTCCGGTTGAATCCTGCAGATGGCGGACGACCACACTAAATTCATTCTCCATTGGAAGTTACGGAAACGGAAGTAACCGCGAACGAATCCCGGATTACTTTATTGAGCTTACCCCCGCGTCATCGGGCGCGATGATTACGACTCATTTCTCGCTGGACCGGTTTCTCTGTCATGTTGAGGGCGATTATCCGCAGTACATGGCTTTTGACCTAAGGCTGGCGGATAAACTTGAAGCTATACTGTCTGCGGTGAAGGATATTTACCCTCAGGCATCGGATATCAGAATCATAAGCGGTTTCAGAACTCCCGCGTACAACGCGGACATCGGCAACGATACCAGTGAAAGTCTTCATTTGTACGGGAAAGCCGCCGATTTCTGGATAGAAAGCTGGCCTTCGAATAACCTTATGGACGATATCGACAGGAATAAACGTGTTGATGTGTACGACGGCGAATATCTGGTTGAGATCGTCAGAACTCTTGAAGTCGAAGGGAAAGTTGTGACGGGGGGAGCCTCCGCTTACAGATGGATTACATCCCATGGTCCTTTTGTTCATGTGGATATCCGCGGAAGCACGGCTGTATGGCCTACAACCAGGACCCTCGTCTCGAATCCTGTTATCTGAAAGGTTAATCTGAATGAATTCACTTCGAAACGCCATGATTGTGCTTTCAGGCGTTCTTCTGGCCAGTCTTGTCATAAGCCTTGTAAGCGCGAACACACTATCAAGGAAGCTGGCAGACCTTCAAATGCATTACAGATTCACAGGGGATGAATTGAAGGCAATAACCGAAGAATGTGATACCCTTTCCGATATCACAGCTTTTTACAGGTTGCGGCAGGATTCTCTGGATCTTCTGAAGTACCGGATAGATTCTCTGCAGGCAAGAATGCAGGAGATCGAACTGAACGAAAACTATGTCGGTTACTACCTTATTATCGATACACACCAG
>CAZOQQ010000171.1:3846-5102 GCA_964582075.1 uncultured bacterium | reverse complement strand
TTAATATAAATAGAAATCAGAAAAAGCAATAGAGCAATAAGTTATCCACATTTATTCTATTGAAAAGCTTTCATGCATTAAAAGTCAGGAAATGGTTTATGCTTCCAGGCTCTGCAGACATCCCTGTAATCAGTCTCAAGCTCTTTGTCATCCACCGGCAGTAACCTTGCTTTTTCCTCTGTCCCCTTGAACAGTTTGCCAAGCAACATGATTACTCCGTTCAACGCGAGAACAGTTATCAAGCTCAGTTCCCCATTGAGAATTCCGAAAACACCGATTACCAGAGCGGCACCCAGAATTACTATCTGCAGTAGTGCGGAATACATCTGTACCCTGACCATGCTCTTGAAATGACTCAAATCACCGACGTATCGGATTGACGAATATTCGGCAAGAAAGGATTTAAGTTTAGCAACGGCAACAGAAAAATTGACAATCGCCAGAACGAAAAGCAGCAGATACCATGATAACAGCCTCACTTATCATTTCCTTCTGTCACGCGATTTAAAGTTTGGCTACTGCGAGCCGGCACCACGCATAAAGTGAATCGTACATTTCGAACTGCCGCTTCAGATTCTCATTATCATCCGGGAATCGAATGCTGTAACCAACCGCTATCGCTTCAAATCCAATAGCCAGTGGATCGCTGTCGCGATCACTGGTGTCTGCCGCATGGATAATTCTCGCCATGCGGAGAAGAGCCTTATCCTTAAGATCAAATTTCTCTATAAGAGTCTCAAACGAACATTTACCGTCATGGTGTCCGTACTCTACACCGGGGGCGTCAAATGGAATAGCGCCTTCGCGCTGAACCGCCTGTTCGATCTGACTCCTGGGTACAAACAGAATTTGCGCTTCCGAATCGATGAATCGTTTTATCAGCCATGGACATGCCACCCTGTCAACATGAACGTGAGAACGGGTTACCCATTTCATACAATTCTCCTCCTTCAACATTTGTGCCGGACGTATATCCGTTTGCTGATTTGTTTAATCAATATCACTAAGTGAATATAAAAATACGACAGTGGAAGTGACCAGGGTTCTATGCCGACGTCCCCACGATTCTTTGAAATAATGTTGGAGCGGGATACGAGACTCATGAGAATTACCCTGCCGACGTCCCCGCGATTCTCTGAAATAATGTTGGAGCGGGATACGAGATCCATGGGAATTACCCTGCCGACGTCCCCGCGATTCCTTGAAATAATGTTGGAGCGGGATACGAGACTCATGAGAATTACCCTGCCGACGTC
>CAZOQQ010000171.1:0-3746 GCA_964582075.1 uncultured bacterium | reverse complement strand
TGGAGCGGGAAACGGGACTTGAACCCGCGACAGCTACCTTGGCAAGGTAGGGCTCTACCAACTGAGCTATTCCCGCTCGGTTATATTGCTAACCTTATTTTCCTTCTTCTGAGCGGTTGGATATATCACAACTGGATGTCCTTTTGTCAAGGTCCGGGCTCTCTTGTCGTAACCCAGGCATCGGTGAAGCCCATGTTCACAAGAACCCGCAGGTACTCAACCGCGTCCTGTCTCGCAGGAAAAGCACCAACTCTCACTTTCCAGTAATCTCCAATATGATCAATAAACACGGGATCGGTGATCTCAGCGGAGACTGTCTCTGCAAGACGCTGTGCGGTTTCTTCTGATGTAGCGGCCGTTACCTGAATCGTAAAGTGGGTTCCCGTAAGAATTTCTTCTTCGCCTGCACCCGGAGCTTCACCAGGTATGCTTAATCCGTTAACATCGGGGAAATTCAGGAAAGGATCCCCCGTATAATCGGGAGGGTCGTCGTACGGATCGACAGGCCCGGCTGTAGAAATCTGAACATCATTATCCTGTGATACGGTGGTTTCACCGCAGGAGACAATGGTTAGAATGGAAACCAGAATTACCAGAATATATTTATTCATCCTCGTCCTCCTCTGCTTTCAGGAAAGCATCCAGCAGCGGCAGCATAAGTTCATGATGTCCGGTAAGGACTATCGGTTCTCCTCCAAGAGCCCTGGTCGGCCTGAATACCACATTGTTAAGTGGTCTGTACTGTCTTATCATATCAAAACTCGCGGCTGTGATGTCGCTTATACCGTAACCGAGGTTAATTACTGAAGTAAGAAGCTTCAGGAATACTTCGGGCATGATTACCGCAGAGCCCGCATTGATAACCACTCCCGATGATAACGAAGTAATTCTTTCCCCGAACAGGTTGAAATCCTTCTCTGCCGCTTTTGCCAGTTTCTCCCAGTTCACTGATGCATATGGATGTACAATATCGCCTCCCAGAGCGGGGTGAACGGTAATTGGAATTCCCAGCTCATATGCCGCGGCAAGAGGACTTATTAACTTGTTGCCATTTCTCCGCAGAATTTCTCTCCCCAAAGCCTCACCAAGACCCAGGCTGTCGCTGTAAGCCGTATCTATCGCGTTGGAATAGATTTCCCCCGTTTCCTGCCACATGCCGAAACTGCCATCGACTATTCCTTTTTCCACGTCTTCGGAAGTTTCGCCGTACAAGGCCATCTCAATATCATGTATAGTTCCCGCTCCATTGGTCGCCAGGCAGTTGACAGTCCCGTTGTTCAGCCATTTTACAAGAAGGGGACCAAGCCCGCATTTGATAACATGACCACCGTACATGAGTATCCGTGAAGCTTCCGTTTTCTTTGCCCTGATTATTGCCCCGGCAAGTTTTCTCATGTCTTTTACTGCCAGGATATCGGGCAGTGAGCGTACAAATTCACTGGTATTTTCACTTCCTGATATCTGCAGTAGAAGGTTTGAATTAACTTTGCTTGTTCGCTCCCTCAGAGATTTCATCTTTAACTTTTCTCTGTTAAATTCAATACTCAACTGTACTCCACCTCCATCAGTATTAAACCCCGGCCAGGTAGTGAAGCCCCCGCCTTTTCGCGGTTGCCCGTCCTGAGAAGATCTGTAATAAGCTCAGGTGAGGCAGTTCCCGAACCGATACTGACCAGTGTTCCGACCCAGATTCGAACCATTCCCCTCAGAAACCTGTTCGCGCGGATAAGGAAAGTCCAGCCTGAAGCATCTTCAATGACATCCGCGCTGATAACATTGACAATCCAATCCGAGTTGGCACTTCCCTCTTTGGCCATCGCCACCCAGTCATTCTTACCGATGGAAAGCGCGGCTGCCAGCCGCATAGCGTCTGTGTCAAGTTTCCACGAAGGTGCCAGTGTATGGCAGTAACGGTTCTTGATCGGATTTTTCCTTTTCTCAATTCTGTACCTGTACAGCCTTGAAACAGCGTTGAATCTGGCATGAAAGGAACTGTCTGCTTCGTCTACTGAAGTAATGGCAATATCGTCCGGGAGCATGGACGGAAGACCGTTTTTTACCCTTTCAAACTCTTCACCCCTGATGTCAGCGTGAGCGACCTGGCCAAGCGCGTGCACACCTGCATCGGTTCTTCCAGAACCGGTTATGGAAATATGCCTTCCACAGAGCCTCTCCAGAACAGTTTCAATAGAGCCCTGAACTGTCCGGGTTTCAGGTTGAATCTGCCAACCGGAGAAACCTGTTCCATCGTATTCTATCTTCATGCTGATCCTGCCCATTATCTAAAGAACCTCCACGATACCTGCCAGAAGCGCCAACCATGCCAGACATGCGAGAAAGGCTGAAACCATACTTCGCCTGCTCAGACTGCCGCGTCCGGTAAACCCTACTTCTCTGACCGAAGAGAGCGCTGCTGCAAATGAATCGGCAATACTCATGTGGTTACTCCGGCTTTCTATAAATACTCTTCTTATCTTCTCCGAGAAAGGACCCGCGAGAGATAGTATCATCGCGAGGCTTTCAGGAAGTCCTCCCGGGTTGGCTCTTTTTGAAGCCGAGAACAGGAGTTCGGAAGCTCTGGAAGCTCCAAGTGCCCCGGACATGAATGTGCCTGCCACAACTGCCGCAATCCACCTCAACGATCTCTCAACCAGAGTATTGTTGCCGGAAGTTATCGCAAGAAGCAAAACGAATACCGGAGCCGTGATCAGAAGGAGAACCCGATAAGTTCCCTTTCGGGAATTATTGAAGAACCCGGCAATTAGAAATATAACGTAGAATGGAATTACATTGAAGTTTACAATGAATGCTGAAGCGGAGCCGGCAACAAGCCCGAAAAACAGAAGAACTGAATACGCTGTGTCAGTCATCCATATCCTTCTCAAGGCGTTTCATTGCAAGACTGAATTCCAAAGGAGGCGCTTCGTTGAACTCCATCTCATTACCTGTAATCGGGTGAATGAAACCCAGGGTCTCCGCATGAAGCATCTGATGCCTGGCAATACGGAGCACGTCTGACAGAAGTTTCCTGTTACGGACAGTGGAGGCCATACCTTTCGGATTGTTACCTCCGTATTTTTCGTCCGCTATTATCGGGCATCCTTTCAGAGCGGACATGTGAACCCTGATCTGGTGAGTCCTGCCGGTTTCCAGCCTGCATTCTATCATGCTCGCAAGCCTGAACTTTCGTAAAACCCTGTAGTTGGTTACAGCCCGTTTCCCTGCCGTTATGATTCCCATCTTCTGCCTGTTGTTAAGATCCCTGCCAATTGGCGCGTTTACTTTGCCGGAATCCGGCACCGGTATGTGCCACACAAGCGCGATGTAGCGGCGATTCACTGTTCTTGCGGAAAGCTGTGCTGAAAGTCCTCTGTGTGTAAGGTTATCCTTGGCAACCATCATAAGTCCCGTAGTATCCTTATCGAGCCGGTGTACTATTCCGGGTCGGAGTTCCCCGGAAATCCCGGAAAGATTGTCACAGTGAGCAAGCAGAGCATTAACCAGCGTGCCGCTTCTGCAGGTTCCCGAAGGATGGATTATCAGACCGGACTGTTTGTTTACTACAAGAAGATGCTCGTCTTCATAAACTATATCAAGTTCAATGTTCTCGGGAGACAGATCAATGGGCACAGCATCCGGAACTTCAAGTATTACCTCCACGCCGGTTCGCACCGTAAAAGCAGGCTTTTTCACTTCGACACCATCCACCGATACGTGCCCGTTGGAAATAAGGGTTGAGATGTAAC
>CAZOQQ010000170.1:0-5102 GCA_964582075.1 uncultured bacterium | reverse complement strand
ATCGTGTTTTGGTTTCATTGACACAGGTAAGCAGTTTATACATTTTAACATAGGTTAACTATCTTCCTTTTATTTCACATGGAAGAGGGTAGTAATATGCGTTTTGTGCTGATGATTACACTGATATCGTCCCTGTGCGTCTATGGAGACACAGGAATACAGGATGACTGGTCAGGAGGTCCGGGACAGGAAGCTCCCGTAACCGAATGGGGCGATACGTTTCTTGAATCGTTTCTGATTGATTGGAGCGGAACGCCCGGCAGCATCAGTCTTGACCAGACTGTGGAGCACTTTCAGATAGATATTCAATCCGGTATGAAATGGGTGAGGCCCTGTCAGATGAACGATGATGATTCGCCCGATGTAATAATATTCATATATGACGGTATGAATCCCAGAAGCCTTTACTGGTACAAAAGCATGTACAATGCCACGATATGGTTCCAACGTTTAATATATGAGGGAGATGGCATCAAAGATGCCTGTTCCGCTGATATTGACAACGACGGCGATTATGATGTTGTGGCAGTTTCAGAACTTCCTTCTGATGCTTTCCTCTGGTACGAACGTCTGAACTACCTTGGCACACAATGGGAGAAGCATGAGATCGCCAGTGCGAATTATGCGAACAAAATTCAGGTTCTTGATTTTGACGGAGATGGCGATAGTGATTTTGCGGGAATAATAGACTCAGGTGTATCCTGGTGGGAGAATCAGAACAATGGAGCCGACTGGGTTCAGCATGAAATAGTCAGTGGAACAACCATCGGCTTGAATTCATTGGATATTGCTGATTACGATGCCGATGGTGATATAGATGCACTGAGTGGTTCAGTAACGAACCAAATTTGCCTTTTCAGGAATCCCGGGAACGATGATCCCTGGGATGTGGATGTGATTGAATATCCGACAGGTGATTTCTATTCAGCCTCTTTTGCTGATATAGATGGAGAGGGTTATCTGGATATCGTTTCTGTAGCACGAGTCGTTTCTCCAGCACGAAGCAGCGAATCCGAAATGCTCTGGTTCGAAGAAACAGGCGGCAACTGGATTCCTCATATTATCAGCGCATCAAACATAACTCCGTTATACGTCTATCCCGGAGATTTTAACGGGGATGGTGTGCAGGATCTCTTCACAAGCGTTGCCGCTGATTCATTCCATACGGCCTGGTGGGAAAGTGTTAATCCCTCGGAGAATGATTGGATAGTTCACCCGATTTATGATGATTCTCTGAATACTTTATGTGTATCCATCGCAGACATAGATCTTGATGGAAAGGATGACATAGTAGCCAGAAGGGGCTGGAGATCGTACTGGTGGAATCTGAACTCCGGATTTCCGGCCGATACCTGTCATCTTGAATCTTCCATTCTTTACGTGGAGGATGTAGACTGGGGGAGTATAGACTGGACCGCTGAAGAGCCCTCCGGAACCTCGGTATTCTTTGAAGTACGTTCCTCGGATGATTACGCGGATATGGGGGCCTGGTCACACCTGATAACTTCACCCGGCAGTCTTGCACCCCACCTTGTGAACAGCGAGAGCTTTGTTCAGTACAGAGCATCGCTTCAGACAGTAGATTCAACGTTAACACCGACTCTTGACAATGTAGTTCTAACCTGGACGACGCTTGGCATTGAAGGTTCAGGTGAAGGGACGGATACAGCATTCGGTATTATTGACAATCCTGCGGTTGGAACCGCTCTTTTATCAATCAGTATTCCATCATCATTACATGCCAGAGTCGATATATACGACATTACCGGCAGGCTTGCTGTAACGGCCCTTGAAGAGGAGCTTTCCCCGGGCAGCCATACCGTTCATGTCAGCGGTCTTCTACCGGGTCTTTATCTATGTCGTTTTCAGGCCGGCGACACGAAGCTGACGGAAAGACTTACCGTTATCAGGTAGAACTTTGCTGAACATTCATGAAGCAGGGATATTTACCTGAATAAACAGATTCAGTCCGGGTTTATCCTTATTCATGAAGTTCTTTTTATGGAGAATTATCATGAAAAAATCGACAGAAAGTAACAGTATTTTTCAGTTCATTGTACTACTATTTGTAATACTGTACACAGCCACATCTGTTATGGCTACGAACATGTACATGACCCACGGTAACGATTTTGAGTACGGCGGAGGGAACATATTCCCGGTGATGTGGGATCTTCGCAGCGCATGGTTTCAACTTAGAGACTACGCTGAAATATACTACGGGGAAGAATCTTCGGAGATCTATGCAGATAAAGTAATCAGTGGAATACTCACTGAAGCCAGAAATGCGGGTGTAAATACAATACAGATCCGCACTGAAGGCGGCGTGGATGCTCAATATGGAACATCTTATCTTGAAGAACGGGCAGATATGATACGCGGCATGGGGCTTAATGTGGTTCTGGGAGGTTTTGGTGACATACTCGATGCCGTACAGCACAATGCAGCTGTAAAAGATGTGATTGAAGCCTATCTGGCCATGCCATCCCCACCGAATTATGCTGGAGTAATAGGGATTCACGGCTTTGATGAGCCTGATGGAAGGTATGATGGCATTAGCGATGTAACTACCCTGACTTTATTAAGAACCAGACTCCAGTCTTTTCACGACTGGAGCAATTCACCGCCTGTATCGTTGCCATTCGGATCGTTCATGTCAAAACCCGCTAAATATGTTCCGAGTCTTGTCGAAGCACATACGGATACTTTGATTGGTTTAGAGTATAACAGCACAACTTACCAGATCTGCAACCGGCTTGATTTTCCCATGCTGGACTGGTATCCATGCCGGACCTGGGAAGATGTCAGTAATATTACTTTCGCGGGTTACGATATATGGGGAGCGACAGATCTTATACCTGCTGGCACTTCAAGCAGCTACTATAACGCATACATGTCCCGCGATGAACTGTGGGCTGTTGAGAATCGGTTTGTTCCCGCCGTATTCCATGTGTTCGAAGTTACCGGGGAAACCCAGTTCGGGAGCCCGAATCTTGTTGAGAACTGTTCCTTTAACATAGATCACAGGGGAGATTTCAGAGTAGCCTCAAGCGATTACCGCTCATCCGATGTCGGAGATCGTTCTACAGCCGGACACAACATGAACTCTGCTGTTGTTTTCTATAAACCGGGTGAGGATGCAAACCAGGCAGAGGTGGTATTTCATAACGGTTCGGGCCTTGTTATTGATAACATGCCGGGCAGCAGTTTGTCAGGCCCCACTGTTCTGTTCAGTGTAGGAGAAGCTAATTACGGTCAGGCAGTATCCGGGAATCCGAATCCCGGTGTTATCGGAAGATCTGATTTGAGAATACTCTGGTATGGTTCTGAAGAAAGTGAAGGCTCAATAAGTATTTTCGGAAAGAATACTAGCGGGACGGATCTGATTGAGATCGATAATCTGGTGTACGAAAGCAATTTTATTCCGGAAGGTGCAGTATGGGGCTACTTCTGGGATACAGAAGAAACCTGGCTGGACAAAAGCGGTTTTGTTCTGTACGACGCTTCAGGAGATTACATAGTTGTTCATAAAGATGATGACAGCAACAGCTGGCAGATTTCCGATGATAATGGAATTCCATTCAGCGGTCTTTTCGGAGTAAGGGCGAATCCGGGTTCGGTAATGGCATACAGAGAAATCGAGGGTTATCAATTCAGCCCTTCTCATGATTTTCTTGTTTCCATCGTGGGTGAGAATAATCCACCTGTTCATAGACCTTTTCTGCAGTGGTGTTACGGAGGGGATGATTACACTTTTGAGGTTCCCGGATCTTCGAATGAAGTCGCACTTGATGGAATTCCGGATTTCGAGTTTGCGCATAATTTCAACCATCTGGAATTCAGACGCACACACAGCGAAAGTGTTCGTTTCTGGATAGGCGGGGATAAAACCGGTACATACTATACGGAAATTGCCGATTTTCCCTCGGAATGGGAAAATGAAGCGAGTATTACTACTTCTTCCAGCGGATGGGATGTATTGAATACCATGAGAGTGCGATACACACGCAGACCATTGGTAAACGCGCTGCTATACAATTACGGAACCGGTAAACTGTCAATCCGTGTTGGGCAAATTGTTGATGGATTCACTTGGGAAGACCACCATGAGTTGGATTCTTCGCTCGATCTGTTCTTCAATAATCTTTGCAGTGAGGGCACAAATTATTCTTCGGCAGATCATTTTGAAGGCGCTTTTGATCTGGAATTCGAATACGGAATTAATCAAACTCCCGAGGTTAACTGCCTGTTTGCGAATATCCAGTCCTTCGGAAGAGGGATCTGGGATCGCTTTTATCCCTCTGCCGATACTCTGCTTTACATGACGGTTTCCCCCATTATCCACGGATGCAGAGGCATCTCTTTTTATGCTCTCGATCTGGCACTTTTCAGCGGTGCGGCACCTTCCGGTGGTTCATCAGCCCTGAACAGGCCACCCGGTCAGTTCCTGGACTGGCAGCCAAGCAGGGACAATCAGGAAAATGTTGATATGATTTCAAGGGTTGATGACGTTGTCAGAATACTTACAGGAAACAACGGCGGTCCGGATTTTCTGTCAGCTCTTGTGGATCATTCTTCGTATACGGTGCTGGATACCAGCTGCGTATATAATGCAGATTATTCTACGAATCCTGTTTTTGAAGATGATAAACTTAATTTCATAGCTCTTCGGGAAAACAGCTCGGAGGATATACTGCTGATGGTTTCAAACGATAATGAAGATATGTGCATTTACAATACGTATATTGTTTTCCCGAAATGCAAAGATAATTATGAGGCACCGGTATGTTGTGGCGGATGGAGGGGGTTTACATTATCAGACCAATCAGGTTATTCCACCCGGACAAACTGCATACCCCAATCAGTGCCTACAACTGTTTATGATCAGATTTTACGCAGCAGTAATGCTGATTGTCCTGCAGGAGAAAATACCCGTGTGGCAGCTATGGTTCAGGTTTTCGATGAAATTGTAACGCCGCCTTTATCTGAACCGCCTGTTATTATTGATTTTCAATTAATGCCTCCGCATTCAATCAGTCTGATATATTTGCAGAGAACTGTGGATACAGGTAATGCCCCGGATGAATCTGAAGAACCGGTAA
>CAZOQQ010000169.1:0-5103 GCA_964582075.1 uncultured bacterium | reverse complement strand
TACGATAAAGAGGCATATGGCTCCTTACAAATTATTTGTGAGCAATATCTAATTCACACTCTTCAGTCAACCCGCATAGAACCACTGACTATACAATACTATTGCAAATGTTAGTCAGTGTTGTAAAGTGAAATACCTTGAAACTATGTTAATGATGTATTCTTAATTAAATCATGTAATATTGCATATTATTATTGATATTATAAATATTTTGTCTAGTAAGTTGACGAAGTTTGGTCCGTCCCCGGAGGTTTTGTGGAATATCAGAGAACCGGGCGGTTCTTCGGTATGATTGCCGAGGATCTCAAGCCTATTGGCGAAAAGGAACTCCGCGAACTAGGAGCTTCCGAACTTAAAATGGCGTACCGCGGAATATTCTTCAAAAGTAACATTGAAAGCCTCTACAGAATCAACTACCAATCAAGATTCTTTTCCAGGATAATGGCTCCCCTGATTACCTTCGACTGCCACAGCGACAGATACCTCTACAGTACGGCTAAATCCATTGACTGGTCGCAATTCCTTACACCTGACAGCACTTTTGCCATTTTCGCCTCCGTGCACGACTCGAAAATAACCCACTCTCAATTCGCCGCTCTGAGGCTGAAAGATGCCATAGCCGACTGGTTCATGGACCAGTACGGCAGAAGACCGAGTGTTGATACCATATCTCCGGATCTCTGGATCGGTCTTCGCATATTCGCCAACAAAGCCTACATCAGGCTCGATACTTCCGGCGGTTCAATGCATAGAAGAGGCTACCGTAAGTTTTCAGTGGAAGCGCCCATGCAGGAAACCCTTGCCGCGGCCCTTGTTGAACTCTCCGGATGGGACGGCTCTTCACCTCTGTACGACCCTTTCTGCGGATCAGGCACAATCCTCTGCGAAGCACTTATGAAATACTGCAACATTCCCTCGGGCTATCTCCGGAAAAGATTCGGCTTTGAAAATCTGCCTGAATTCAACCGCGACGACTGGATCAATTTAAAGAATTCCATCGACAAAAAAATAAGAGAGCTTCCCGATGGCCTGATTAGCGGTTCCGATATCTCTTCGAAAGCCGCAAAAGCTTCTTCGAACAATTGCAGGCTGCTGCCTTCCGGAAGCGGCATTAGGATTAAAACCACGCCTTACGGGAAAATCGAAGAACTTAAAAATATGACAATAGTTACCAACCCTCCGTACGGACTCAGGCTTCGAAAGAACGAGAATATGGAGGTATTCTTTAAGGAAATCGGTGACTTCCTCAAGCAGCGCTGCACTAACACCAGGGCATGGATTTATTTCGGAAAAAGAAAGCTTATAAAAAGTGTAGGATTGAAATCCACCGTCAAGATACCTCTTCATAACGGCAAACTGGATGGAAGGCTTGTGCTGTACGATATTTACTGACAGTCTTCAGAACGGTTCTCTCATTCTTTGGTAATTCTTAACGGTAACCCGCTTACCGGTTCTTCCTGTTTTCGGGGCACTCTTTTCTAAATAACTTCTGCCGATTCCATTCAGTAAAGCCCGCAGTTCTCTCAGGTATTCGTAATCCTCGTTGAAACTGTATATCAGCGTTTTCCCCTTTCGCACACTTACCAAAACGGAACCTCTTTGCAGCCTCTTCAGCTGCTTCTGAACCGAATCAAGAGAGGCTTCGAAGAACCGGGATATCTCTCTGGCATAACCTTCCCCATGGGTATGAATGAAAAACAGAACCTGTTCCCGAATAAGAGAACCGAAAATTGGTTCAAGCATACTGTACTCCATTATATGTTATGTGACATATATATTATAACAGATATAAACAATAGCTGCTGAATCGGAGAATACTTCCCTGCAAATACGCAGAATCCCGGATGGTATTACTTCGGATAGCGTGAGTTCTATCTGTTCAGGGCATCAAGATAAAGACAAAGACTGTTTACCAGGAAATCGAAAAATATCTCGCCTTTCTTCCCGGATACGAACTTCAGGTCTGATCCCGCTCCTCCGTCGGGATAGAGTTCCTTCCATCTCCGCCCGGAAACAGGCGAAGAGGACGATGGTTCCGGTGGAAATTTCACTCTTTCAAATTCCGGCATTTGCCTTCCCATGAGATGCCACACCATGGATACTTCGGTTACCGTTACATGGTAACCGGGGTCAGGGCAGAACAATTCCTGCTGCTTCCTTCCAACCCCCGGAAGTTCCCAATAAGCTATGTATCTGATATCGGCATCGGGACAGTTATCGTACGCCTCCACAATCCCGTCAGTTATAGGGCTTCTGTTACCTCCATGTCCACTTAGGAAAATGATCTTTCTGAAACCATGATAGTATAGGGATACAGAAATATCCCTTGCCAGTGCAGATAAAGTCGATGGTCGAAGTGTTACGGTTCCTGGAAATTCCATATGGTTACCGGACATCCCGAAAGTTACAGCGGGAGTTACTGCAGTTCCGGTTTTCATTCCGGCCGCTGCGCAAAGCCTAACCGGTACAATGGTATCACAGGCCAGAGGTGCTGCTTCACCGTGCTGTTCAAGCGACCCTACCGGAATAAGTACAGTATTACTGTTCTTAAGATATTCCGTCACTTCCCTGGTCAGGGCACCCGCAAGAATCATTATTTTCCTCCTCTTGTCTGAATCTATTGCCTGCTGCATACTCGCCCTGGAAGGTCGGGTACATTATGAAACAGAACACAATAATAGCAAGAGGCAATTCCTGGGAACGCATCCCCGTTAAAACCAGGCTGATTCTCAAAGACGAAAATCTGATTGAATCAATTAACGAAGGGCTTGAGAAGGCTGGTATAACACCTTCAAGTGACGATATCCTTTTTGTAAGTGAAAAGGCTGTAGGCGCGAGCCAGGGCAGGTATTACCTGCTCGATGACGGTTCTCTGAAACCCCGCCGCCTTGCCGTTACACTCAGCAGATTCGTGACGAAAACACCCAGGGGTATAGGTCTCGGGATTCCGGAAACCATGGAATGCGCTTTGCGTGAATGCGGAACACCAAGAATTCTTTTTGCCGCTTTCGTAGGCGCTTTCGGAAAACTGCTCGGAAGAAAAGGAGATTTCTACAGGATAGCTGGAACAAAGGCCAGATCAATTGACGGACCAACCAGCGGAACGATTCCACCGTTCAACCGCGCTGTCAGTCTTGCCCCTGAAAATCCCGATGGTGTATCGAAATCGATTGCGGAACACTTCGGCTGCAACGCGGCAGTGGTTGATATAAACGACCTCGGCGGAAACATTCTTGGAGTGTTTCCACCCGAACTCGATAAAGCTCTTCTGGTTGATATCCTGCGCGACAATCCTCTTGGCCAGGGTACGGCAAGCACCCCCGTGGGAATAATAAGGAAAACCTGATAGGCGTACGGTATCCTTATTTTTTCTTTCTGCCGGTCATATTGTCTATTACTCCCGTCAGCAGAGAAATAAGTATCGCTGCCAGCACGGCCCACCAGTAACTTGCTATGTAAAATCCGGATGTCCATTCCCCGGCAATAATAAGTACCAGACCACTGACAAGAAATCGTGACAGACCAAGAGTAAGCAGAAGTATGGGACATGTTAAAAGATTCAGAATCGGCGCAAGAATAAAATTCAGCAGTCCAATAATAGCCGCAGTCCATACTATGGACCAGAAGCCAGCGAACTGCATCCGTGAACCGAGTATCATTGCCGTCAACCAGAGTGCTACCCCTGCAACAATCCACGCCCCTATAAGTTTTTTCACCTCTCTCCTTTCCAGCTGAATTTAGTAGTATACTATATAAATGTAGAGGGAAAGGGGTAATACTATGGTCAGTTTAATATTGTCAACCATTCTTCTTCTGTTACCTGCCGAACAGGATTCTATTCTCACGGATATGGAAACAAACGCAGATTTCTGGGTTGATGTATTTAAACAGTATTCAGGAGACACGCTCAGTTACATTCAACATCTTTTCCTTACGATACCCGCGGAAGACAGGGAAATAATGAACAGTGCCATCCTGGAAGATCACCTCCTGGGAGCGCTAAATTCAAGAAACGATTTTTATGGACTCCTGTCAGACTCGATTTTTATGAATTATCTGCTTCCATACCGTATAAGTACCGAGCCTTTGTCATCCTACCGATCCGCGCTGGGAGCCTGGCTCAGCAGAAGGATTCAATCTGAAGATACTCCACTGGAAATGGCAGATGCCATAAGAACCGTAATCAATAACACTATAACTTTAGCCTCAGCCGCCGCTGATACCCCTTCTCCAACACAGACTATCCCAATCGGGCAGGCTTCAAGGGAAGGGCGATGGATTCTTCTCGGAGCATCTCTACGGACAATGGGTATTCCTGCACGCCCTGTTATGGGCTGGTTCCCCGGAGTTGACAGGAATCTGTACATGTGGTTCGATATCTGGACCGGCCAGGAATGGCTTCCGCTTTCAGCCGGAATACCTCCTGTTAAGTACGTCAAGGTAGCAGTCGAATATCCATCCATGCGGAATATTACAGCGGATTACAGGGATACCGGGATTCTCCTTACCGCACCGCTTGCTGATTTTAACGAAGGTGAATGGAGTGTTGACCTGCTTATTCCATCGGGGGATGACACAACAGTAATAAATAATTTGAACCTGAACCCGTTCCGACGAAATTCCATAAAGCTTGGTACAGGTGAATTCCTGTTGAGGGTACAGTTTACCAATGAAAATGAAATTGTCGGTACGTGGCTTCAGAACATTGAAATATCCACTGATTCAATTTCCGTTGTTGATCTTACCGAAGCGGAATACACCATTATCCCTCTTCCGAGATAGTTTCCAGGTAATAGAATCAACACTTGTTTCGCAGGGATAGATCCGGTAACATGGTACTTATTCGATAGCCTCTTCTTGACATGACTGATATCGTACACCTATAATCCCGCTCTGCTGGCGGGTCGTCCAAGGGTAGGACTGCGGTCTCTGGATCCGCCAATCGGGGTTCGAATCCCTGCCCGCCAGCCATCAGACCAAGAGGAATTTTCAAAAACTGTAAGTACTTGAATCCCTTACTAGTTAAGGGTGTTCCAAATTTGTCCTTCTTAGAGTATGTTAAACCCCCCGAAAATAGGGCTATTTGGAACTTTCTTCGAAGTT
>CAZOQQ010000168.1:0-5107 GCA_964582075.1 uncultured bacterium | reverse complement strand
GAAGCAGAAGAACTGGCGCCTCATTATTCCAGCGGTCGGCATTTCAGCCGTGATTGTTCTTTCGGGACTTCCCATGGGGCACGCGCCTTCAGCACTCGAGCCACAGGAAGTTCTGACCGGGAATGGAGTAATTTGGCCTGAACCGGAAGAGCTTCACCTTGGAAGTCCTGAACTGCTTCTGAGTAATCGCGAAAGAGCTGTTTCAGACGTTACAATTCGCGCTTCAGCCGGGGGTGTGCGTGACACCAGCCCTCTTGGTTTCGCGTCTTCAGGTGACAGGATGTTCCCGCTTTATCCCGGAGAGAATACTGTAAGGATAGAAGAACCTGAATTTCCTGTCTTAATCCGTATGTCACGGAACTGGAAACCCTTTACTCATCCCGTCATCCATTTTGTCTACGCGGAGTCATCAATATGAACCTTTTGAGGAAAATAACATCGGAACGATCCGGAATGATTTTCCATGCTGTTTCGGCACTGCTGGTATTTTTTATATGGCGCGTGGCGGGAATGCCTTCTCCCGGATATCTCGGGAGACTTGTTCCTCTTGCCTGGATGATAACAGCCATCGTTTACGGGAAGGGCGGAATACCGGATTACTCCATATTTCTTCTTTCGTCATTTGCCGTACTTTCCCTGTTCTGGACGGTAAACCCCGCGCTTCTGGTTCTGTCACCCGCGGTTGGTTTAGCGGGGATATTCCCGGGGCTGTTAAGGATATCTTCCAGAAGGTTAGGTATACTGCTGGCAATGCTGCCTGTTGTTCCCATGATCCTCCTGCTGGTACCCTTCACAGGTGACGAGCCTCATTACGCTTCCATAACGGAACATCTGATTTCCTCCAGCGCGGACAAATTCATTGAATATTCAAGTCAGATGGGTGATCCGGTTGGCCCTTTTACCCATCACCAGAGTTTCTACCCGGCACTGATGATACCGGGGTATCCTTTGTCTGTACCCGGCATGAGAGGTATGAATCTCATATTCGCTCTTGTAGCTTCACTGTTTTTATCGCTGATAATGAAGGAGAGCGGATATGAATACCCGAAACAGATTGTCGTTCTCGGGTTCCTTCTGGTACCCGGCAGCGGTATCCTGGGTCTTCTATACCCCGGATGGCTTGCGCTGGCTGTTTTTCTTTCAGCTGTTTACGCCGCATTGAGATGGGGAAAAACCGCGTGGGTAATCACTGCGGCACTTTTGCTGCTTGTCGTTAAATTTCGTTTTGCAGGTATATCTATCGGCCTGCTTGCGGCCCTTGTAATTGAATTGAAAGGCAGAAAAAAGTACTTTCTTCCCTTAATTCTGATCGCTCTTACCGCGGCGGGGTTACTCTTCGATCTTATCGTGCTTAACGGCAGAATATTCTGGGTGAGGTACGGGAATATCTCTTTCCTGAAAACATTGATCGTACAGCCGCTGTACCGCATGCCTGAAATGCTTATTGCTGCGGGTTCCTCACTGGTTGATATTGAAGGCGGCGTTCTCTGGAAAGCTCCATGGATCCTGGCAGGACTTGCCGGTTTACCACTTCTGCGAAAACGTAACAGGAGGTTATTTCTATGGCTTGGACTTCCCGCGCTCCTTTATTACGTAATGCTGATATTCTGGACAGGACGCGACTGGAGCGGAGTTCCGACACCCTCGGGAAGAATGCTCCTGCCTGTGATCCCGGTGATGCTCGCATCAATCGGATACATGCTGAAACAAAAAGTGGCAAGACTGCTGATATGGATATCACTTGGAATCTCCGCCATTTACTTCGTTTACCCGATACTTAGGTTCAACTGCGGTGACGGTACCGACGCGCTGGCAAGCAGAATGTTAGGACCCCTCAGCAGTATAACCGCGTGGCTCCCAAGCGCTGTAAGGATCGACATTGCTGTATTTACGGGATGGATTCTGATTTCAGCGGCAATAATTTGGCTGATTGCACATAAGAGCAGGTTCGCGGAGTATACGGTTACCTCGGTATTTCTGCTGCTGTGCGTCCTGGGAGGGTTGAAGAAGAAATCATGGGAAGCTGAGGATATTCCTCCGGAGTTCAGAAATTACTGTACAATGTATCCCGAAGAAAGCAATCCGGATTACAGAAAATTCTGGTTCTTCTCGCGCCAGCGCATGCTCAGGATGTCCAGTCCGGAAGACGCGATCATTCTGCCGATTGAGAAAAATGAAGATGATTCACTGAGGCTTGTTATTTTTCACCGTTCCTTCACTTCGGGACCGGTTCCCGGTCTGGAAGTATCATGTGGTGAATGGCATGATTCGTTGTACGGATACTCTGAACTTATGGAACCTCCTGCATGGATAGCAATTATGAAGGATAAGCGAATTCCCCTTCTGCCTGAAAACCTTGAGGAAATCAGGTCGGAGTTCGTGATTCCCTCGGGTATCGGCGCGGACAGCATCGTAATAAAACCTCTGGGTATTCAGGGGGACAACGGGTTGCAGGGGATATATCTTGATAGAATACTTTTCCGATGATCAAATACCACACGCGAACCTGATACTTGCAGTGAAGCAGATATTTCTGCAATGTTTGAGAGAATTCAAGCACTGAGAATAAGGAGCGGCTTTGGCAAAAAAATTCATATTCGGTGTTGAACTTCTGACAGGTCTTGCCATTGGGGCAGCTGCCGCAGCAGCAGCTGTTTCCTTTATCATTGTTTTTCTTGTGAACAGGGATATAGTTGCCGAATCGGGTCATATGGCAACCGTGACCGCCTATGCAATAAGCAGAACCATCATTCCCTCGGATATATCACGTGAATTTGAGGTTATTACAGAGCCTCTTATCCTGAGTGGAAATATCGACGCTGCGGTTATTTATGATTCTTCAAAAAACCTGATTGCCACTTCCGGTGTGCCAGCCGGGAGCGTACCGATACCCGGAGAAACCTCTGATTGGTATTTTTCACAGAACAGCGCGAGTGACTACATCGTTGGAGTCAAACCCGCAAGATCATCCATTTCCCTGATATACAGATCACTGATTATCGGTCTTGCCGCACTTACCGCGGCTCTTGCCGTTCTCGCATTTTTTACTCCCCGATACCTTGCCAGAACAGTGATTTCCCCGCTGCGGGAGATACTTGTCGAGGCAGACAGATTCAGCCGTGGAGGCGGAATCGATCCTGAAGCCGCCGGTGCATCTTTTCATCGACTTGTTGAACTTCTTCACGAAAGGGATCTGCAGCTGATTGAACTCAGAAGAAAGGCTGAACAAAGAGCTGAGAAAGTGGAAAAGAGATCGGCAGCGATACTCTCGGTTCTGGGTTCGGCTGTCTTTGCAATCGACGGCGGCGGGAATCTGTCGTTTTTTAACGAACAGTCCAGGGAGATGTTCGATCTGAGCGACAGTGATATTAATAAGAAGTTTCCCTGGGAAAGAACCGTCACCGGCCGTAAACTTGAACCAATACTTCTATCGCTTCACGAAGAGAGTAATACTTCATCGGAATTTCAGATAACTGATGAAGAGGCAAAGACAGACAGAATGTTCAGTGTTCTTATCTCCCGCTCAAGAATGGACGAAACTGCGGTACTTGTTACCGATGTTACCAGAATAAGTGAACTCGAAAGAAGAATGGCTGATCAGACGGCAATGGCGGACATAGGGGCGGCATCAGCGGGTATATCTCATGAAATGGGAAATACACTCTGCGCACTCTCCGGTTTTGTTGATTTATTAACACGGGGACATTCCGATGAAAGGACAAAGAAAATAATTTTCGAGGTAAAAAAGGAAGTTGATTCAGCTCAGGAACTTATAAAATCCTTTGGGAATTTCGCCAGATCACCGGAACCGGAAACAGCCAGACTCGGCAGGGATGACATAGTTTCCATATGCACCGAAGCCTGCGAACTGGATAAGAACAGATGCTCCGTGAATACATCAACAGAAGATTTCTATATCAATGCTGACAGGAAGCTTCTCTCGTCATGCATTTGCAATATTGTTAGAAATGCTGTTGAAGCCGATACGGATTCCTCAGTGGATGTTTCAATCAACCTGAACGGTGACAATCTGCTGATATCAATAGTCGACACGGGGCCAGGCTTCACGATGAATCCGGATGATATTTTCAGACCTTTCAAAACAACGAAAAACAGAAACACCGGCAATATGGGTCTTGGCCTTTCAGTCAGCAGGCGAATAATAAGATCCATGGGAGGTGAACTAAGCGGAGCGAATAGAGAGGAAGGAGGCGCCCGCTTTACTATTACGCTCCCTATTAAGGAAAGGAGGGATTGATATCGAGAGAATTCTTCTTGTCGAGGACAAACGCGCGATGCGGAACATGCTTTCTACGGCTCTGCATGAGGACGGGTGGGAAGTAACCGCTGTTTCTTCGGGGAACGAGGCTCTGAAGGAAATTGAAAAAGGTGAGTTCAACATACTGCTCAGTGATATTTGTCTTCCCGGAGATATCGACGGAATGGATATCCTGAAGAAAACAAAAGAGTCAAAACACTGGTTACCGGTGATTCTTATGACAGCTTTCGGAACAATAAATCTTGCCGTTGAGGCTATGAAGGAAGGAGCGCGTGATTTTATTACCAAACCTTTCGATCTGGACGAGCTACTTTCTCTGCTCAGAAGGCATTCCAATATGGCGGGTACCGATATCATCGGTTCTTCATCCGCTCTTGTTTCAACTTTAAAAAGGGCTTCGAAGGGTGCCGGAACAAGGTTGAATATTCTTCTTCTTGGCGAGAGCGGTACGGGGAAAGAACTTCTTGCAAGAATGATACATCGGGAAAGTGCGTGTTCGGATGGACCATTCGTACCCGTCAATTGTGCTGCTATTCCGGTTGACCTCCTTGAAAGTGAACTGTTTGGGGCCGAAAAAGGTGCGTACACAGGTGCTGACAGAACGCGACCTGGCAGATTTGAGTACGCCCGGGGAGGAACAATCTTCCTTGATGAAGTCGGAGATCTCAACACCGCTCTGCAGGGGAAACTGCTCAGAGTTCTGCAGGAAAGGGAATACACAAGGGTTGGGGGGAGTGAGGTATTCCATACAGACGCGAGGGTCATCTCAGCCAGTAACAGAGATTTGAGGTCGGAAACCGAAACCGGAGAATTCAGGAAAGATCTCTT
>CAZOQQ010000167.1:0-5129 GCA_964582075.1 uncultured bacterium | reverse complement strand
GTATCCGTCAAGGAAGATATCGGACGCGAGATACCCGGCGAATACGATCAGGGTCGAGTACATTCTATTCCGATTCGGGTTTCATCACGAAGTTTTCACCATCCGTATCAAGAAGTACTTTCTGCCCCTGATGGATCCTTCCGTCTATTATTGCGTTGGCCAGTTCGTTCTGAACATGCTTCTGTATGACCCTTTTAAGAGGTCTGGCACCGAATGACGGGTCGTATCCTATCTTCGCGAGAAGATCCATGGCCGATTCGGACGGAACAAGGGCTATATTCTGTTCCTTCAGTATTCTGTTCAGTCTTTCGAGCTGAATTTTCACTATCTTCCTGAGTTCTTCTTTCCCCAGTGGACGGAAGACGATGATATCGTCTATCCTGTTTAAAAACTCAGGTCTGAAACGCGTGCCGAGTTCACGCTTCGCCCTCTCGGTAAGCTCTTCCTGCGTAAGCTTTCCTGCTGCTTCGGCTATCCAGTCGCTTCCGAGGTTACTGGTCATGATAATTACCGTGTTCGTAAAATCCACGGTTCTTCCCTGTCCGTCGGTCAGGCGGCCGTCGTCAAGTATCTGAAGGAACACATTGAATACCTGCTGATGAGCTTTCTCAATCTCGTCGAACAGGATAACGGAGTAGGGTCTTCTTCTTACCGCTTCGGTAAGGTAGCCGCCTTCATCGTATCCGACGTATCCGGGAGGAGCGCCTATAAGCCTTGAAACGGAATGCTTCTCCATGAATTCACTCATGTCTATCCTGATAAGAGCGTTCTCGTCATCAAAAAGGAAATTCGCCAGGGATCTTGCCAGTTCCGTCTTTCCCACTCCGGTTGGTCCCATGAAAATGAAACTGCCCAGGGGTCTGTTGGGGTCCTGAACGCTGGCCCTGGCTCTTCTTACAGCCTCCGAGACGGCTGATACCGCCTCATCCTGACCTATTACCCTTCTGTGCAGCTCTGTTTCCAAAGTGAGAAGTCGCTCCTTTTCACCTTCCAGGAGCCTCGATACCGGAATACCGGTCCATCTGGAAACCACTTCGGCAATATCTTCAGCGGTAATTTCTTCGGAGAGAAGCGAACCCTCTTTCTGGAGTTCATCCAGTCTTTCCTTAAGAGCCGCGGATTCATCTTCAAGTTCCCGGATTTTCCCGTAACGCAGTTCCGCAACCTTCTCAAGGTCGCCCTGACGCTCGGCTATCTTGGACTGTCCCCGGAATTCTTCTATCTGTCTGGCACGATCGCGTATTTTGTCGATAATGTCCTTTTCGTTCTTCCATCTCAGTTCCAGGGCGGTTCTTTCCTCCTCAAGTTCGGCAAGCTCCTTCTCTATAATCTCAAGCTCGGCCTGACAGTCGGCTTCATCCTCCCTGCGCAGGCCTTCCCTTTCAATCTCGAGCCTCGTTATGCGGCGCCTTATCTCATCTATCACCTCCGGCATACTGTCTATTTCTATGCGGAGGCGGCTGGCGGCCTCGTCTATAAGATCGATCGCCTTGTCGGGCAGGAACCTGTCCGTGATATAACGGTCGGAGAGTGTAGCGGCCGCGATAAGAGCGGCATCCTGTATAATTATCCCGTGATGGCTTTCGTACCTGTCGCGAAGCCCTCTTAAAATACTTACAGTGTCCTCCACCGAGGGCGCTTTAACAATGACGGGCTGGAAGCGTCTTTCAAGCGCGGCGTCCTTTTCAATATGTTTTCTGTATTCGTCCAGGGTAGTCGCGCCAATGCAGTGCAGTTCTCCCCTGGCCAGGGCCGGTTTAAGCATATTGGCGGCATCTATGGCTCCTTCCGCGGCACCCGCTCCTACAAGTGTATGCATTTCATCGATGAAAAGTATGATACTGCCTTCCGAATCGGCTATTTCCTTGAGTACCGATTTAAGCCTTTCCTCGAATTCTCCACGGAATTTAGCCCCAGCGACAAGGGCACCCATATCAAGTGCCAGCACGCTTTTGTTCTTCAGTGTTTCCGGGACATCACCCTCCGCGATTCTTCGGGCAAGTCCCTCAACGATAGCGGTTTTTCCAACACCGGGTTCTCCTATGAGGACAGGGTTGTTCTTTCTTCTACGGCCCAGAACCTGCATGACCCTTCTTATCTCATCATCCCTGCCGATTACCGGATCAAGCTTCTCCTGATGCGCCATTCTGGTGAGATCTCTGGTGTACTTCTCAAGAGCCTTGTAATTGTCTTCAGCGGATTCCGAACTTATTCTGGACGAGCCTCTTACCGAAGCGAGTGCCTCCAGGAATGCCTTTTCCGTGACTCCCTTTGAATGCAGAATATCGGCTATTCTGCCGCCCGAACTTAAAAGACCGACGAAAAGGTGTTCCCTTGCGACGTACTCGTCCTTCATCGCCGCGGCGGTCTTTTCAGCCGCTCCGAGCACCTTTGCCAGATCTGAAGACATCCTTGGCTCGGAACCGCCCCGGGTTCTGGGCAGAGAACTCAACACTCCGGTGATTTCATCCCTGATCGCCTGCCGGTTTATTTCAAGGCTGTCCAGAACTCCTGTTATCACACTGTTGTTATCATCAAGCAGCACAGCGGCAAGATGAACGGGAGCTATTTCAGGATTTCCGGCTTCGATTGCCATTCTGCCGGCTTCCTGAATAACTTCTTTTGATTTAATAGTCAGCTTTTCATAATTCATTGATTACCTCCTGTGGCTAAGATAGAAGCATATATCATGCCAGGCAACCGCAGCGAATAATGAGGAATAGTGCCGTTTTTCTTTCCGCGGTGCGTCATAATGACATTAAAGTTTACAGCATTACCGCAACAGCAGGCCGTTGTAGCTTTCCTTTACCGGAAAAAGAAAATCGAGGGAGCTGTTCGGGGTCTGGTATACCTTCATATGGGACATCCAGGGATTGTGGAAATTCCATTGTCCCGTTGCTGCAGTAGACTAGAGGTCAGAAGGTTCCAGGATGTAAACCTGCTGAAAAAGTTCGGGGTTAGCGGAATATGCAATGATCCCGAATTCATCTATGGTGAAGTCCCAGAAAGCTGCATCGTCACCTGCTTCGGGCACTGAAGCTGTGAACAGTTTTTCACCGGAGTAATCGTATACATCAAACACGGGCTCTGATACTGTTCCTCGACGAACCCATAATCTGCCTTCTCCGTCTACCTCAAGATCGCTTATTGAATTTCTGTAAGGCTCGGGGCTGAACTGCATTGCAACTCCCTCAGCACCAAGAGATCTCAGGTAAGAGATTACGTAGGTTTCTTCCTCATCCATCTCCTGCTGTGTTTTCTCTACCCTGTCTACATCCTGCCTGATCTCAAGAAACAGCTCGCCGTCTGCTCTTAAACCCTGCACAAGGTACTGTTCACTTGTAAGCTCTGCAATGAACACATTTCCGTCTCTGTCCGCAGTGAACACATGCGTCATATAACTTTTCTTCAGAAAAGCTGTAAGGTCGTTGCGATCAAATGGAAACACAGCTTCCCAGTACTTCCTGACTGGTTCCTCATCTTCTTCATACAGTCCTATAAAAGCATCCACTTCCAGTTCTCCGCTTTCGTTAGCGTCCACAACAACTCTCATGGCAACGTATGAACTGCCAGCAGCGCCTACGGTGTTCATCGGGGGATTGCTATAAAACGTTGTAACCAGCCCCAGCCATTCTCCGCTCTGAGTAAATGCGTGCATTCCTCCGCTGTACGGAGATTCCACCAGTATTCTTCCGTCTTCAGCCACGTATATGGAAAACGGGTTAAGGATCTCACCGGGGCCGCTGCCCTCCCGGGAAATCTGCCTGATGAATTCACCGGAAGGTGAGTATACCCTTACGCAACATGCAGAACGGTCAAGAACCAGAATGTTTCCGCTGAGATCATGTGCTATCTGCTGCACCGCCCCAAGCACATAGTTGCTGTCTCCCACTTCTATACCAATTGTCCCGGTTATCTCCAGCTCCAGTGTCTCTTCTGCCGCAGAATCGGACTCGGCTTCACTGGTTTCACCTGCTCCTCCGCCGCAACCTGCAAAAGCAAAAACAGCACCGATCACAACAACTTTTTTTAATCTCACTACAACATCCTTTCATCCTGATTCTCGGTACAGGACAGGAAAGCACCTGTAAGAATTACAAGTATATGGCAATTATCTTAATTGTAAAGAAATTTCTTATCCTGAGGCTGTCCAGCACTCCGGCTGTTACACTGTTGTTATCATCAAGCAGCACGACGGCAAGATGAACGGGAGCCATTTCAGGATTTTCGGATTGGATTGCCATTCTGCAGAATAATGCGGTTGTTTTCTTCGCGGTGCGTCATAATGACGGTAAGCCTCACAGCTTTACCGTGACAGCATCAGGTTGTAGTTTTCCTTCACCGGAAAACTAAGCAGCGGTACGAACACATGAAAGGAAGCACATGTTAAAAGCGGGAATTATCGGACTTGGTTACTGGGGTCCAAATCTGCTACGGAATCTTCACGCCAACAAACGGGCAGGTGAACTTGTGATGTGCGATTCAGACCCTGTTCGCCTGGATAAGTTCAAATCAAGATATCCGGATATCGGTTACACGTCTGACTATCGAAACATGCTAGATGACAACAGTATTGACGCTCTGATATTAGCCACGAATGTATCTTCTCACTACCCTCTGGCAAAGGAGGCCCTGCAGTCCGGAAAGCATGTGTTCGTCGAAAAACCTTTTGCCGCAAGCACGGCACAGGCGGAGGAGCTTGTTGACCTGGGCAGGAAGAATGGCCTCGTAACGATGGTCGGGCATACTTTCATGTTCTCGCCTCCCGTTATCAAAGCAAAGGAGATTATCGATAGCGGTGAACTGGGAAAAATACACTTCGTAACCTCCAGCAGGGTAAATCTCGGGCTGCATCAAAAGGATGTTTCGGTAATATGGGATCTCGCTCCACATGATTTTTCCATGCTGTTTTACTGGCTGGGTGAAGAACCTTCCACCGTCAGCGCCTTCGGCCATGCTTACGTTCTTGAAGGAATTCCCGATGTGGCCTTCATCAATCTTGCTTTCCCAAGCGGTGCAATAGCCAACGTACAGGTTTCCTGGCTCTCGCCTTCGAAACTTAGAAGAACTGTAATCGTTGGCAGCAGGAAAATGCTCGTTTACGATGATACAGAACCAATCGAAAAGAT
>CAZOQQ010000166.1:0-5181 GCA_964582075.1 uncultured bacterium | reverse complement strand
GTAAACGACGGGTACGACGGAATATATCTTGACTGGCTTGAGGCGTACGATTTTAACGCGGTGGTCAGTGCGGCACAGGCTATCGGGCGGGATCCTGAGGATCTCCTGGTAGAGTACGTGCAGTGGATTGAGGAGTACGTACACAATATTGATCCCGACTTTATCATAATAGCTCAGAACGCCGCTGAAATGGGTTACAGGCAGGATTATCTTCGCGTATTCGACGGTATTGCGCAGGAAGCCATCTGGTTCGACGGCGGGGGTGATCCTGATACGGGCGAAATTCCCGGAGACGTAACAGTGGATGTTTCCCTTACCGCCGAGTACGTTCAGAGCCTGCAGTACTGGAAAACCGCCGGGATTCCTGTTTTCAACTGTGAATACTGCCAGGAGTCGGCTAACACATCAACAGCCTACAGCAACGGAAAACAGAATGGATACAACACTCTTTGTACATTGCGCCCGTTGAATCAGGTCACGGAAACCCCGCCGCCGGGGTATTGAGAAGAATAAAAGGAGTAAATTCAACATGTTGATAGATGTTCCATACGGGAAAGACGCGACAATAAGTGTGGAAATCAGCGGTAAATGTACACCTGAAGTGGTGAATCCGAATACGGTCCCGGTGGGAGAACCTTTCAGGATAATTGAAGACGCTGTATCAAATCCTGTTAACTCCAGAAATCTTAAGGAGTTTCTTAAAGGCTCAAATGATGTTCTGTTCATTGTAAACGACGCAACCAGACCAACGCCTACTGCGAAAGTTCTGGATATAATCTACGATGACATTAAAGATTACAATATAAAGTTCTTAATTGCTACGGGGATTCACCGTGCTCCCACGGAGGAAGAATATCACCAGATTTTCGGCAGCCATTACACGGAGTTGAAAGATGTCATTTTTGCTCATGACTCCAGAGATGAAAAGAACATGGTCTATCTCGGCAGATCGAAGAATGGTACAGAAATGCTTGTTAACAGAATGGGAGTTGAAGCTGACAGGATAGTCATCATAGGTTCTGTTGAGCCTCACTACTTCGCCGGATATACCGGAGGCCGCAAATCCTTCCTTCCCGGTATTGCTTCGTACAGGACGATCGAGCAGAACCATAAACTGGCTTTGAGCACTGAAGCAAAAAGCCTTGCATTGAACGGTAACCCCGTTCATGAAGATATGATTGATGCGCTTGGAACCGTAAAAAAGGATATTTTCGCAATAATGACGGTTCTTGATATGAATCATAACCTTTACGCCGCCACTTCAGGTGATATAAACGATTCGTTCTTCCTTGCGATAGATAAAGCCAAAGATGTCTTCGTTGTAAAGATAAAAGAGAAGGCGGATGTGGTTGTTTCGGTTGCGAAGTTTCCGATGGATATCGATCTGTATCAATCTCAGAAAGCCATTGATAATGCGAAACTTGCTCTCAAACAGGATGGAATCATCATACTCGTCTCAAAGTGCCGTTCAGGTGTGGGGCATGATTCATTCCTGAACCTTATGGGTTCCTGCGACTCCCCTGAAGAAGTACTTGAGAAAATTGAAAAAGAGTATGTGATTGGTTACCATAAAGCCGCGAAAATGGCGGAGATAGGGCTATGGGCTCAGACCTGGGGTGTTACTGACTTGCCGGATGATGTGCTGGAAAAAGTATTCATCAAACCTTTCGACACGCTTCAGGAAGCAATAGATGCTGCTTGTGAAATTAAAGGTGAGGATGCCGGAATACTGTTCCTGATGGATGGAAGCGTAACAGTTCCCATCGTTTAGATATTCTGTTCCGGTTCCGCGAATGTTCAGGCAGATCCTGTAAAACGAGGAAAGAAAAAACATGAGACGTAATATCGTTCAGAAGATAATAGAAGAGCACGTTGTAAGCGGTGAGATGAAGCCTGGCGAAGTCGTGGGCATAAGGATTGACCAGACCCTTACACAGGACGCTACAGGAACAATGGCGTATCTGGAATTCGAAGCGATGCAGGTTCCTGAAATTAAAACCGAGCTGTCAGTCAGCTACGTTGATCACAATACCACACAGATGGGATTTGAGAATGCTGATGACCACAAGTATCTGCAGACAATAGCCGAAAAATACGGCATTTATTATTCCAGGGCGGGAAATGGAATATGTCATCAGGTACATCTGGAAAGATTTGGATTCCCCGGTAAAACCCTTCTGGGATCGGACAGTCACACGCCTACCGGCGGCGGAATAGGGATGCTCGCAATCGGAGCCGGCGGACTGGATGTTGCCTGCGCGATGGCGGGGCTTCCGTTCTACATCACGTACCCGAAAGTTCTGAAAGTTGATCTTACAAACAGGTTATCACAATGGGTAACCGCGAAGGATGTGATACTGCACGTTCTTGAAATTCTGACGACGAAAGGCAATGTCGGCTGGATCGTGGAATACGGTGGCGAGGGTGTAAAAACTCTGAGTGTTCCCGAGCGGGCGACAATTACGAATATGGGAGCGGAACTGGGAATTACGTCATCAATATTTCCCAGCGATGAGATAACTCTCGCCTTCCTGAAAGCGCAGAAACGCGAAACAGGATGGATGGAACTGAAAGCTGATGCCGATGCGGAATACGACAGAATACTGGATATCGATTTAAGCGTTCTTGAACCCGGAACGGCAACACCTCACAGTCCCGGGAATGTAAGTCCGGTTAAAAATCTGGAAGGAAAGAGAGTTGACCAGGTCTGCGTGGGCAGCTGCACAAATTCCTCATTCAAGGATTTGATGACCGTGGCCGCCATGGTAAAAGGCAGGAGGTTGCCGCCCGATGTAAGTTTTATTGTGGCACCCGGTTCCAGACAGGTTCTGAGCATGATAACCGGGAACGGCGCCTTGAAGGATTTGATGGATTTTGGCGCGCGAATAATGGAGTCCGCGTGTGGATTCTGCATAGGTAACGGTTGTGCGCCCGCGACCGATGCTGTTTCTGTACGCACGAACAACAGAAATTTCAAGGGACGTTCGGGAACTCCGTCCGCGAATGTTTATCTCGTGAGTCCCGAAACCGCGGCCGCCTGTGCTGTTTCAGGTTTGTTTACGGATCCCAGAGAAGCGGGAATGGAAGTACCTGAAGTACCGGTTGTAAATACTTTCAGAATAGATGACAGCATGATTATTCCACCGCAAAAAGATCGTGGACATGTGAAGATCTGCAGAGGCCCGAATATAGGCGATCCTCCCGGGGGGGAACCTCTGGAAGACGGTATCAAAGGGGAGGTTATGCTTAAGGTTGGTGATAAAATAACAACCGACCATATAATGCCTGCGGGAGCAAGACTGAAATACCGCTCGAATATTCCCAAATACTCCGAGTTCGTTTTTGAACCAGTAGACCCAACATTTCCAGGGCGCTGTCTGAAAAATAAAGGAATGAACAGAGCCAATATTATTGTGGCCGGTTTAAGTTACGGACAGGGCTCATCGAGAGAGCACGCAGCGATTTGTCCGGCATTTCTTAACGTCAAATTTGTAATCGCGAAATCCATCGAGAGAATTCACCATTCCAATCTTATTAATTTTGGTATTCTGCCACTGGAATTTATCAGCGAAAAAGACTATGATGATATTGATGAAGAAGATATCATTGAACTGGAAAATGTAATAAGTTCTTTGAACGAAAATAAACCGCTTGAAGCGTACAACAGGACAAAAGGAAAGAAATTCAGTTTGAAGTATTCCCTTTCCGGACGGGATGTAGAAATTATTAAGTCGGGAGGTCTTCTGCCTTTCATAAAGGAAAGCAGATGACTTTCATTAAACATTCATATTGATAACGATAAGGAGAAATGAGCTATGGGTTTGAAGGATAAGTTCCGGCAGAAAATCGATCCTATGCGTGACCGTATCGGTAAACTGATCAAAGAACATGGTGATCATGTTATTTCTGAAGTTACGGTAAGACAGGCCTTCGGAGGAGTACGAGGGGTAAAATGCCTGGCCTGTGACACTTCCAATCTTGATCCGATGGAAGGCATCCGATTCAGGGGGTACACTATTCCGGAACTTATCAAGCTGTTACCGAAAGCCCCCGGAGGGAAACAGCCTCTTCCCGAAGGTATCTTCTATCTGCTTTTGATAGGGGAGTTGCCATCGGAAGACGATGTAAATGAAATTACCGCGGAGTGGCGGAAACGCGCCAAGTTACCTGATTATCTTGTAAAAATACTGGATTCTCTGCCGACGGATATGCGTCCGATGACACAATTTTCTTCAAGCGCGCTGATCCTTCATAAGGATTCCATATTTTCAAAAAGATACAGGGAAGGCATATCCAGGTATGACCTGTGGGATCCCATGTACGAGGATGTTATGAACCTTCTTGCGAAACTGCCTGCCATAGCCTCGTACGTTTACAGAAGAACCTACAAAGGGAACAAGCATATCGCGCCCGATCCCGATCTGGATTGGGGAGCAAATTTCGCCCATATGATGGGTGTGGAGAATCCGGAGTACATGGAACTCATGAGACTCTATCTTTTCCTTCACAGTGATCATGAAAGTGGTAACGTCAGCGCTCATACCACGCGTCTGGTCGGTTCCGCGTTATCTGATGCCTACTTCGCCTATTCAGCGGGATTGAACGGACTGGCGGGTCCCCTGCACGGCCTGGCGAATGAGGAATCGCTTCGCTGGATACTTGAACTGAAGGATAAATACGGAGGCGGAGTTCCAACCAGGGAACAGGTTACCGAATACGTCATGAACACACTGAAACAGGGTCATGTCATTCCCGGTTACGGCCATGCGGTGCTTAGAACAACGGATCCGAGATACGTTGCTCAGCGTGAATACGCTCTGGAATATCTTCCCGACGATGAGATCTTCCAGATCGTCAACACTCTTTACGAAGTTACTCCCGATCTGTTACGCAGGTTCAGCAAGGCCAAGAATCCGTGGCCGAATGTGGATGCTCATTCAGGATGCCTGCAGGTTCATTACGGTGTAGACGAATACGATTTCTATCCCGTGCTGTTTGGTGTTTCAAGGGCATTGGGAGTCCTGACTCAGTTAATCTGGTCACGTGCCCTGGGCGGACCGATAGAGCGACCTAAATCCATAACTACCGATTGGATTCTTGAGCAGGTTAAATAGGTTCATGTTGGAGCCTGGTAATCCTATGTGATAGTTTGAAAAGATGATGCTTATTGGAGATGAAATG
>CAZOQQ010000165.1:0-5281 GCA_964582075.1 uncultured bacterium | reverse complement strand
AGCTTCCAATGCCCGCCCTTTATCCATCGCGACTCGGTACCGTTACTTATGAACTGTCTCAACCCGGAAGGTTCTGCGGTAAACAGTTCAATCACTGTTCCTGTTAACAGTTCTATTCTTTCTATTTCACTTCCCAATCCATCACAGTGTTCGCACGATAACAACAGTTTAACTTTATTTTCACTCATATCGGAAACAACTGCTGTTCTGATGCCATGCTCACTTATCATGGAAGACAGCATTTCTTCGTGATTCACAAGTTTACCGAGAAGCTTCTCTATTTCTTCCGCCGCGGGACAATTCTCTGACAGTGTGAATAGAACCTTTCTGTCTGCCCTTTCTCTTTTGATGATTCCGGATTCCACAAGGTTGGCAAGCTCCCTCTGAACTCCACCTCTTCCGGTACGCAGAATGCTGACAAGCTCGAGCAGATAGAAGGATCGTTCCTTGTTCATAAAGAAAATACAGAGAAGTTCCCTCCTTATTCTACCGAATAGCGACTCGACTGCATCTCTTGTACTCATAAAGGGTATCTGAGACATATTTTATCGTATGTCAAGCACAGGAAAGTATAAGTTACTACATACCCAGTATTTTACCGACATCCTTGAACGCTTCGACACAAATATCCACCTGCTCGGCTGTATGTGCTGCAGAAAGCTGAACCCTTATCCTGGATTTTCCTTCGGGAACAACGGGATAAAAGAACCCTGTCACGTAAATCCCTTTACGGAGCAGCTCATCAGCGAATTTCTGGACAAACGCGGCATCATCCGGCATATGTCCAAATAGAACAGGCACTATGGGATGATCTCCTTCGATGATGCTGAATCCGGCTTCGGTTATCTTCTTTCTGAAACGTCTCTGGTTGTTTCGAAGATTATCCCTTTCTTCGCTTGAATTCTCGATAATATCGATGACCGCCAGAGTCGTTCCGACGATGACAGGAGCAAGTGTATTGGAAAACAGGTATGGCCTGGAATGCTGACGGAGAACTTCAATAATCTCCGCGGGACCGGCTGTGAAACCACCTGATGCACCGCCAAGCGCTTTCCCGAAAGTTGATGTTACAATATCCACTCTTTCCGTAACACCATGGTATTCGATACTGCCTCTTCCCGATTCACCAATAAAACCGGTCGCATGAGAATCATCGACAATCAGTAATGCGCCGTATTTCTCAGAAAGATCACAGATGGCCGGAAGAGGTGCAATCTCTCCGTCCATGGAGAATACTCCATCGGTTACGACCGCTTTTATTCTTGCGCTTCCGGCATGGATAAGAACAGCCTCAAGGTCATCAATATCACCGTGGCTGTATCGATATCTTTTTGCTCTGGACAGCCTGATACCATCGATAATGGACGCGTGGTTCAACTGGTCAGATATAATGGCATCGGCATCGGTGAACAGAGGCGCAAAAAGTCCCCCGTTAGCGTCAAAGCAACTGGAATACAGTATTGCATCATCTTTCAGAAGAAAATCCGATATTTTCCTCTCCAGCTCTTTGTGAATATCCTGTGTACCACATATGAAGCGAACCGATGAAAGACCGAATCCGTGCGATTCAAGCACTCGGGAAGCTCTGTCAACAAGTCTCTGATCACCGGAAAGCCCAAGATAGTTGTTCGAACAGAAATTCAGAACTTTTCCCGATTTCAGGACATCAACATCGCCGCCCTGTCTTGTCGTAATAATGCGTTCACGCTTAAAAGTACCGTTTCGCTCGCTCTTTTCCAGTTCTTTCTTTAATCTCTCTCTGAAACTTTCAGTGTACACTGCGGTTACCTTTCAGTATGGATACCAGCACAATAAATTCCCGAATATCTAATGGAACTGAAATTTACTTTTTCTTCTGAATAAACAATTATTCCACACAACATTGTTTTAATCCTGTATCTGTAAGATAAGAGCTTTATATCAGAATGTATCACTCTGAAATCTCAGAGTTCCTCTTGAATATAATAGTTTTCAGGCTTCACTCTGCCCAGAAGTCCAAAAGTTACTCCCTCCATTTCAAGAAAGGCGCGTTTTTTCTCCGAGCCCCCCTGAAAACCTCCGGGCAAGCCATCCGACATGACCGTTCGATGACATGGAACGACCAGCGGATACGGATTTCCGGCAAGAGCATTACCGACCGCTCTTGCGCCGGCAGGCTTTCGGAGACGCGATGCAAGTTGGCCGTAGCTGGATACCTTGCCTCGTGGTATTTTTCTCTGTTCCCGGATTACTTCCCGTTGAAAAGCTGAACAGACGCTGAAATCGAACATACTCATGTCGAATTCCGGTATTTGTCCCGAGAACATTTTCTCAATTTCAACCCTCAGTTTCTTTACGGCAGTGGTGACAGCTGGAGAAATTCCATGAAAAACAGCGGAGGCGATGACTGCAGAAGATACTTTTTCGTTACTGAGAATAATCCTTCGTACCATTGGCTTCGTTCTTTCGTAGAACCATACTATGGATACCTCATCAAAACTACTCTGAAAACTGTGAACGTACAGGGAAGGTGCCATCTAAGAAACAGGAATAAATAGAGTATTCCGAACCAGGCAAGCGTATCTTTCCGCAAATTCCAAAGCCTCCACCACCTGTTTCTAACCGGACCAATCGTTAATAAAAACGGCTTTCACATCGTCCCAGAGTTGACCCATTCTTACGTCCCTCCAGAACCTCTTCCAGATGTAGGAAGGTCTGAAGTAGAACTTCCTGTGAATAAGCGCGTAATAGTGTTGGATGGTTTTCCAGTCCAGATTTTCATGCTTCCAGACTTCAGATGTCGAATGGAAATTGTACATTTCCCAATCCTCCGAAAGGATTCTTCCATCCATCTTTATCTGCCTGTACAGCGCAGAAGATGGAAACGGCAGTGTCATGGACGCTTTGACATAGGTAAGAGGAAGGCTACGAGCGAAGCGAATACTTCGTTTCATTGTTTCTTCCGTATCACCGGGAAGCCCCATCATGAAAAAGCCGACAGTCTCAAGATCGGCGTTATGAGCCATTTCAACGACCTCCCTTATTCTCTCGGGAGTCTGTTTTTTGTTCACACCGTTTAATATCTCCGCCACTCCACTCTCGATCCCAAAGGATATCTGATAACAGCCCGCCTCCTTCGCCAGGTGGAAAAATTCATTGTCAACATCCTCCACGTTTACACCCGTAGGCAGAGCCCACGGTGCCGGGAATTTATCATTTATCAGCAACCTGCACGTTTCCTTGGCCTGCTCGATATTCGCGGTGAAGTTATCATCTTTGATGTGAATATCGTTGAATCCAAGCTCCAGCATTCTGAACATTTCATCCACGACTCTTCTGGAGGATTTCGACCTGACCGAATGTCCGAATATTCTCTGGCTGCAGAATGTGCAGTGGTGGTTGCAGCCTCTGTTTGTTTCCATATATCCAACAGGATTCCTTCTGCTCGCGATGTGGGGTGATCTGTACCGTGGCAGGTCGTAGAGTTCCCAGCCGGGAAGCGGCAGATCATCCAGATCGGCAATAAGTTCTCTATCACGCGATACGGTAAAATCGCTGCCTTCCCCGAAAGCAATACCGCTTATATCCTGGAAATCTTTACCAGCGCAAATCTCTGCCAGGGTCTTCTCGCCTTCGCCGAATACCACAAGATCGAAGTTACCCTTCTCAATGGATTCCCGCGGCAGCGTGGATGCATGTATTCCCCCGGCGATCGTGATGCATTCAGGCGATGCTTCATGAGCCATACCAGCAAGCAGAGCAGCTTCATGAAACAGGGGGGTCGTGAATGTAATTCCAACATATCGCGGCTTGAATTCTTCAATGATCCTCCTGTAGGTTCCGAAAGGATCCGTCTCAATCATCAGGTCAGCTATTTTTACCTGGTGCCCTTCCCTTAAGAGTTCCCCCGCAAGAGTCGCAAGCGTAATAAAAGGAGCGCTGGTTATTGCCACTTTAATTTTACTTTTATCGTAAACGCCAACAGCTGATGGCGGGTTGACAAGCAGTACTTTGCTCAAGTTATCTCCAATGATTTATTCATACCCTCTTAGCCTTAATCAGAGTTCTCCTGATGTATCCCGGACCAAGAACAGTCTTCAGTGTCTGGAATATTCTTCTTGGATGAAGATAGAACCTCAAGAACGCTCTCTTTTTGATTCTCTCTATTCTGGCAGGTTTGAAACCTTCCAGATCGTAAACCGAATTATGGAAACAATCGAAGTCCTCGTAGTCCATATTAATAAGATCCTTTGTACGATCCCACAATTTAGTATGTGGAAACGGGGTTGTTATATCGAACAGAGCATCATCGAAAGGTTCCCTCGAAGCGAATCGAATGGTTTTTCTGATCTCATCAAGCGTTTCACCCGGAGCTCCAAGCATGAAATAGCCCTGAACGTAAACACCTCTTTTTTTCGCCATTCGAAGGGCTTTTCTGACTCCTTCAACGGTAATCCCCTTCTCGTATATATCATCAAGAACCCTCTGAGACGCGGATTCAACCCCTATATTGATCTTCGAAAGTCCGGCGGATATCATGATATCGAGAAGTTCCTCCGTCAGCAGATCTGCCCTTACGTTACAACACCACTTCAGATTCAGCTTCCGCTCTATCATCAGCTCGCATATACCTGTGACCCACTTCGCATCGAGTACGAAAGTGGAATCCTCGAACATGAAAGCGTCAATATCATAGTTTTCCTTCAGCAGTTCAAGTTCCCGGACTATTGACTCAGCCGAACGTTTTCGCGTTACCTTTCCGAATATCTCGCTCAGGGTGGGCTGACAGAAAGTACAGGTGAAGGGACAGCCTCTGGTTGCCATTATCGACGTACCCCTGAGCCCGGGATCCACTCTGTCCATGGAGTACCACGAAGCGAAGTACTCTTCCATATTGAATACAGATCTGTCCGGAAAAGGAAGCGTATCCAGATCCTCAGTCAGCAGCAAACCCGGAACTGTATGAATTCTGCCATCATCCATCATTGTCATACCCGGAATACCGGAGGGTTCTTCTCCGTTGAGCAGAGCAACCCAGGCCCTCTCGGCTTCTCCGGAATAGACGAGATCAGCTCCCGTTCTTTTTATTGTGTCATCCGGCAGAACCGTAGCATGGGGTCCACCCGCTATAACCAGGGCTTCAGGCAGTTGTTCCCGTGTAATTTCAGCAGTGCGGCAGGCATCGGAAAGCTGAGGAGTCATAATGGAAATACCAACAGTATCAGGTTGTAATCTTTCGAGTTCATCCTTCAGATCTTCAAACGGGTGACTTCGAAAGGACATGTCAAATACATTGACCTGA
>CAZOQQ010000164.1:0-5281 GCA_964582075.1 uncultured bacterium | reverse complement strand
ATTCTTTCTGGCTTTTGCCGATATTTTTTCATCATACCCGTTGAACTCGTAACCTCTGATACCGAGCATGTAGGCTTCAGCCCTGCTGGAAAACAGATCTGCAGCCATGGCTATCAAAGCATCAGCGCTGATACTGTGTGAGGAAAAACTTGTATGTTTCCTGGGAATCACACGTTCAAAATAAAACGGTTCCGTTCCGGAAACCGCGGCATCAACAAAAACAACAACATCGTGTTCAGCTATCTCCGCTGAATCCTCAACGGCAAGCTGGTAATTGGAGTCAACGGTGACTCCTTCCGGATGAAGCTTCTCTATTTCCTCGGCGAACAGGGGACCCAGGCCGTCATCAAGACGACCCGGATTTCCGTACCCGTAAATAAGAACTTTTTTACGCTTTTCCTTCATCAGGTGATTTTCTCGTCGACGATCTTACCGGTATGATCAACGATACTCACAATAAGCGGCATTTTCCCCAACGCATGGGTCGCGCATGAAAGACATGGATCGTATGCTCTTATGGCAACTTCCACCCTGTTCAGAAGACCCTCTGTAACCTCCGTACCGGAGATGTACTGCTTCGCAACTTTTTCGACTGCCAGGTTCATCGGTTCGTTGTTGCTGGTCGTTGATACTATCAGGTTAGCCATTGTCACCTGGTCATTTTCATCAACCCTGTAATGATGGAACAGGGTTCCACGGGGAGCCTCAATAACACCTATGCCTTCAGATCTGCGTTCACCCTTAACAACAAGATCTTCACCCTGAAGATCGGTATCGTTAAGAAGCTCCCTGATCTTCTCGGCGGAGTGAAGTACTTCTATCATTCTGGCCCAGTGATAGGCCATGGTAACATTATTCGGCTTCCCTTTCGTAAGTGCCATGAAATCCTGCCTGGCAGTTTCGGCTTCAGGGGTATCAATAAAATCAGCCGTGTTCAATCGGGCCAGCGGCCCCACCCGATACCATCCTTTTTCGGGACCGAGTTTCTTTATGAATGGGAACTTCATGTAAGACCAGTCTTTAACTTCCTCAGCGATGTAATCGGTATAATCCCGGCAATCCACATGATCGAATATCTTTTCGCCCTGGTAATCGATGGCGCGGAGACCGCCATCGTACAGGTCAAGCGCCCCGTCTTCGCGAATAATCGAGAGATGGCTTGAATCAAATGAACCGAAATCCTTCAGCTCATCGAAATGTTCAAGGGTGTAATCCCTGGCAATCTTGAGCGCGCCGCGGGACCATTCAATCTGCTTATCAATGTCTTTCAGAAGAAAATCTCTTTCTTCTATGGACAGGTTCTTGTTGATACCACCGGGAATCGCGCCGGTTCCGTGGATTTTCTTACCCGCTGTTACCTTGATTATCTCCTGGCCGTACCTGCGCATCATGACACCCTGCACTGCAAGCTCAGGAAATTTCCCGGCGACACCTATAATGTTCCTTATTGCCGGGTCGGCATCGAAACCGAAGAGCAGATCCGGAGAAACCAGGTGGAAAAAGTGAAGCGCATGCGACTGATATATCTGACCGTAGTGCATCAGACGGCGCATTTTCTCGGCTGTGGGTGTAAGCTTGTCCGCGCCAACGATGACATCCATCGCCTTCGCGGCCGCAAGGTGATGAGACACCGGGCATATACCGCACAGGCGCTGAACGACTACGGGAATTTCCCAGTATGGTCTATCCCTGATGAAACGCTCGAATCCACGGAATTCCACAATGTGCAGACGGGCCTGGGTAACCTGTTTATTCTCGTCAAGCAGAATGGTGACTTTCCCGTGCCCCTCGACGCGGGTCACCGGCTCTATAACAATCTTTTTTATCGAACTCAAGAAGATTCTCCTTTACATCAATCGTACTTGATAACTTCGTAGGGCAGGTCCATGGGCTTGTTTTCAAGCAATGCCGTCAGTGCCCGCCATATAAGATCAGCAGTCGGGGGACAGCCCGGCAGGTGGTAATCCATTTTTACAACTTCGTGGCAGGGGTAAACCCTGTTCAGAACCAATGGAAGTTCTTTGTCTCCGGGTATCTTCCCGTCCGGATTGTAAACTGTCGGTCCGTTAAGATACGCTTCTTCAAGACACTCTTTCAACGGAATATTGTTACGCAAAGCGGGAATACCTCCCATGATCGCACATTCTCCCACAGAAATAAGAACATCACAGTTCTCACGGAAATACTGAAGATTGTGAACATTCTCCTCGTTGCAGCACCCGCCCTCTATCAGGCCTACAGCACAACGACTGCTGAATTTCTTTATGTCGTCAATTGGTGACTTATCGAATTCAACCAGTTCGAAAAGCTGCAGGATACGTTCATCGATATCAAGCAGAGACATGTGGCAGCCGAAGCATCCTGCCAGTGACGCGGTAGCTATTCTGGGTTTTACCATATCCATAACCTCAATCTTACTTCACTGCAGCTCTGCGGGACTCGATATCGGACCCGATAGGCTGGGAGTCGTATTTACGTTTTCCGATGGGCACAGTGTAACCGGTGCGCTTCCTGATAATAGCACCAACCGGACAATTCTCAATTGCTTTGTCCATAACACTTACATTGGTTTCAGATAACCCCGCATCGGAGTTGAAAGCCACTCTTTTGTGAATACCCCGCCCAACGAACTGAAACACATTCTTGCCGTCAAGCTCTTTTGAAGAACGAACGCAGCGACCGCAGAGAATGCAGCGATTATGATCTATGAATATATCCGGATGACTTGCGTCCATGTCATGTTCGTTGAACATGTACGGATATCCTGGAGCAAGCATTCCAAGCCTGTAACCCAGTGCCTGAAGCTCACAGTTCCCGCTTTTTTCACAGAAGGGACAATAATGATTACCTTCAATAAAGAGCATTTCAACAATACTTGTACGAATTCGTCGCAACTCCTCCGTATCATTCTCTACCGACATACCCGGCAGAACCGGCTGGGTACAGGCTGTCTGAGGACGATCGTTTACCATGACAGTGCACACCCGGCAACTTCCAAAAGGAAGAAGATCTTTATGTGCGCACAGGCGGGGAATGTATATTCCGGCATTATCCGCCGCTTCCATGATGGTCTGACCCGGTAACGCCTCTATCTCGACACCATCAATGGTGAACTTTATTGTATCGCTCATTTCGGATCCCTTTCTTCAGCGGCGTAAATTAAGGATTTGCGTCCCTGTACCTCTTCCCCTGCAGCAAGTGCCGCGTGGATATCGAATGTGGGCTGCATTCCGGTAGTATTTTCCTTCACGAGCCTTTCGTAGTCATTCCGGAAATTTCTGAGTGAAGTCAGAATCGGATTCGGAGAACTTTGCCCGAGACCGCACCGACTTGCCATTCGAACGGTTCTGCCAAGCTCCTCAAGATAATCAAGATCTTCAGGTGAACCTTTACCTTCCATGATAACCTTAAGGCGATCTCTGAGAAGTTCGTTGCCTACCCTGCAAGGTGTGCAGTAACCGCAACTTTCCTCACAGAAAAAATCCATGAATTCATGAGCGATTTCCAGCGGGTTCCGCTCTTCGTTGAAAATCATCACGGAACCACCTGTCGGCACGTGATCGTAACAGATTATGCGGTTGAAACCTTCCCTGCCGATTAGCTGACCCGACGGACCGCCGATCTGAACTGCGCAGGTGTCTTCAGCACCGGCTTTCTCGAGCATTTCTTCTATTGTTATACCAAAGTTGATTTCGTAAACACCTGGTCGTCTGCAATCCCCTGATATACTGAGCAGCTTGGTCCCTGTTGAACCGGTGGAACCTATCTCCGCGAACCAGCCCGCGCCTTTATCAAGTATACGTGCCACGCAACAGAACGTTTCCACGTTATTAACAGATGTAGGTCGCTGAAGGTAACCTTTCTGAGCCGGAAACGGCGGACGATTCCTGGGGTCGCCTCTCAGGCCTTCACATGAGTTTATAAGAGCTGTCTCTTCACCGCACACGTACGCTCCCGCACCCATCTGAATTCTGATGTCGAAATTGAAACCGGTTTCTCCGAGAATATTGATTCCAAGCAGTTTCCGGCTTCTGCGATCGGCAAGCACTTTCTCAAGATATGACCTCAGGTACGCGTACTCACCTCTTAAGTATACAACCCCTGTTTCCGCTCCTATTGCGTACCCTGCAATTGTCATACCTTCGAACATGAGATCAGGCTGCTCTGTAAGAATAACTCGATCTTTAAAAGTTCCGGGCTCGCCCTCATCAGCGTTGCATATAACAACTTTATTCATACCATCGGCAGCCCTTGTGAATTCCCACTTCATTCCCGTCGGGAAACCGGCTCCGCCCCGTCCCCGAAGACGAGCGGTCTTCAAATCCTTTATTACTTCAACAGGCGACATGGCCAGAGCCTTGTGAATTGCTGTTCCCGCCTTAAGTTCAGCAAAAATAACAGGGCCTCTTTCTCGAATGTTGTTTGTAACCATGGAATTGACCAGGGGATCAGCATTTTTGCCGTCACCTAGCATGTGCGAAAGACCGTTCTCGTCTCCGTTCGACTTCAATGACTTCACAATTTCCCTTGCCGAGTCACTTGAGAGCCTTGTTATCACCTTATCGTTCACAAGTGCAGAAGGCGCCTGGTCACTCATCCCTATGCACGGGGTCCATTCAAGAGAAAATTTTCCGTCAGGGGTGGATTCTCCGAAATCGATACCAAGTTCCTCGCGGAATGCCTGCGCCACTATATCCACACCATGCATTTTATCAATAATATCGTTACACAAACGGATTACAAACTTACCTTTCGGCTTTTCCGACAGGAAAGAATAGAACGATACAACACTTTCAACTTCCACCCTGTGAGAATTAACCGCGAGAGCGATAATATCCATCGCCTTGCTGGAAACCCGGCCAAAACGCTTCTGAACCTCACGTACAATATCCATCATCCGCGTGGAATCATTCGTATTCCGGTCACAAATCTCCCTTATGGCCTTTTCGAAATTTTCTGCCATTAATTACCTCGGCTTTATCAAAGGTGAGTAAACCATCTGGAAAATACTTACATTTTCCCATTATCCGTATAGGAAATAAGTTTAATACCGATTTCCTGCTGTCTTTTCATGCACCCGAAGTTTGCTGCTCTTACCTCCATCTCTCTTCAGTAATGTTATCACCGTACCGGATAACCCTGTTTTCAGCATTTAGAATATTAACGATGCGCAATATATGTACCTGAAAGAATTTCTCTTCTTACCGATGCTGGTAATATGATTAACTATCGTGATGATTCCAAAAGTTCTGTCGCAGGCAGGAATCGGAGGTTGATTGTG
>CAZOQQ010000163.1:0-5320 GCA_964582075.1 uncultured bacterium | reverse complement strand
ATAAAACTTTCACCGCCGGACAGGTTTCTGGTCGATCTGATTTCACCGGCCTGATAATTATCAAGGACATTCAGTTCCAGTTGCTGTTTATCGTCACGGATCAGCAGGTAACGGTCGGTCATCTCCTGCAACTGACGGTTGGCATGAGAAACCATCAGTTCAAAAGTAAGTTCCTGAGCAAAGTTGCGATACTTTTTCCCGTCAGCTGAACCGATAAGCCCGTGCAGCTTCTCCCACCTCAGGCATTCTCTGTTTTGTGCTTCAACAAGCACCTGTTTCTCCTCTACCCGCTCTTTCGCCGCCGTATTCTCGATCAACTTGTGCTTGAGAGCGGCAATAACCTCACGCAATTCTTTCAGGGATTCTTCATATTCCTTTAACCGCGGCTCCAGTTCCTCAAGAGTTTCATCAGTGATCTTTTTGACTTTCTCCGTGGCCAGTCGCGCTTCCCGATCTTTCCGTCTTGCCGCAAGATCCGTTTGTGCATTGTCCAGTCCCTTCGCCCGGGAAGATAAGTATTCCAGTTCCTCACCGGTCAGTACGGCCTCAAGAAACGTTTTTTCATCTGTAAAGCCCGCCGGTCCGAGTGCCGACAAGAAGTCAGTTTCCGCTTTTTTCAGTTCCGGCAATCTCTGCTCAATGCGCTTTTTCATTGATTCGATACGAATCTTTGCTGTGTTAAATTTCCGCTGCAGCCCGGTGTTCAGGTTTCTGACTTTCTTTTCATTTTCTTCAGCATCTTCAATGGCTTTCTTCAAACGGCCTTCTTCAGCGTCCGGCTTTTTCCCGCCATACAATTTCTTTCGCTCTTCATCCATGGCGGCATATTCCTTCTTCAACCGTTCCAGATTCTCCTGTTTCTCAGTCAGGGAAGTGATTTGGGTCTCAATCACGGCATCCAGACGATTCATCCCGGTATCGATGACTACGATCTCTTTTTCGACTTCATTCTTTTTCGCAATCTGATCCTGCCATGCGTTCAATCGAGTCCTCAAAGACTGAAGCAGTGATGATATCTGAACTTCCGGTATTTCTTTAATACCAAGAGGCTGGAGTTTGTCGGATACCGCACGCTTCAGTTCCTCGAAGCCAGTTCGAAGTTTTCCCAGGCCATCTTTCAATTCCAGGAGTGCTTCCTCGGCAGCCTTCCTGTCATTGGTAGCATTTGTTTCCAGTTTCTCGGTATCATTCAGATTCTTAACGGCAGCGGTCAGTGCTTCTTCCAGCTTCTTGATAATGGTTTCCTGAGCCTCCGCCCTGGTAATCAGCTTGGTCAGCTCATTGATTTTCTTTTCGATTTCATCGGGTACAGGAACGTTTCCCGCAGCATATGGATGCTCTGTTGAACCGCAGAGCGGACAGGGTTTGCCGTCTTCAAGCCTGGCCCGATGATCTTCAAGTTCCTTTATTTTCCTGATGTATACCATTTCAAGAAGCAGTGTATCCTTTTCCTTGCGATATTCACGCAGAAGGCGATCACCCAGCAATTCGGCAAAACAGTCTTTGCCCTGCTTAAGCTTATTTTCAGCCTTTTCCAGTTCCTTCATGCCGGCGAAACATTGTTTTTTTATGTGATCAAGTTTCTTTTCAGCCTTTACCAGGGCTGCACCAGCCTTCTTTAGAGCGGCTTCTTTTTGACTTATCTCCTTCTCTCTGAACAACAGACTGCCAAGCTGTTCTTCAACACCTGTCAGTCCACTTATCAGCCATTCATCCTGTGTATGCTGTTTCAGATATTCTTCTACAGTTTTCAGCGTTTCTATCAGTTCATTCCGCTTTTCCTGCTCTTTAAATCTGGTCTGCTTGTCCTCTTCAATCTTTTCCGCATCCTTCTTGCAGTTATCTTCACCTTCCGAAACGGCCTTTGCCTGTTGAGCAATCTTTTCATCAAGGAATCGGATTTTCCGTATCAGCGGTGCAGCAGCTTTGAGATCTTCTTTGGATTTAAGGATGAACTGCTCAGCAGCCTCGAGCGCTTCAGCTTGCTTTTTTGCGGAGGTCTCCAGCTCAGGAAGCGCTGCCGCCTCAGTTTCAAAAGAAGTCTGATCGGCTGATTGTTGCTTCCGGATTGCTTTGAGATTTGCATACAAACCATCCAGTGAGGCGGCTTTTATTGCCCGGTCAAGTTTGTTCCGTTCCTCTTCGAAAGCCTCAATATCGGCCTGCAGCTCATCCGCTTCCTCTCCAAGGGCGTGAATCTCCTTTTTCAAGCTCTCAATGGTACCAAGCCATGTAATAGCCTTGCCTGTTTCGGTTGATTTACCGATAAGTTCCTTTTCCTGTTTCTGTTTGTCTTTCAAATCCTGCCGAATCGTTGCTTCCTGTTCCGGCTCCAGAATCACAATGCCTGATGTTTCGGCACGAAGCAGGTTAAGCTTATTCCGCTCTTCACGCTGACGTTCATGGACGCGCCGGGAAATTTCCGAATAGATTTCGGTGCCGGTAATCTGTTCAAGTATTCTTGATTTCTGTTCAGCATCCGCTTTCAGAAAAGTATCAAAGCTGCCCTGAGCAAGCAGTACGGAACGTGTAAATCGTTCAAAATCCATTCCGGTTTTTTCTTCTACTACCGTCGCAACGCGCCTGAGCTGATTCTCAATGACTCGCCCGTTTTCACAGCCTTCCGCTATCTCATGCCTAGGCTGCTGCAGGCTACCTTCAGGCTTTTTACGGGCCCGGTGCTGGCTGAAGTGGCAGCGGAAGCGACCGGATCGCGATTCGAACAACACTTCGGCATAACACTCACCCGTCCGGCGGGACATGATCTCATTATCATTTACGGTGATTCTACCCAAACGCGGTGTTGCAGCATAAAGTGCCAGACAGACAGCATCCAGTACAGTTGATTTACCGGCGCCGGTTGGCCCGGTCAGAGCAAAGATTCCGTTGGAGATGTATTCCGGACCGGTGAAATCAATGACCCATTCACCGTAGAGGGAGTTAAGGTTTTTAAACCTGAGTTCAAGTATTTTCATAATCAACTTCTCTATTCGGCATTCACATCTTCTTCTTCAAGAGACTTGACTATTTCATTGTAAGATACGGTCAGCTCATCCCTCTCTTCGTCAGGTACATCAAACGCGTTCAGACAGCGTTCAAACACATCGCTTGCATTCAGATCATCGAGGGTTTCATTATCGGCAATTGTACCGATTACCCGGTCGATCAGCCGTCTGTTTTTTATCCGCCTGATTTCCATGAATGAAGAGGCTAATGTTTCATCGAGTATTTCCTTCAGATTAGCAGCGATATTCGTTCCGGTATACTCGATCTCCAGCCACGCATGGCTATCCGCCTTTTTCAACTCTTCCAGCTTCGCACGGATATCGTCGAGAGAGCCTGTTATGCGAACCAGTTGCTGAAAACATGGCACCGTAATTTCCTGAATACTGGTTCTGGTACCATCGAACTCAATGAGGACAACTTTCTTTTCCTGAGTTGCTTCGCCGAAGCCCATCGGTATAGGTGATCCGCTGTAACGCATGTTTTCCTTGTTACCAACGCGTTGTGGAACATGTAAATGGCCAAAAGCGAAGTAATCAATAAACGAGGGGAACACGTTTTCACCTACATGTGCCAGTGAGCCGACGTACAGTTCTCTCACGCCATCCCCGTCAACTGTTATACCACCTGCAGTAAAGAGATGTCCCATTGCGACAATCGGTACTTCCGAGTGGCCGCTGTTTTCTATTTCAGACCGTTTGGCCCCGGCTATGGCACAAACATCAGCGTAGTGATTTTTTAAACCCAGAATGAGCCTGGCATTTTTATCGTCAATGGTTTCTCCCGGCTCGACCGTCCTGATATCCCTGTCTCTCAAATACGGCACGGCACAAACGATTGCCTCCGGCTGCTCATTATTGTAAAGAACTATCACCTCATCTTCGGGATTTTCAGTTATGGAGCCGACCACATATACGTTCAAGGCCCGCAGTAACTCCTTAGGGGCATTCAAAAATGACGGTGAATCGTGGTTCCCTGCAATAACCACTACATGACGGCAGTGGGATGTCGAAATCCGGCAGAGAAAACGATAATAAAGCTCCTGAGCGCGATTACTGGGAGTACTGGTATCGAAAATATCTCCGGCAACCAGTAGTATATCGATGCCCTCCTCTTCAACAGTGGTAGCAAGCCAATCCAGAAAAGCGGAAAACTCGTCATAGCGTTTCCTCCCGTAAAGGGAACGTCCCAGGTGCCAATCCGATGTATGAAGAATCTTCATTGAGCTATAATAATAATTCCATTAATCCGCCGGAACTCTAAACCGTATCGTATTTCACATTGTGTCCGTAAATATCAGTCATGGAACACTTGATGCAGCCTTCTGATACCCTCCGTGACAGGTAGTCTTTCCTTCTGCATAACTGGTACGAATGTACTTCACACCCTTCATATCCTGATTGTGGTATAATTGGCTTGTGGACATGTCGCTCCTTCAATGACTTAAGTGGTGTTTTGCCATTGAAATATAGTGTCATGTCCACATTTGTACATTCAGGATATGTATGCAAATTTCGGAAGAGCCTTAAATATACCGGTGTTGCGGAAGTTGCACAGCATAAATTCTATTTATTCAATGACCTACGATCATCAAACTTCTTTGCCATACCGAACTGCAAGAAAAATACAATCCTCTACATTTTCCCGAAACAGAGAACAGACGTGGGTTCAATTCCCGCCGGGGTACCCAGTGATGTGTTTTGGGAATTAAATCTATATTTCCTCTTGTCGCAAGATTGTCGCAAGTATGTCGCTAGTCATGTCGCAGGAATGTCGTAAGTTCAGTCTTTCAGAAAATAGAACAGTTGGTTGGTTGCGCCTTCCAAAATCACCAATTCCTTTTCCAATAGTCCTTTCAGATCACGTTGCAAGCTTCGGCGATTAACCTCAGGACAAAGCGCTTCGAAATCCCGGATCGTCAGCCGACCATTTTGCATAAGATACTCCAGAGCCTTTCCCTGGCGTTCATTCAATCCGTGCTTATACACCAATACATCCCGGCGAATAACCTGCTCTCCTCTTTTTTTGACCTCGATCATCTGGGTTTCCAAACCTGTAACGAAATAATCGAGCCACCTGGTCATATCCATGCCGTTCTCACGTACGCTCTGAATTGACCTGTAAAAGGTTGGCCGATCCCGATCATAGTATTCACTGATAGTGAAGAGACGTTTAAAGTCATACCCTGCTTTGTACAGGCATAGTGTTGACAGCAATCTTGAAGTACGACCGTTACCATCTAAGAACGGGTGAATATGTACGAGCTGAAACTGGGCTATGCCACTGACCAGAACGGGATGAATTTCGAGGTCGGAGT
>CAZOQQ010000162.1:0-5370 GCA_964582075.1 uncultured bacterium | reverse complement strand
CTTCTCCCACACACTACCCGGTGTAATGGTTGTATGGAAATACGGTGTTCAGGAACAGAAAAATCGAAAACAGGAAAGCTGTACAAAAAACCGGAATACTCGGCACCGGATCAACATCTTATATTAATATTGTAAATGAATTCATTTACTGAAAGGATGGGAACTATGAAGTCTTTTATTGTGATCCTTGTTATATCCACTGTTCTTCTTGCGGCTAACTTTACCGATGACTTTGATTCATACACGCCTGGCAGTAACCTCAGTTCTTCACCTTACTGGTTCTCTTCCGATTCCAGCGGTAGCTTAATTATCGCGGAAGATGGAAGCAACAGGATAGCACAAACAGTCTGGAACGGTAACAAGTTCGTCGGCTACGTCTGTATGGGAGCCGGTGTATGGGCCGATGGAACAATTGGCTGTGATGTGAAGTTTACCGGATCACAAGCTGCGTTTGCTCTTATGAGCAGAATAAACGGGTTTTCATCCGAATCCTATATAGCCGGCATGTTCGCTATGATTCCTCCGGTTGGTTCCACGTTTATTGCCTATGTTGACTCAACAGGAGGGTACAACATTCTTGCACAGGACTACTTCTACCCCCTGAATGAGGATACCTGGTACTCGCTGAATTTAGAGATTTCAGGCTCCGATTCGGTTGATATCAGCCTCTCTGTAAACAACTCTGTAAATTCACATTTCGTGTTCACAGAGTACGTGCTTCCAGCAGGTTTATCGGGAGTTGCCGCAGGGTTCGACAGTACTCATGTACCTCTGTTCAGCATTGACAACTTCGAAGTGACCGATAACATACAGTCCTTTACTACAACAACATTCGGGGGAATCAAGGCTATCTTCAGATAGCACCCGTTGAACAGGTGACAGATAGTACTGTAAGAACATGGAGAGAACACTGTACAGTAACAGCTGGGCATCCCTCGATTCCCGACCGATTCCCCCGTGGTTCCAGAAAGCGAAATTCGGAATCTTCGTACACTGGGGGCCATACTCTGTTCCCGCATACAGAAAACCTGCTCCGGGCTTGTATGCCTCGTATGCGGAATGGTACTATGCAAGCGTTATGTACGATACCGACAGTGGCGGCAGGGACTTCCACACTGCGAATTACGGCTCGGGTTTTGAATATCGTGATTTTGCATCCATGTTCAGAGCAGAGCTGTTTTCACCGGATTACTGGGCAGATATTTTCGAAAAATCCGGTGCCCGATACGTTGTCCTCACCGCAAAACACCACGATGGATACTGTTTATGGCCAACAAAAAGCCCCTGCAAAACAAACTGGAATTCCGCAGACACAGGCCCGGGGAAAGACCTTGTTGGAAGCCTTACCGCATCCGTTAAGAAAGCAGGGCTCAAAATGGGGCTTTATTACTCTATCATCGAGTGGGAAAGCAACAGAACACACAGAACGGAAACCGGGTACTTTCTTCCCGGTAGTATTGTCCGAAAGTACGGTATTCCCGAGGAAGAATACATCGTTCACATGAACTTTCAGCTCAGGGAACTTGTCACGGAATACCAGCCGTCGCTGATCTTCTCCGACGGCGGGGAGTGGGATTATTCCTCCGACTACTGGAAAACCAGAGACTTTCTCGCCTGGCTTTACAACGATTCACCGGTAAGAAACGAAGTTGTAGTTAATGACAGGTTTTCCAAAGACATGCCGGGCAGGCACGGAGATTACTTTTCCAGCGAGTATCACGATGTACCGGGAGGTATTTCAGGGCATCCCTGGGAAGAAAGCCGCGGAATTGGCAAATCCTACGGTTTCAACAGAGCCGAAGCTTTTTCAGACTACAGCACCTCAAAGCAGCTGATACACGAACTCATCAACGTTGTATGCAGAGGAGGCAACTTTCTTCTTAACATCGGTCCGGAAGCAGACGGCAGAATTCCTTTAATCATGCAGGAAAGACTTCTTGACATCGGCAACTGGCTTTCTGTAAACGATGAGGCGATTTACGGAACAACAGAGAGGGCTGTTCCCGAACAGGGTAGTTTGCGCTTTTCCGTAAAACCGAACAAGCTGTTCGTAATCTTTACAAACTGGGCACAGACTGTGGAAGCAGACCTTCTGGCGAATGAACTACCCGAGGCAGTCAGTTTGCTGGGTTGCAAGTGCCGTATTCAGTGGAAGCTTTACGACCGGAAACTGATCGTTTCCCTTCCGGCACTTACTATAGATGAGCTGCCATGCCTCCATGCCTGGGTACTGAGAGTTGATCTCAAGTACACAGACAACAGGACAGAACTCCGGGATTAACAACAGGAAAAGCATATTTCCGAATCCCTTAACCTGCTCATGAAGCAGTCCATTCATTCCAATAAACCTCAGATTCCCGGCTGAAATCAACATGCCATAAGTTTATGCTTCTTGAAATAACCTTCAACGGTTACTCTGTTTTTTGTATATTACCCTTGTCGGCAGCGTCAGGGAAGCAGGTTAAAGTCCTGCGCGGCCCCGCCGCTGTAACCGGAAACGAAACCGCAACATGCCATTGCACAATTGCGAGAAGGCGCGGGAGTAGGAAGTCCGGAAGCCAGAAGACCTTCTGCCGGCACTATTATCTTCACCTTCGCGGGAAGGGTGGGGGGAAATTCCCTTACATTTTTCACGCGGCCGGGAACAGGAGTCAAATATGATTTCTTTTGCAATCGGCCTGATTCTTACCGCTCTTTTTTCGGGAGATGCCCTGATCATAAGTGGTGGAAATCTGGCACACATCGACATTGAAACGGGAACTGTAACACCTTCCGTAGGTGTATTGCACACGTTTCCCAACGATGTGATCATACGTGAAGGGTACGCCTTCGTTGTAAACTCCGGAACGGATGTCGGAACTCTTCAGAAATTTGAACTGGGCTCGTGGACACTTACCGAACTGGGAATTGGAACAGGCTGGAATTGCTGGGCTTCCATTCCAGTTCCAAACGGCAACCTTGCGGTATCGGCAACACTGAACAACTCCCTGGTGATGGTTAACCCGGAAACCATGCAGATAGTTTCTTCGATTACAGGAATCGGCCCGAATCCGGAATGGATGTATTCCGAGGGTAATCTTCTTTACACTGCATGCGGCGGATGGGGAACAGGGAAATTTGTTGTCGTTACGAATATTACCACGGGACTTCCAATTGATACAATAACAGTTGAGGCCAACTGCCAGTCTGTTACAGGTGACGGGAATGGTCGTCTGTTTGCCACATGCAGCGGTACTTACGGCAGCAATGAAGGTACAGTTGTTGTTATCGACCTCTCATCAGGCAGCGCAACAGATACTTTGTTCGTTGGAGGATTCCCAGCGTTCAGCGTGGCGGCAAACGGCATTCTTTACACTTCGGATCCCTGGGGTGCCGGTGTCTATTCCATAAACATGAACACACTTGATGTTCTTCATGATTCAAGTAATCCATTCTGCACCGGTGGTAACGGCATGGCCGTTGACGAAAGCGGATACCTCTGGATTTCCGATGGCATGAACGGAGAGGTACGGGTTTACGACACGGAAGAAAACCTGCTTCACACCTACAGTGTTCCCACCCCCGCAGCCATAGCAGTCAGTGGTTCTTTTACGGGAATACGAAGCAACGGTGAACAGGGAATTACAATATCCGTCTATCCGAATCCTGCGTTCAATGCCATCGCAGTTTCCGGTGTCAGTCAGGGAGCACAGGTCACTGTTTACGATATTGCCGGAAGAGCAGCGGCAACAGTAACAGTCGGAGAAAACGGACCTGTTTCCATGGATGTTTCCGGTTTTGCACCTGGGCTTTACACAGTGCTAAGTGGAACTTCAACCGCAAGATTTGCGATTACTTCCAGATGATTGCCCTGATACTGCTCTGCGCTGTTGCCGATCCCTGGGCTGACGGGTCACCTGCGGTTGAATACGGTCCGGGGGCAGGTTACGGACAGGCGTACTACCCGGAAAACATACTGGGCCCTCCTGACTCGGCTGCGACACCTTCTGCTCCTTCATTCGGAGAGAACAACCTTCTTACTCTGGGGAAGAATGGCTGGGTTGTGCTGGAGTTTATAGACAACAACGTAATCAACGGTGACGGGGCGGACTTTACCGTTTTTGAAAATGTACTGGATACAGGATCGGGCTACTTCCAGGAATGCGCTTTCGTGGAAGTCAGCAAGGACGGGCAGTATTGGGTTCAGTTCCCGTGGGATGCAGCAACTCTTGAAGGACTGGCTGGTCTGATGCCTACCACCGGAGAAGATCCTACAAACCCGGCTGTTTCCGGAGGAGACCAGTTTGATCTGGAAACCCTGAACCTGGACTGGATTCGTTTTGTACGGCTCACAGACTGCGGTGATGCTGTTTCAGACGGAGGGCTGTTCGATCTTGACGCAGTTGTCGCTGTGAACTGGTCTACAGGTATTGAAACTGCTCCGCCTTTGTTGCCTGAACTTGTGGTTGCCTCTCCGTTTTCAAGCGCTTTTACTGTAACTTCTGAAAAGTCCGGCAACCTGATCTGCTTCTCCATTGATGGTCGAATTGCCGGGCAATGGACAGTTTCCAGGGGGTCTTCAACTATCGACGCATCAGGTCTTCCCACAGGAGTTCTGCTGTTCGTTCTTGGAAACTCGTCTACCACCTCTGTAAAACTGATTCGCTGAGACGCAACATGGGATATGCGGGCAGCTCCTTTTCACGTACTGGAGCTGCCTGACAACATGCAGCCTCCTCAGAGATTCCTGCTGCGTATGATGATATCGCACATTATTTTAACCAAAACGATTATTACACTCCTGTGAAGGTGGACGATAATCAGAGGTAAATAGGTACAATCGGAGAGGCAAATGTCCAGAAGCTGCTTAGTATCAGGGATATCATGCGTAAGCTGGAATAAAACAATACCATGGATGGGAAAACTGGCCGAAACCAACCAGGGTATACGCAGTAAACCTGCAAAATCCTGTTGCACTGCCGCATTTTATTATGCATATTATTTTTATGATAAATCTGAATCAACCTATGAATGGTGTCATAAAATGAAGTTTGTAATCCAATCTATGTGAAAGCCGTTGTCAGTGTATCTTGATTTAATTAATACGCAACATCAGCGTAAACGGAGGTTGAAATGAAATTTCATGTGTGTTCTTTTTTTCCGATTCTTCCGCTGCTTGCGTTTTCCGCAAGCTACGGACAGATCAATGTAAACTACCAGATTAACACAGCCGCAGGACATATCGATATTTCCCCGTATATTTACGGCGTGAACATGATGTCATCCTGCGAGTTCTCAACAGCAAGACGAATGGGAGGCAACAGACTCACAGGTTTCAACTGGGAAAACAATGCGTCCAACGCCGGATCTGATTACTACCATACAAGTGAT
>CAZOQQ010000161.1:0-5384 GCA_964582075.1 uncultured bacterium | reverse complement strand
CTGTGCTTTACTTGTTCTCTGGACGGGCAGAAAACACATTCCCGTATGGGCGGCGACCACCGCAGCGCTTTTTGTTGTTCTGCCTCTTGCCGGAATGCTAAAGGCTTCCATACCGCTTCAGGGAATTCCCCCGGCAGTGAAGTGGTTCTCCTTCGGTCTTACGATTGCCGGAGCAGCCGGTATTGCACGATCAATCGGTTCCCGATCGATCTGGATCTCACTTCTAACCTCATCGGTAATAACGGCAGTCATCGAAATACTTGTCCGTGGTGACGGTATATGGGGAAATACCAACAGGCCAGGGACCCTCCTGGCCGTCGGGTTCGTAACAGCGGCAACAGGCGCTGGATTCAAAAGAACCCGGATAAGAATCCCCGCAATGGTACTTACAGGTACCGCGCTGATCATGATAAACTTCGTTCTTGCATGGATAGCTGTGATTCTCGCACTGCTCTGGTTCTTTCTGAAACTTCGGAAGAATCTTCATCCCGGAATCTTCATAGCAGTTCTCCTTGCGGGACAGATCCTTGTAACGGCAGTTCCCGATATCACGCGGAGTATCGCTCCCACTCTCGAAATCAGATGCCGTATATGGCAGACTGGAACAGGTCAGTTGATGCGGAATTTACCCTTCGGAACCGGTACCGGCCAGTCTCGACTTACTCTCATCCAGGATGCCGGTTCAAGGGTACAAATACTTGCCGGAGATCCCGAGAAAAGGGTAGATCACCTTCATTCCGATATTCTTACTCCGGTGGTAGAATGGGGGCTCGGTGGTTTTCTTGTTGTTTTTCTTGCGGGATGGCTGATCGCACGGAAAAAACATTTCACACCTTTTCAGGGTGCCATTCTTCTCTGCGTATTTCCTTTCATGAGCGCTGATCTACCGCTGGCAACTCCTCTTGGCGCTCTTCCTGTCGCCCTCTGTCTGGGCGTTGTCCTCGGCAGACCTTCCATAGACAGAACGATCCGTATTCCCTCAACAGTACTACCTGTTCTATCGGCTGGCGCTCTTTTCTGGGCCGTGATAATTGTAAGGGGCTACAGCCTCCTTGAGCGCGGCAGATTGCTTGGCCTGTCCGGAATGGAATCGGCTGGCAACGCTGCGGAAACACTCGAAAAGGCATCTTCACTGATACCGTTTGAAGAAAGAACCTGGCTTTACCTGGCCCAGGCTTATCTTAATAACGGAATGGTACTTGCAGCCCGGAATACTGCCTGCAAGTTCAACAGAATCTACCCCGCGTACTGGAAGGGGTGGATGCTTCAGGCACTAGTGGAAACAGCGTCCGGGAGAGACCAGGAAGCAGCCGTTTCGTACATGAACGCTCTCCGGGTTGCTCCCGTAACACTGCAGGAACGAAGTATCCTTGCTTTGAATGCCGCAGCGTTCCCCCCCGACGATGTGCAGAGCCTGGTTTTAATAGGAGAAGCCGTCTATGAGTTCGTAAATCTGTCGGCGCAGGAAACTGCTGAAATGGCTCTTACCCGGGCCGAAAGAATGATTTCTATCGCGGATGCACTTCCCGATTCTGAAAACAACCTTGCTGAAAGAATACTTGTCAGGGCATCTGACATCCTTTATCGTGTACAGTACGAGAATAAAGGTTATTCGGCAGAACTGGAAGCCGCTATGCTCCGTATCCGCAACATGATTCGGACAATTGATTCGGACGTATCGGTCAGTAATCCGCATTATCCATTGATTGAACGATAATTCTCATCTGGTCTTAAATCAGCATTGACATCCGGTATTGGTGTTAATATTAAATAACCCGGTAAATACATCATACGAAGGGAGAAGATATGCGTTTCATGTTTCTGCTTATCTGTGTACTGGGTCTTGCTTTTGCAGCATCCGATATGGATGTCAGTCCTAATTCAGGTACACCGGGAGCGGCCGAAGCTGCTCTTACTCAGCTTGACTACTTCAATGTAGACAGTCTCGGAGGTTCCGGTCGTGCTGTTGGTGTGGGTTACGATGGCACAAATTTCTGGGTAACCGATGCCGTTAACACCGGCGGACCGCTCAAGATAATAATAATCAGCGGTGCCAGCCCCCACTCCCAGGTAACCATAGTCGACCAGAACGGTACCTCCGGATGGGGCCTGCGTGACTTATGCTGGGACGGCACCTACATGTACGGCAGTGAAAGCAATACTGTTCAGTACTACAATTCAAGTTACGCCAAAGTCGGTTCCTACCAATGTGCCGCTGTCAGCCCAAACAGGGCCCAGGCATGGGATGGCACTTATTTCTACACCGGCAGTTTCTCACCGAATATATACCAGGTAACCTGGGACGGTGTATCCGGCAGCAGTGCAACTTATACAACCTGGTCAACTGCTGTAGCAAATAGCGCTCTGTACGGTCTGGCATGGGATGCAAGCGGCAATTGCATGTGGGCTTCAACTGCTAATAGTCCAGCTGATGGTATGCTCTATCAGATCGACGCATCAGGCGCTCTTATCACTACCTACGATCTCACCCCTGAACTCCCGACCGCTGGTGGATGCACGATGGCCGATTACGGTTCCGCACAAGAACTCTGGGTTCTCAAGCAGAGTTCACCCGACGGTGTATACTGCTGGCAGACACCTGTTTCTCTCGAAAGAAACACATGGGGATCCATCAAGACCATATTCTAGTATCAGGTTCTTTTGTATTACAGGGAAGGGGCTTCTTGCCCCTTCTCTTTTTGTTTCACCTTTTTACCTGCAGTAAAGTATGTTTCAGTTTTGTTCATAAAACCATTATGTTTCCTTAAGTGATGATGCGCGTGAATTTTCGCATGTTCAAAGGGGAGGTCTTTCTTGAAAGTATTTCTGACTGCACTTACAGTATTATTACCGGTACTGCTGTCCCTCATTTCGGGATGTCTTGGTTCCTCAGCCCCAACGGGAAACACCTGGCTGTTAATTGTTGGAACGGATACCGTAACTGTTTCTGAGATAGGGGAAACCTGGAATGAACTGAATCCGGATCAACGGGAATATTTCGCTGGAAATGACGATCCAGTCAGAATGTACATTCAAGCCTATGCCGGAAAATTAATTCTTCAGGCGGAACTCGAATCCGAAGGTTACATGTCAGATCCCGATCTACTGTCCCGAAGGGATTCCTGGCTTCGCTTCATGACATTGAGAAAAGCCCACGAATATTTCCTATCTGTTGCCAGAAACTCTGTTACTCCATCCGATCTCCAGTATTTCAGAGATCACATAGCTAAATCCGTCTGGTACACACTCAATCCGGGTACCGATTCATCGGAATCCCACGGACCTGACCACCTGCCTGAACTTGCTTTTGAACTCGCCAATCATCTTGACACCTTGTCCATCGGGCAGATCGGAATAACCGAATCAGGAATCATTGCAAGACTTGATTCGGTTGAAGTAACGGACAGTGTTCTTGTTTCGGAAGCGCTTAAGGATACTGCAGCCATAAATCTATTGGCAGCCAACCGTATAGCCAGCGTCAGAAACAACCGCTGGATGAACGATACCAGGAATTCACTGGTTGAAGAATACTCGATCTCAGTTGATTCCGCCGCCCTGAATCGACTTGTTGACTTCTATTCGGGAAACGGGGAACTGATCGATGAAATCGTTATCGAGTCCGATCTCGGCAACTGGACTTCACCTATGCTGCGGAATGAAATAGATTTTCTGCAAACAGAAGTTCATGTGCAGCCGACCTCATCGACCTGGCAGTTCTATTTCATCGATAACCTGTCCTTTGGTTCGTTTCTTGCGGAAACGCTGCAGCATGCGGCACCCGCACTTGTAGATTCACTTCGAGTCGAATCAGAATCCTATTTGTACGACATTGTATCTGAACAATTCTATGACAAGGAAATCTCTTCACAGGTTACCGTTTCCGACTCTGACATCGAGGAACAGTTCAACAATCTCGAAGAACCGCTCATTATAGAGGAAACGCGTTCGGTTCAGGCTGTTATTGTACCTGTTGATCAACTGGAAGATTGTCGGAACGCTATCGGCAGAGGAAACGTTGATGATTTTGTGGCAACCCTAAATGGATTTTCATATCTTTCGGCGGATACAGCCACCCCGCAAATTACCAGACCCTTAAGAAGGAACGAAATTCCTGGGGGTTTCGGCAGCGAGGTGTTCCTCATCGATCAATACGACACAACCGGCTGGATAGGACCGTTTGATCTGAGTGAAACTTCAGGTTATGTCCTGTTCAGACTGATCGATGTCGTACCGGAAAGAGAAGCCCTTATGGATGAAGTCAGAATCCCCCTTGAATTGATGGTTCGCAGCAGACTTGAAGAAGAGGCAACAGTGGCATTGATGCAGAAGCTCGAGGATAAATACGGCTTACAGATAAATAACGAACTTCTTGAAGATCTTCCCGCAGATCCGGGTCTCTGGGCATCACTTTAGAAACTTTGAACAGGAACAAAGGCACCTATCCGAACTTGGCCATGATTTGCTTTACCGCAATACTCATGGCCATAAGACGATGAGATGCTCCGCTATGTCCCGGGATCTGGCAATTCAGGGTCAGACTCGCTGGATCATGTATCTCAGATGCATGAGAGATATACCCGTCCCTGACTTGGAATAATACCGGATATCAGCTATCCTACACCCCACAGTGTGTTTTCCAGAAGAAACACTCTGCAACAAAAAGTTCCTTTTTCTGTGTCGGGATTCCTGCCAGAGCGTATCTTCCCTTTTTGAAGTCGAACATCCCCCCAGAACGTTCTTTCGGTAAAACATACAAATGAGTAGCAATCCCGTTTACTGTTTCGGTAGTAACCTTACTTACTTCCGACCAGCTGAGACTCCTTTTTTTCAGATGGAAGCCGTTTTTATCCAGGGTGGCTTTTGACCCGAATCCTCCTGGCAGAGTCACCCGGGGATTACCACCAAGCCACTGCTCAAGTTTATCTCTTCGCTCTGCGCGATAATGGTGTAGATTTGCTATAAGAGGCAAACTCATTTTCTTTATCTTTCCCAGGTCGATAACTGCACTCCGATTGTTGTAATCTGCCAGGCAAAGTTTAATTCCAGAAAGATTACCTGGATTTTCGCTTAATAATTCATCTAAATACATGTATATGGAGTATTCATCATCCGGAGGCATCAGGTCCGGAAAATCGAACAGCAGGTTCTGAGAAGACATTATACCTCTCCATTTAAATGAAACCGGAAGTACGATGCAGAACAATCTCAATTCATCAAGATTCAATTCCGATGTTCGAAACAGCCCATTTCTATAATGGAATACAGATTCATGTTCCGAAATCGATGAAAACAGTCCTTCATTCATTGAGGGATCGAATGAGGAATCCTTTTTCGCTACGGCTGGACTTTGTGCAGCTTCCGATACAGGATCGGAATTAGCTTCA
>CAZOQQ010000160.1:0-5415 GCA_964582075.1 uncultured bacterium | reverse complement strand
CATATACGGCAATGGTTCCAACTATATAACACCAAGAAGGGGAGATATTCTGAACTGGGATGACAGTCTTACCGTTGAATGCTTTCATCCTGTGGAGCCCCTCAACAGCAACAGTATGAATAACGCTTCAATCATACTGAGGGTAACTTTTGGAGATATTTCCTTCCTTTTTACCGGTGATCTTGAAACAGATGGAGGAGAGGACGTAATACTCAGCGCTCTTTCTCAGGGCATTATCGATGATATCTCCGCCGATGTGCTTAAAGTGGGGCATCATGGTTCGCACACTTCTACTTCCAGTTCCTGGCTGCAGGCGGTAAACCCCTCTTACGCCGCCATAGAGGTAGGTTATGGAAATCCGTACGGTCATCCGCATGCTGAAGTTATACAGAGACTTCAGAACTACGGAGCTACGATATACAGAACCGATCAGGATGGAACGTTCGTAATGGCAACCGACGGAACAGACCTTACGGTTTACCCCTGATTACGCGATTCAATCCGATGCGATTCGCGTTGAGTTTACATATATTAGTTATTCTTAACTGCAAATGTCAAAATAGAACTCGATTCACTTTTATTCACATGAACAGGGAGGTTTACCAGTGAGCGAAGACAGGAAATATCCCTTTCCCGAGATTAATTCCGATATCTGTAAGGGATGCAGACTGTGCGTTGCGGCATGCCCCAAAGATGTACTGGTGATTTCGGAGAAACTTAATTCGAAGGGGTTTCACTATTCGGAGTACATAGGTGAAGGCTGCATCGGTTGCGGCAACTGCTTCTATGTCTGCCCCGAACCCAGCGCGGTAACAGTGTACATGAAAAACTATGTACCGGAGGAGGTGAGTTAGATGCCCCGAAAACTTATGAAAGGTAACTATGCCGCCGTGTACGGCGCGGCCCTTGCCGGATGCCAGGCATACTACGGTTATCCCATAACGCCTGCAAGCGAAATCGCAGAATCGGCTGCGGCTCTTTTTCCGAAGCTTGGAAGAACATTCGTTCAGTCCGAAAGTGAAGTAGCCGCGATTAATATGGTTTACGGAGCAGCGGGATGCGGTCTGAGGGTAATGACCGGCAGCTCAGGCCCCGGAATCAGCCTTAAGCAGGAGGGTATTTCCTACTGCGCGGGCTCAGCTCTTCCCTGTGTGATTGTGGATATAATGCGAGGCGGGCCCGGTCTTGGAAACATCGGCCCGGAACAGGGAGATTACAATCAGGTTGTTAAGGGTGGCGGACACGGTAACTACAAGGTAATTGTACTCGCTCCCAATTCGGCTCAGGAAATGTGTGATCTTACGATGCTTGCGTTTGAACTGGCGGATAAATACAGAAATCCTGTTTTTGTGCTTACCGACGGGGTCATAGGCCAGATGATGGAGGCAGTAGAGCTGCCCGAACCGGTCTCGAAACTTCCTGACAAAAGAGACTGGGCTGTCTATGGAACCGCCGACACGAAGAATCTTATAAATTCCATTTACCTCGATCACGATGATCTGGAAGAGTGGAACAAAGTGCTTGAGAGAAAGTACGATACCATCAGGAAGAACGAAGTCAGGGTGGAGGAGTACAGGATGGACGATGCCGAAATCGTCGCGATCGGTTATGGAAGTTCCAGCCGCGTAATACGTTCCGCTGTCGATATTGCCAGGGACAGAGGTATCAGGCTTGGTATGTTCAGGCCTATAACACTGTTCCCGTTCCCTGAGACGGAAATCGCTCGACTTGCGGACAGGGGATTAAAGGGAATTCTCACAGTTGAAATGTCCGACGGACAACTCGTGGATGATGTGAATCTCGCGCTGAAAGGGAAGATGATTTCCGATCTGCACAACAGAATGGGTGGTAATGTTCCTTCCGCCCTGGGGATCCTTGAAAAGATCTCCGAACTTTATGGGGTGTGATTATGGCACAGAAGACGTTACTCAGAAAGCCCAGAGGTTTCATTGACGTATACAAGCACAAACCCGGACCCGAGAAGGACAGAACACATTACTGTCCCGGCTGCGGTCATGGAATACTTCATAAACTCATTGCCGAAGCTCTTGAGGATTACGACATTGTAGACAGAACGATTGTAATCAGTCCCGTTGGCTGCAGTGTGTTCGCGTATTACTACTTCGACACGGGAAACCTTCAGGTTGCTCACGGAAGAGCTCCCGCTGTTGCTACCGCCGTTTCCAGGGCCAATCCCGATTCGGTGGTTATCAGTTACCAGGGAGACGGTGACCTTGCGGCCATCGGAGGAAACAATATTCTCCAGGCGGCCAACCGCGGGGAAAACGTTGTGGTTTTCTTTGTCAACAATGCCATTTACGGAATGACAGGCGGACAGATGGCACCAACTACACTCCTGAAACAGAAAACCACTACTACGCCTTATGGGCGAAACCCCCAGACAGATGGTTACCCGCTTCAGATGTGTGAAATCATCAATCAGTTAACCGCACCGATATTTATAACAAGAACCTCTCTTCACGATATGTCCAATATCAGGAAGACACGGACAGCGGTTCGAAAAGGGATAAAGAACGCGATGGAGAAGAAGGGATTTTCTTTTGTTGAAGTTCTCAGTATGTGTCCAAGCGGATGGAAAATGGATTCGGTAGAGGCGCAGAAATGGATTGAGACGAATATGCTTCCCAGGTTCCCTCTGGATACGTTCAGGGATATATCGGAGAGTGCTTCTCCCATCGAACGTCCGGTTCCTGTCATGGATCCGGAAAAAGTCAAGAAAATCATGGGATACGATGAACTGATCGATTCGAACCTGGAGAAGAATCCTGATGCCGCTTTTGACAGCGTTGCTCTTAGAGTAGCCGGTTTTGGCGGACAGGGAATCATGTCAACTGGTATAGCCCTGGCCAATGTGGGAATGGAGTACAATTACAAAGTCAGCTGGCTTCCTTCTTACGGTCCTGAAATGCGCGGTGGAACCGCCAACTGTTCGGTGAAAATTCAGGAGAAGAACATAGGAGCGTCCGAGTGTACCGAGCCGAACATGATTATCGCGATGAATCAGCCCAGTCTCGAGAAATTCGAAAAGATAATTGTTCCAGGCGGAGCCATCATTTACAACAGCACGCTTATCGATATTGAACCGGTTCGCGGGGATGTAAAAGCGTACAGCGTACCGATTACCGGTATTGCGGACGAATTGGGTGATACCAGAGTCCAGAGCATGGTCAATGTTGGTGTTTTCGCGGCTGTTACCGGAATGTTCGAGCCAGGCGAGATAAAGCATCTCATGTCATCTCTTTTCGCCGGTAAACCGGAAAAGGTCATCAAGCTCAACGAAGAGGCTGTTCAGAGAGGGTACGATTACATTAAGGAGAACTATTCCTGAGGAACAAGCCGTAAAACAGCCGGCAGTTTCGGCTGCCGGCGTAATATTACATCAGCCAGGGGGATAATATGAGAATTTTACTGTTTTCCGCGTTTCTGCTCCTTATCATTCCAGGTCTTTCTTCGGCTTTTGGATACGCTGATGCGAAAGGGAACGGAACATCGATACCCGGTTACGGTGCTGTCTCGATGGGATTTGGCGGAATTAGAGCGATCGGCTTCGGTAATGCTTTATCTGTTCTGACTAATCCGGCTGATATCTATCGCATCCCGGGAACGAATCTTACGATGTCTATTGGTCCCGGAGTACTTACGGAGTCTTTCATGGATACCACGGGATTCCATGATTTCAACTGGATTGCTCTTGCCAACATGTCGGCTGCCATGAAATTCCAGGTAAGCCGGAAACTTGCCCTGGGAGCTGGAATAGCAAGAGTATCGGATTTTTCTTTCGAAGGCAGATATTACGACCGGGATGACATAACTGGAGACATAATTGAAGCTTTTGAACTCAAATCCAGCGGAGGATTGTACGAATCTGACGCGGGCTTTTCATGGCATCCGGAAAGCTGGATCAACGTTGGCTTTTCAGCCGGACTGCGTTTCGGAGAAACAAGTTACGATTCCACATACGAAGACTACTCGAACCATAATAACGACACAACGGTTTCATCCGGATGGAATGAAAGCGAGTTCTGCTGGCATGCCGGAATTATAATGCCTCTCAGTCTCAGCAGCGTGGGGGTATCATGGGCATCGGCGACGGATCACTACGATGCGCGAATTGCTGCCGGCGGTATACTCTATACCGGTGAATTGAAACAGGGAGCGCTTGGAATCGAAGCGGAGATAGTTGATCCCGGAGATGCCGGTAATCTTGAAGTCAGGCTTATCGGGCAAATAATGCCTTCCCATTCACTGACCTTCAGAGGAGCACTATCCTTTATCGACAGGAACGAGGATGTAGAGAGTCAGGGATTTGGTCTGTCCGTAGGTACGGGAATAAATTTTGGAAGACTTACGCTTAACGGGGCATTCGCGTGGTCTTCGATAACAAGAGAGTCATTAGCGTTTTCCGCGTGGGATCCTGTCGATATAAAGCTTTCTCAATCCCTGCTTTCATTCGGGCTGAACTGGAATCTGTAAATAACCCGAGGGTTACAGCCAGGGTCTGACCGCAAGCATGTATTCATGCATTTCCTCAGGCTTGAAAAAGAGGTTTATCTCCCTGTCCGCTGATTCTATGGAATCGGACGCGTGTATCATGTTATGTCCCGGACTGGTTGCGTAGTCACCTCTTATGGTACCGGATAGAGCTTCTGCCGGATTGGTGGCACCAACCATCGCTCTTACAATGTTGACCGCGTTCATTGATTCAAGAACCATGATAACCGATGGACCGCTTGTAATGAAAGAAATCAGACCTTTGTAAAAATCTTTCCCGAGGTGTTCCCTGTAATGCTGTTTCGCGGTTTCGAGAGAAATCCTGTCGAATTTCATCGCGACTATTTTAATTCCCCTTCTCTCGAATTTGGATATCAGTTCGCCAACCAGTTCTCTCTGTACGGCGTTTGGTTTTAAAATGACAAGTGTTTTCTCCATTTGTCCCCCTTTCATCTGTTCGGGTAATATGCTTATCATTCACCGATACGCAATATTGATAAAGCAGGTTCACAATAGTATTATTGCCTGGATAATTAACCTACAAGGGAAGGAAATCAGCATGTTCCATTACGCGAGGCATAGTTCAGTAGTACTGTTTTGTTCAGGTCTGCTGGTACTGCTATTGGGTTTTCCGGAAAGAAGTAACGGCTACGGTTTTCATGACGCGCTGACCCATGGAAACAGCATCAATGTTGTAAGTGTTCGATCGGCTGCGATGGCAGGTATTAAAGTTTTCGGAACCAGAGGAGCCTCTGCGATATTCCTTAATCCCGCATCACTGTCCGAAGTGAACAGTTTCGATATTACCTTATCCACTTCGTCGATCGCGTGGACGGAAGAAGTTATCGACAGTACCAGCGTTACACATCGGTCCGATACCGGTCTGGGTTCACTGTCCGGATC
>CAZOQQ010000159.1:0-5504 GCA_964582075.1 uncultured bacterium | reverse complement strand
TACTCAAGCCGATCGAGACTACGGTGAATTTTCAGAAGATGGAGTTCTTAACCTCTTCCTTTGCCCGCCCGCACCGGATGACGAAGATACTGTTGCCGAAGCACTCAGGGATGTAATAGGAGTTTCACTCAGGGAATCATGGGATCTTTTGAGAAAACTTCCGGCGCTTCTTAAAACATGTGTCGATCATAAAAGAGCGATCAGAATCGCGCATGATCTTGAATCCAGAGGTGTCACAGTCTCTCTGACAAGAGGAAATCTTTCTGCCGGAATACCGCCTGTGAGTTCCGGTGAAGGCTTCCAGGCATGGCTTACAAAGAATGGATAGAACACTGGATTCCTATCTGGAGTATTCTGTTCTGGAGAGAAAACTGGCATCGGGAACCATCTCCGCTTTCACGAACGACCTGAACAATCTATGCGCCTGGCTGAACTCCAGCGGGAGCACTCTTTCTGAAGCGGATACCGCGGATATAGCGGAGTACCTGGTTTTTCTTTCACGCTCCGGCTATTCTCCAGTCAGCATCAGGCGAAAATTGTCCTCTATCAGAGGGTATTTTCGTTACATGCAGTCTTCCGGGCTGCGGAACGATAACCCTGCCGAGCTTCTTCACTCTCCAAAGCGGCCCGTCCGGCTTCCTCATGCCGTATCGGTTGAAACCGTTACAGCTATCGTGGAGGTATGGGAGGGAGATTCACCACTCTCAATCAGGAATCGCGCTTTGCTTGAACTTGCTTACGCTGCCGGTTTGAGGGAAAGTGAACTTACCGGAATAACGGTTTCCCGCATTCATCTTGAGGAAGCGCTTGTAAGACCCCTGGGTAAGGGTTCAAAAGAAAGAATTGTTCCGATTGGCGGGTCTGCCGTTAGGTGGCTTTCACGTTATATAGATAAGGCAAGACCGTTGCTGGTTCGAGGAAAGTCTGTATCTGTTTTGTTTCTTACGTACAGGGGGAATCCTTTGTCCAGAATGACCGTATGGAACATTGTAAGAGAATCTGCTGAAATGGCTGGAGTAAGTGAAACCGTTCACCCCCATACCCTGAGGCATTCGTTCGCTACACACCTGCTTCAGGGAGGAGCTGATCTGAGGGTTGTTCAAGAGCTGCTGGGTCATTCTGACATCAGGACAACAGAAATATACACAGACGTGGATAAGACTTATCTGCGGGAAATCGTTGACAGGTATCATCCAAGATCGGGAGTTGAATGTCCATCTTTCCGTCCAGTTTTCTGAACCCGTACGATATTTCCAGACTGTTTTACTACACAGCCGTATGGAGTGGAGGAAGAACATCCGAAGTCTGGATGCAGGGATTCAACACTCTGCGAACCCATGTTAACGAGATCGCCAGAAGTCCTTCAAGTGGAAGAGTAGCGGAGCTGTCCAAACAGATGAATCTTCTTTCCGGTACTACGGAAACCTCCATTTCCCTGCAGCCTGATATTGCGTCGAACTGTTTCGGTGCATGTCTTTCGGAAGCATCGTCTCTTCTTGAACTTGGATATCCCAGAGATGAACCGGCAGTGTTCAGCACTTCGTTACCATCTCCCGCAACGAATTCAATGAGAACACGCCATGAGATCAGATCAGCCGTTCATCACCTTGGCGGGGATTTTGAGCTTCTCCGAACACTGTTCAGAACCGGGGACGCGACCAGCTCCTGCCTCGATGTCACATTTGCGGTATGGCCGCCACAACATGTACCTGAAAACAAATTTATTCTTCGACTCGGATACCCGGGGCAGATAGTTCCATCGGTTATGATACTCGATGACAGACTCTTGGGATACGTTCTTCTATCCTGCTGGGATCTTGCGTTGCGACTCAGGGAAACGGAGAATATCTCCCTCTCCGAGCCCGATTTTCAATCATTCGCGGTTAAAGTTACAGGTGATATGAAACATGGTTGACAATTTCGCCTTAATTTCGGAGTTTAAAAGATTGGAAATTTATCATTTAAGATGCGTCTGAAGTAACCTGATCATTTGTTGAAAGGAGTTCATCATAATGGAATTCAAAAAGGATCGTCGAAAAGATCGTTCGGAAATACCGATGGATGCGGTAAAGAAGCAGCTTGAACATATTGCCCGTGAGGGTGGTTTCAAGGCAGCTCTGTTGGCCACGGATGAAGGTTTTGCCGTGGTCGATATAGAATCAAGACTGGATTCAGGCTCACTTGCCGCTCTGGCGGGTTTTATCTGGGAAATGAACAAAGAAGCCCTTGACCTGACCGGTTTCAAGCAGATCGATCAGATCACAATGAGCGGAAAAACCGGTGATTCTGTTATTTGTCAATCTTTTGAAGTAATAGATCAGCATGTTATCCTGATCGTAATCGCTGATGTTAAGTCGGAGTATCGAAAACTGACTGACCGGGCGGTAGAGGGGATCAAGCGTATTCTGGTCTGACAGTACCTTGTTTCAAACTGTTCGATTTCAATAGAGGACAGATACTGCTTCCATTCAATAGCCACTGTAGATGATTCTATCGAATCATTGCGTCTTCGCCGTGGAGTTGCATATTATCATGTTTGAACAGACTTATTGAATTTAATCAGTGGAGGCTTTCATGCTGTCAATTGTACTGTCGTCATTAATCCTGTCCGTCGTCCTTCCTGAATCAACGGAAATTGAAACCATATTGGCCGGTCGGAACGCAACCGTGGATGTATCATCGGGAGAAGGATGGGTGCGAATTCTGGAAGATGATTACGTTTGCCTGAAAGTATCCGGTTCCGATAACGTACAACTGGAAGCCTTCGACGAGAATGGTAAAATTTTATGTAAATCCGATGCTGACAGCGAGATAATCATATCAGCCTTTACGGGTTACTGGTTCTTTATTCGTCTCGAACGTAATCCTGAAAGTACATCCGATCTTGTTGATCTTTCCGTTGAGGAAGTACATCCCGCAGAGTTGCTCCCCGGAAGGCCCGCTGAGAGTGTTTTGGGCAGGAACGTAATGGCGGAAACATTCACTTACACTCCGGATGAACGTGGCAGCTGGACATTCAGGCTGGATGGCAGCGGAGGAACGGATCTCGATCTGAAAATATACGGTCCAGATATGAGTTCCTGGGGCAGCAGCCTGTCGCCGGGTGGATTTGAAACCGTTACAGTCTCAATTCTTCCCGGTGAATGCGTTACGGCTGTCGTAAGTCGATATGGAAAAACCGGTTCGGGAGAGTTCAGTCTGTCAGCTGAACCTTCAGGTCAGTTTCCCGAGTTCAACTCCACCGGTTTGACGGAATCGATTTCTCCCGGAGAGATTCACAGATACCTTATACCCGGACACGAAAACAATTTTTTTCTTGACCTTGCAATACTGTCTCCAGGAGCCGATATTGATCTCATTCTCCGGGATTCAGAAGGTGAATACCTTATGAGTTCACGGTCGTACTCATCCATCGAGACACTGATGCTGGAACCTGACGAAGATGCTGAAATCGTTGACGTAATTCTCTTCGACGCGGGAGAAAATGAAACCGTTGACTACGAAATCCTCGCCCGGGAACCTGGCATCGTATCGCACCTGCTCCCGCTCAAGGAGATTATTGATGTTAATTCCGAAAACAGCCGACCGGTCGGATTTTCTCCCGAGTTTGAAGGTTTGTTCAGTGTAAGCGTAAACTTCGAGAAAACCCGTGACGGGGATGTAAGGGTATTCAGAGGAGCAGGTGAACCGGCTGTAACATTCGCTACCGCCAGAGGGAATGAGGAATTCCTCCTCTACATTGCCGCGGGAGATACTGTATGGATAGAACCTTTCTTCGCCGATATTGAGACATCCGGCGGGGCAACCGTTCGTATGAACAGGGCGGAAGCCATGGAAATTGATGGAGAATACAGCGGTATCATCAGTGAGCGTGTACCCGCGGCGTTCTTTACGGTTCAAGCTGAACCGGAGACTATTCTGGATATAGAGCTTTCCGGTGAGGACAGGGATGTTGATCTTGATATGTTTGTTACCGGTCCTGATTTTGACCTGATCGCTGAAGGCTGGCTAAGTAATGTTGACGCGGCGGGAGATGAAGCCATAGAGGTATACGCTGAAGACACATCGTTGTACGGTATAACAGCGTATCTCTATGACAGAGAGGGACAAACGCCGTTCAATCTGAAAATCAATAAAATAGCAAGAACGTACCTGGCGGAACCATCGCCTGATTCTGAAATCTGGGCAATTTCTGCGGGAATCAGTGGTTATTCCGAGTCCGCTGATGTTCTTAACAGGGCAAGTATGGACGCTGTGGAATTTTACGATTTCCTGATCGAGGATCAGAAAATTCCGGCTGATCATGTCATTCTTCTGGTGGATGATATGGCTGCTGCCGATGAGTTTATCGGTGGAATATCTTCTCTCCTGAATTCAGCCGGACATGAAGATAAAGTGGTTGTTTTTTACAGCGGTCATGGCGACCAGTCATACCCCGGCTCAGGAGGTCCTGAAGAACAGGATTCAGCGAACGAGTCCATCTGTCTGTACGATGGAGACATTTCGGATGACGAAATCGCGTCACTGATCGATTCCCTTGCGGTATCACCGGTGTTCCTGTTTCTGGACGCGTGTCATTCCGGGGGATTTGTCAACGATTTCTCAGATGGAAGCAACGTTATGATTCTAACAGCGGCAAGGGAGGATCTGAGTGTAAACGAGAGAATTCTTACACCGATTCTTCTGCGGGGGTCCGAAGGAGATGCGGACAGTAACGGAAACGGTTATGTTTCCGCGCTGGAACTGATGACGTACATCGATGAAAAACTGCAGCTCATCTGTCCCGAATGCGGTGCTGTACTTTCCGAAGATACTTACGTCTGCCCCGAATGCGGTGCCGTTCTTAAAGGTGATAATGCAGTACCCAGACCGCAGCAGGGCATGTTCCTTGATGGAGATATCGAACTTTGGAAAACCGCGCAGGAAGGAAACAAGTGACTGAGAAAAGAGACCTGCATCCACTGGAGGAGAAACTGCTCGTTTACCTCAGGGAGAACGGAGAGTCATCGGATGCGGTGATAATTGAGGATAGCGATCTTCCGGATGAAGGTTCCTACCGAAGAGCGGCGGAATGGCTTCTATCCAGAGGACTTGTAAGTGAGATATCAAGGGTTGAAGAAGAATATCTTGAACTCGGACCGGTCGGCAATTTGAACCTGGAAGCCGGTGTTACCCCGGAACTTGCGATGCTGCGGAAAGTTGACGATGGTGCTTCATCCCTAAGGGAAGTTCAGAAGAGCGGGATGTTTGACAGGGGGCGCTGGGGCAGCGCGTTTGGAACTTTGATGAAAACGGGACTTCTGAAGAAGGACGCGAATGGTGTTCATTTAACCCGGAGCCCTGAAGAAACTGTTTTTAATAAAATCTGGAAGCTTGTTTACGAACCTCTTTCGGCTGGTAACGAACTCAAAATGAAAATGTTACCAGAGGACGTGGCATCGATTATTCGCGACAGGAGCCCGAAAAGGGGTAAAAGCAGGGCGGAATTCACGATAAATATGATC
>CAZOQQ010000158.1:0-5527 GCA_964582075.1 uncultured bacterium | reverse complement strand
AAACTTCGTGAAGAACTGAATAGTATACTCTCCGAGCATACCGGGCAGTCGCTCGGAAAAATAACGGAGGATTCAGACAGAAATTTCTGGATGAACGCTCAGGAAGCAGTTGACTACGGGATTGTGGATAACATGCTTACATCCAGAAACTGACGGGAAAAGTATGTCCAAAGAAAAAAAATGTTCTTTTTGCGGAAGATCCATTACCGAGGTAAAACAATTGATTCAGGGGCCTGGAGTTCATATCTGCGATGAATGCATAAGGTATTGCAGTGAACTCGTTGATATGGAGACTGATCATCCGGTGGAAATTCCGGAGCTGGTGAAGGACAAACTCCCGGTACCCTCGGAAATCAAAGCACAGCTGGACGAGTACGTTGTAGGCCAGGAGCAGGCAAAGAAAGTTCTTTCGGTAGCGGTTTACAATCATTACAAAAGGTTGAAAACCATCCGGGATTCCTCCGATGTTGAACTTGAAAAAAGCAACATACTGCTTATGGGGCCTACTGGTGTCGGGAAAACTCTGCTTGCTCGAACCCTTGCCAGAATTCTTGATGTTCCCTTTGCAATTGCGGACGCAACAACACTTACCGAGGCCGGATACGTTGGAGAAGATGTTGAAAACATACTGCTGCGGCTGCTTCAGGTGACAGATATGGATGTTGCAACCGCGCAGCAGGGTATAATTTATATTGATGAGATTGACAAGATTTCCAGAAAATCAGAAAATCCGTCCATTACCAGGGATGTTTCAGGTGAAGGAGTTCAGCAGGCTCTTCTCAAGATAATCGAGGGTACCGTTGCCAGTGTGCCTCCCCAGGGCGGCAGAAAACATCCATATCAGGACAATATACTTGTGGACACCAGCAACATTCTGTTCATCTGCGGTGGCGCGTTCAACGAACTGGGAAAATTGATTGAGAGAAGGTACAAAAAGAACGCGATCGGTTTTAACGCTGTAATGGACTCTTTCGATCAGCCCGGAAGCAATATACTGTCTCGCGTGGAGTCGCACGACCTTGTAAAGTTCGGTCTTGTCCCGGAGCTGGTCGGAAGACTTCCGGTTCTGGTGGCACTTGATGATCTGGATGTTGATGATCTTGTTAAGGTGCTTACCCAACCGAAGAATGCGCTGGTTCGCCAGTATCAGTACCTTTTTGAGCTTGAGGATATTGACCTTGAATTTTCAGAAGGCGCACTTGAAGCCATAGCCGGAAAGGCAAGGGAAGCGGGAAGCGGAGCAAGGGGACTCAGATCGATACTGGAGGGTATTCTTCTTGGGCCCATGTACGATCTGCCCGATCTTGAAAATGTGCGGAAACTCGTAATCACCCCTGAGGTTGTCAAAGGTGAGGTTCAACCGAAAATCGTTAAGAAAAGGAAACCGAAGGAAACCGGAAAAGCCGGCTGAGATGATTCGCTGATGCCTTCACTGGACATAAAATTCCTGAAAAGTTGTCCGGGATCTGAATACCTGCCCATGGACGGGCTTCCCGAGATATCCTTTGCCGGCAGATCGAATGTGGGTAAGTCTTCTCTTATTAACCGGCTGAACGGTGGACGGTCAGTTGCAAGGACAAGCTCAAGGCCGGGATGTACTCAATACCTGAACCTTTATTCGGTATCCGGGAATTACTACATTGTGGATCTTCCCGGCTACGGATACGCGCGTGCTCCCGAAAAGAACCGTATCGAGTGGACGGAATGGATAGCTTCCTATCTTCTGGAAAGGGTTCCGCTGCGGGGTGTGGTGCTGATTGTCGATGCCAGACATCCCGGTCTTCCCAATGATGTGAGCATGGTGAATTTTCTTAAGGAAAGGGGTAGACCCTATATTATCGCCCTTACAAAATCCGATAAGCTGAAGCGGGGCAGACTTTCGACGGCTGTGGTGAAAGCGCGGGATATGGGACCGGTTATTCCCGTTTCATCGGTAACGGGCTCCGGCATGGGAGATCTGAAGAAGTGGATTTTTCAGGCGGTAAATTGAAGAATATTTTACTCGGTAACCTGCCTAATTTACTATGACCGGTAACTGTCCGGGTGCGCTGTTCGGCCGGACTGGCCTTCGGTTCCCATCTTGGTTATCGATAGTACGGGATGACCCGTGCGTTCAAGACCAGTTCATGGAAGGAAAAAAATGCCAGTAACCATAATTACCGGCCTGCAGTGGGGTGATGAAGGTAAAGGAAAGATGGTCGACCATCTTTCAGAAAGTGTAAGTGCCGTTGCCAGGTTTTCAGGTGGAGCGAACGCGGGACATACGGTTGAAGCAGACGGAAGAAGAATTGCACTGCACCAGCTTCCAAGTGGATTAATCAGGCCTGAAGTACTCGGAATTATCGGAGCTTCCTGCGTGCTCGATCCCGTCGCCCTTGCAGAGGAAATGCAGAACATGGAGAAAGAGGGCTTTCCAGTTGCGGACAGGCTTGCCATTTCGGGGAAAGTGCATCTGGTTCATCCCGCAGGCAGATACATTGAAAATTCCGAGGAGATGATTCTTGGAAACAACGCGGTGGGTACTACCGGGCGTGGAATAGGTCCCACGTACGTTCGAAAATTCATGAGAAAGGGAATAAGGCTGGAGGATGCCGCGGTTCCGGAGATATTTCTTAAAAAATCAGCAGCAGTTACAAGAGAATGTATAGAACAGCTGGGGCTTGAAGATGAACCCGCTGAATCCCTGCGAAAAGAGGTTGAACTGTTCAACCGGGAATCTATCAATCTGGTTCCCCGCGCGAGGGATATATCGATGGTTATCTCCCGGATACTGGACTCAGAAGGTTTCGTACTTGCGGAGGGCGCACAGGGAACCCTTCTGGACCCTGATCATGGTACTTACCCCTTCGTTACCTGCGGTTCATGCGTAGCCGGAGCCGCCTGCAGCAGCCTTGGAATCGGTCCGGTTCTGATCGATGAGGTGGCAGGTGTGGCGAAGGCTTATTCCACCAGGGTTGGAAACGGTCCGTTCCCGACGGAACTGACAGGTTCTCTGGGAGACCGTATCAGGGAACAGGGTAATGAGTACGGGGCAACGACCGGAAGGCCAAGGCGATGCGGATGGTTCGATGCTGTTCTTGTAAATTATACCGCAAGAATAAACGGTTGTACCTGGATAGCGCTTACCCTTCTTGACGTTCTAAGCGGTATTCCCGAACTTAAAATCTGTAAAAAGTACGAACTTGACCCTGAAATCGATCTTTCACTCTTTGAGACCGGGGAAAGGCTTGGAATGCACATACCCGTATACGAAACCCTTCCGGGGTGGGAGGAGGATATCACGGGGGAGAGGGAGTGGGATGCTCTGCCGGAAAACGCAAAAGGGTACGTTCGGTTCATTGAGAAACTCATAGGTGTTCCGATAAAAGCGATTTCGACGGGCCCCGACAGGGAGGATCTGATCTGGAGAACGTAGTCCTGTTCGATACTCACTGTCACCTGTGCGATGAACAGTTCAGCGGCGATCTTCAAAACGTATTCGAAAGAGCCGGGGAATCCGGTGTCAGAGAATTCCTGATTCCGGGTACGTCTGTGGAAAGCAGTATCAGGGCGGCTGAGATATCCCGATCCCGTTCCGGTGTTTACGCAGCTGCGGGAGTTCATCCAAACGATTTGAATTCTGAAGCCTCCGATTGTACCGATTTTATTGCCGGGATACTGCTTCATCCCGCAGTGGTTGCTGTGGGGGAAACCGGGCTGGATCTGTACCACGACAGGATTCCACTGACACGACAGAGGGAATGTTTCAGAAAGCATATCGTTATGGCTGAAGCTTTCGGGCTGACCCTTATCGTTCATTCCAGAAACGCTGAAAGAGAGGTTCTGGATACCCTTCCCGAAAACCTGTCCGTTCCCGTTATCATGCACTGCTACACGGGACCGGATGATATTGCCATGGAAGCCGCTTCAAGAGGTTACTACATAGGGTTCGCGGGACCGGTAACTTTCCAGAGGAACGATCGGCTGAGAGATCTCGCGCGATCACTACCGGTTGACAGGATTCTTATCGAAACCGATTCTCCATACCTGTCTCCGGAACCGGTCAGGGGAAGGAGAAACGAGCCTTCCAATGTCAGCTTCATAGCCGAAACCCTATCGGAAATATGGGATGAAAATTATGAGGATACGGCAGAAATACTTTTACGGAATTCTCTGGAAGCACTGCAGCTGTCACCTCTGCGAAGAACCGATCTTGCATACCGCCTGTCCGGAAACATTTACATGAACATTACGGGGAAATGCAGCAACAACTGCAGGTTTTGCATAAAGAACATGACGGATGGAATCGAAGGGTATTATCTGAAGCATCACGAAGAGCCCGGCAGGGAAAGACTCGAGGCAATTATCGAGTTGCTTGAACCCGACATGGGGAATGAACTTGTATTCTGCGGCTTTGGTGAGCCAACCATGAGACCTGAACTCCTGAGAAACCTGGCGGAAAAAGCTTCAGAAAAAGGCTTTTCAGTCAGGCTGAATACAAACGGAACCTGCCTGGAAAGGTTATCTTTCGAGGAAACCGCTGAACTTCTTGCACCTTTTAATTCGGTAAGCGTAAGTCTGAATGCGTCCAGCCGGGAGGAGTACAACAGAATCTGCCGCCCTGCTGAGGCGACCGCCTGGGACAGCATGATGAAATTCATTGAACTGGCAGAAAAGATTGCTTCAGTCCGTCTGACCGCTGTAAAATACCCGGGGTTGGATATGGGCCCGGTTCGGGAACTGGCTGGGAACCTTAACCTTCCGTTTCGCGCAAGAGGATAGATAATGCTGCTTACAGATCTGATCAGATATATGAAGGAAACAGGGCTTAATCCGGATAAGAGACTGGGCCAGAATTTTCTTGTTAACTCTTCGGTAGCTTCAAGAATTGCCGCTGAAATCCCGGAGGAAGGCAGTGTTCTTGAAATCGGCCCGGGATTCGGTTCCCTGACGGAAAAATTGCTGCCGCGTTCAGAATCACTTTCCGCCGTGGAAATATCCGAAAGGATGGTTTCTTTCCTTCGCAGAAGATTTGAGGGAGGGAAACTGCGTGTTATTCATGCAGACTACCTCAAGGTTAATCCTTCAGAATTACCGGGTTATCCATTCGGTACAATCGCGGGTAATCTTCCATATTCCATATCCTCCCCGATACTTTTCAGATTGATTGAAGATAGTTTCAGGCATGTTCAAAAGGCGGTCATCATGCTTCAGAGAGAAGTCGCAGTCAGATTGACTACCCTTGACGGTGGAAAGAATTACGGTAAGCTTTCACTGCAGATATGGCCCATGTTCGCGGCAGAGAACCTTGTCGATGTATTTCCGGAGGATTTCTACCCGGTTCCCGGAGTCGTTTCCAGGGTTATTGTTCTTAAGAGGCGAAGTAAGCCATTGGTTGACAATGAATTGTACGGTAGATTCAGAAGAATTGTGAAAGTATCGTTTTCAATGAGGAGAAAAACCATTCTCAATAACCTGAAACCTTTACTTGGAAAGGAAGCATCTCTGGAAGTTCTCAGAATGTCCGGAGTTGACCCGGCGGCAAGGG
>CAZOQQ010000157.1:0-5529 GCA_964582075.1 uncultured bacterium | reverse complement strand
AGGCCTGTTGATACTCTTACGGACGGTGTATTTCTTGCCGGTACGGTTCAGGGTCCAAAAGACATTCCGGATACCGTAGCTCAGGGCAGCGCGGCGGCAGCCAGAGCGATAAGGCTGATGAACAAGGGTGAGTACGATGTAGATCCTGTCCTGGCTTTCATCCACGAGGATTTGTGTGACGGCTGCGGTCTTTGTGTTGAGAAGTGTCCCATGAACGCGATATCGATTGTGAAACGTGAATCGGACAGCGGGTCAGAAGTGGCCGAGATCAACGAAGCTCTTTGTAAAGGTTGCGGCAGCTGCACTTCGTATTGTCCTCAGAACGCGCTTGATCTTCATTGCTATACAAACGATCAGCTGTACGCTGAAGTTGAAGCGGCGCTTTCCGATAAGAAGGACGGCGAATACCGGGTGCTGGTGTTCGCTGACGATATGACGTGTTACAGGCTGGCTGACAATGTGGGTACCGCGAAAAAGGCGTACTCACTGGATTCCAGGATAATTCGCATACCGAGCGGAAGCAGAATAACACCGGAACTTATGCTCAATGCTTTCAGCCTGGGAGCGGATGGAATTCTGTTCGGCGAAAGCGAGCAGAAATCCAACCCTTATTCCCATAGCGTGGCAACCATACAGCGGAACATTTCGAAGGTTCAGGACATCCTGGCTGAATACGGTATAGATCGCGACAGAGTCCGCCTTGTACAGTTTGTAACGGTGATGCTGTCAGGCTTTGTAGGTAATATTAACAGTTTAGCTGAATTCGTTAGAAATCTGACTCCGATTCCTGATGAAAAGAAGGAAAATCTGGGGAAAACAGTACATAAGAAACTATTTGGGAATTAAAATGAGTAAAAAAATCGTCATAACTCAGAAGAACGTTGACTTTTTGAATAAGATCAGCGAACTGGCCGGCCAGATAATCACGCAGTGCGACCAGTGCGGCACCTGTTCTGGAAGCTGCCCCATGGTGGAGGAAATGGATATTACTCCCGCTGAAATAATGAGAATGGTTCAGATGGGGCAGACGGAAGTGATGGAAACAAAAGCCATGTGGATCTGCGCATCGTGTTTCGCGTGCACGGTACGATGTCCCAGGGGCCTTGATGTGTCAAAAGTAGCCGAGGCGTTAAGGCAGGTTAAACTCAGACAGGCTATTGATTATATTGATATTAACGAAATTCCGGATGAAGAGATCGCAATACTTCCTCAAATAGCAATAGTTAGCAGCTTCAGAAAGTTTACGGGATAAAAATGAAAATACCATATTTTCCGGGTTGTACACTGAAGACAACTGCGAAGAATTTTGAAATATCCGCGCTTGAAGTTTCCAGGGTACTTGGTATCGAATTAGTTGAACTTCCGGAGTGGAACTGTTGCGGAACAGTCACTTCTCTCACCGATGATGACCTCATGCATCATCTGGCTCCCATTCGTGATCTTATCAGGGTCGAGGAGATGAACGATAATGGTGAAGTGGACAACGAATACAGACTGGTCGCGCTTTGCACGATGTGTTTCAACGTTCTGAAAAGATCCGATCTCAGAATTAAAGACAGACCCGATGAGCTGGATGTACTGAACGAATTCATGTACCTCGAGAATGACTATCAGGGCAAAACAGAGGTTATTCACTTTCTTGAATTGTTGAGAGATCTTGATTTCAGTAAGGTAAGTGATAAAGTTAAGAATCCTCTTGAAGGACTGAAAGTTTCTCCCTACTACGGATGCCTGATGCTTCGTCCCAGAGAAATCGGCATAGATGATCCCGAATCCCCTGTTATTCAGAGTGATCTGCTTAGTGCGATTGGCGCGGAAGTAATCGACAATCCGTTTAAAACAAGATGCTGCGGAAGTTATCAGACGGTTCGAGATAAGTACGCGGTTGCAGAGCTGGCGTTCGATATAATCACCCGCGCCAGGAAGAATGGTGCTGAGATGATTACGTCAAGCTGTCCATTATGTTTGTTCAACCTTGCAGACAGGCAGAAAGAAGTCATGGAAATACATCCTGAATTTGAGCCTATGCCTGTACTGTATTTTACCCAGCTTATGGCTCTTGCGTTCGGACTTGATGAAAAATATTTCGGATTTGAAGACAATTTTGTAGATCCGCGACCGCTTTTGAAAGAAAAGGGTCTTTTAAAGTGAGAGGTAATTATGCCTGAAAAGAAAATAGCCATTATGGATATCGTGAGGGACGCAAGCAAAGGCGTCGTATCAGGTATTGACAAAAAAGACGTTGAACACTGGGTGGAAATTTATTTCCTGGGTAAAGCGTATCAGGTACCTGCAGGTCTTACGATTATGCAGGCTCTTGAGTACGCGGGGTACAGGCTTATAAGAAGCTGCGGATGCAGGGCGGGTTTTTGCGGTGCCTGTTCAACCGTGTACCGTCTCAAGGGTGAGTACAAACTTCAAACCGCGATGGCGTGCCAGACAAGAGTGGAAGATGGTATGTATCTGGTGCAGATTCCGTTTTCGCCAGCCGAAAAACCCCTGTACGAAGTTGAGGAAGAGAAATACGAAGCTTCAGTGTTTCTTAAGTACTTTCCTGAAGTGGCCAGGTGCGTCAGCTGTAATACATGCACAAAGGCCTGTCCGCAGGACCTCCAGGTTATGGATTACGTTCAGGCTGCTCTCAAAGGGGATTACCGGAAAGTTGCTGAACTTTCCTTTGAATGTATACAGTGCGGTCTTTGCGCAATAAGATGTCCGGCGGAGATCGTACAGTACCATGTCGCGCAGTTCGGCAGAAGAATGTACGGCAGGTACGGTCTTTCTCGGGACGAATATACGGAGAAGAGAGTTGAGGAAATTGAGAACGGGGAATTCGATAAGAAATTTGAAGAAGTTATGAATCTTAGTGTAGAAGAATTTCAAAAAGTATATACTGAACAGCAGAATACAAGAGAAGTATATTAGGAGGCTTTGCAATGGCCGAACTTGAATTTGTCGGTGGATATCCAACCTATATGCGTGAATCAATTGATCTGGTCGAGAAAACACGTGCTCGAAGGATCGGAAAATTAGTTGATCAGATGACACCCGGAGAAAGGGAAGATATTCTGGATCTCTGTCACCCCGATTACGCCCCCGGAGGCAAAAGAAAGCTGAGAATCGGGCCCAATCAGGGAGATATTGTACCTAACGAAGTGGCTGATCTTCTTGAAGCGTATCCTCTGGTTGATCCTGACAGGCTTGATTTGTCCACCGTTGATTACGAAACAGACATTCTGATTATTGGTGGAGGTCTTGCGGGAACAAGCGCGGCGTTGCTTGCGAACGACAATGGAATACCTGCGGACAGAATTCTTCTGACCAACAAACTGCGACACGGTGATGCCAACTCGATGATGGCCCAGGGCGGGACCCAGGCCGCGGACAGACCTGATGATTCACCCGTATTACATTACATAGACGCTATGGGCGGCGGTCATTATACAAATAAGCCGGATGTGCTTCGGGCTCTTGTTGAGGATGCCCCGGGCGTCATAAAGTGGCTTGAGGAACTTGGTGCTCTTTTCGACAAACAGGATGATGGCCATTTTGTCGAGCTTACCGGAGGAGGCACAGCGAGAAGAAGAATGCATGCCTGTGAGGATTACACCGGTATGGAGGAACTGAGAGTCCTTCGTGATGAGTTCAGAAACAGGAAAATACCTGTACTCGAGTTCTTCCCGGCTATAGAGCTTTTAACGGATAACGATAACAAGGTTGTGGGCGCGGTACTATGGAACATGGAGACCGACGAGTACAAAATTGTCAGATCAAAGGCAACCGTTCTTGCCACCGGTGGATTCGGCAGGCTTCATATAAGAGGTTTTCCGACGACCAACCATTACGGGGCAACATACGACGGCCCCGTTATGGCATACAGGACAGGTGCCAGGCTGAGAGATCCCGATACAGTTCAGTATCACCCTACCGGCGCCGCATATCCTCAGCAGATCATAGGATTGCTTCTAACCGAGAAGCTTCGCACAAGTGGTGCCCAACCGGTGAACAAGGACGGGGAAGAGTTCGTCTTTCCGCTGGAACCAAGAGATGTTGAAGCCGCGTCGTTCATCAGAGAATGTTATATCCGCGATAACGGTGTTAAAACCCCAACCGGTATGAAAGGCATATGGCTGGATACCCCTCTGATAGACATAATCAACGGACCAGGCGCTACCGAGAAGGCTTTTCCGGCCATGGTACGAATGTTCCAGAGGTTCGGAGTCGATATGGTAAAAGATCCGGTGCTTGTGTTTCCGACTCTTCACTATCAGAATGGTGGAATAGAGACCGATCCCGAGTGCTCCACTAATACAAAGGGTTTATTTGTGGCCGGTGAGATTTCAGGAGGAGTTCACGGGAAGAACCGGCTCATGGGTAACTCCACGCTTGATTGCATGGTGTTCGGAAGGCGCGCGGGTATACACTCGGCGGAATATGTCAGGAAAGGTGTGGAAATCGGTAAACCCGGGCTGAAACACGTCGAGAAATATGTTGACGAACTGAAGGCCGCGGATATAGATACCGACAGAAAAGCACCCCTGCTGCTTCCCGACTACAGAGGTAAGGCGGCTCTGGCCAGGGGGATCGATATTTTCTAGCCGAACTATCTTTCGGGCGGGACATTCGGTACTTTTGACGGTAAAGCTGATTTGTTAATCGGTTTTTTACCAGCCCCATAATCGTTTCTTTTTTCTGATTTCAGGTATATCTCCGTATGCTTGACAGGGCGGCTTTGCCTGATGTATTCTCTCTTGTAATAATGTTCATTGACCCATGGATATCGTGGAATGTCTGTCCGCGCTGTTTCAGTCAATGCTACAGGGGAAGCTGAAATAATTGTTTCCTCAGGAATTATTCCCGCTGAGAAAGGGATTTGATTATGAAGGAAGGACTCACCAGCGTACTTGCGGATATTGCCGGTGCGGGAAATGTATCGGATGATCCCGCGGAATTGTACGTATACGGTTCTGATTCGTCCATTCACACGGCTGTTCCCCAGGTTGTCGTAAGACCTGGTTCCGTAAAGGACATTCAGGAGATTCTCAGGTACGCGAACGATAACCGTATACCAGTAATACCGAGAGGTTCCGGTTCGGGAATGTCCGGCCAGGTTGTTCCCATAAGGGGTGGGATCGTGCTGGATATGAAGAGGATGAACCGGATCATAGAAATCAGACCGAAAGACACCCTGGCAAAAGTTGAGGCTGGAGTTATCGACGGTGATCTTAATCGAGCTTTGAAACCGTACGGTTTCTTCTATCCTCCTGCACCGGCTTCAAGTAAAATAGCGACAATCGGTGGTGAGATTGCCAATAATTCCAGCGGGGTCAGGTCAGTGAAGTACGGTGCAACAAGAGATTCCGTTCTTGGAATGAAGGTTGTGACGGCCGATGGAAGTATCGTCACACTCGGAGCGAATACACGTGTCGAGGCGTCCGGATATCAGATGGATCGTTTGATGGTGGGTTCAGAGGGTACACTCGGAGTTATAGTTGAGGCTACCATCAAGATCGTGCCGATACCGGCTTT
>CAZOQQ010000156.1:0-5529 GCA_964582075.1 uncultured bacterium | reverse complement strand
CCGGAATACATACAATAACAACCACAACGTGCACGCTTCCGAATTACACAGGAATAGCTGATACGGTTCAGTTCGTACACGAACTGGGTCTTTCTTCAGTGGCGGCAAATGCCATTATTTACAGCGGAAAAGCCCTTGAGGGCGAATTTGCGGTAAGCACAGACCAGCTTGAAAGCACCATCCTGGCGATGAACGGCACGATTGAAGAGTTGAACATGAAGTTTATCTGGTACTCTCCCACAAGGTACTGCAACTTCAACCCGCTGGAGTTCGATCTGGGAGAGAAAAGATGCACAGCCGGGGAATACAACCTGTGCATAGAACCCGACGGAGAAGTTCTTCCATGCCAGAGCTGGTACGAATCAGCCGGTAATTTCCTCAGCGATCCATGGGATTCCATCTGGAACAGTGATCTGTTCCGGGGGGCCAGAAACAGAGACTGGGTGGATAAAGCCTGCCGTGAATGCGTTGAATTCAGCCTGTGCGGGGGAGGATGCCCACTTGAAAAGAAGAACGGTGTCTTCTGCCGGGATTCCATGTAGCAACAGTCAGCTGAAGGAAATCTACGAAAGACAGTTTGCAGAGCTTTCCCGTTTGCGCAGGTACATCTATTCTGTTCTTCCTCTGAGACAGATCAGCAAGGTATTCGAGCCTGGCTGTGGAACCGGGCTGCTGGGAAGGGAACTGAAAACTCTCACAGACGCTGTTTACACAGGTATGGATATCAATCGGGAACTGCTCCCGGAAGACAGAAGCTTTATCACCGGTGATGCTGTAGAAACCCCCCTTCCCGCTGATCTTTACGTCTGTTCCTTCTTTTTCTCAAGTGTGGATAAACCGGTAAAATGGTTGAAGAAGGTAAAAAAGAACCTGTCTCAGGGTGGGCTGTTTGCCGTATTTGCCGAGTACGACTACACCAGAATTACAGAATCTCCGGAAACAGGCCTCGCCGATCTGGTCAGAAATGGTTTGAAGAAAAGCGGTATCAACACAACAAACGGCAGCAGGCTCGATAACTTCTTCCAAAAGACGGGCTTTATGAAACTGTCAGGCGGTGAAGTTACAACTCCGATGCAGAAACCCGACAGGGCTTTCATTGAGATGCATGTGAGAAATGTACCGGATGAACTGCCGCTTATGTCATGGCGTGTTGTCTGGGGCATCTGGAGAGGGAACTGACAGGTTGAAGTAGCAGACTGCACTTCACAGTCAGCAGGGGAGGCTTCGTTTTCTCCGATTTCCAGAATTCCTCTGAAACAATCGGGTAAAAATCATGTAATATTGACAAAAAGAATAGGAATTCAAATAATTGCGAACAGTAGTAAATGCAATAGTTCGCATTAAGAGAAAGGCAGGGTGATATTTTGAGAAGCATAACAACGCTCGCTGCGACAATTCTGATTCTTTCCCTTGTTGTATCCTGTGGCAGCGGTGAAGCTGACAGAGATGTATCCCGGGTGACTGCAGACGATCAGCCGGAAGCCGCGGGTGAATTAATAATCAACACGAATGGAGAAGATTTTGTCAGATCGGGGTTTGTATCCTCAGATGGATGGCATATTACTTTCAGACATTTTTACGTTACGCTTACGGATATCACGGTTTATCAGACGGACCCTCCTTACGATCCTCACTCTGGGGAGGAAATAGAAGGTATCGTACGGATTCCGCTTGACGGTACTTTTACGCTCGATCTGGCGGAAGGTGATGAAAGCGCGGAACCTCTTCTGACAGGAACTCTGGATAACGTACCCGCGGGACATTACAACGCCATGTCATGGACCATGATCCCCTCGGTCGAAGGGCCATCGGAAGGTTACAGTATCTACATTGACGCACAGGCTGAAAAAGGCGACCAGTCGTACAATGTACGTTTGGGATTTGAAGAAAGTTTCAGTTATCGTGCCGGAGAATATATCGGGGATGAAAGAAAAGGTTTTGTGAATCCCGGAGGGTCCGACGAACTCGAAATAACTTTCCACGTTGACCATTTGTTCGGAGATATAGAGCAGCCTGAAGACTGTGAATTGAATGTGACGGCGCTGGGGTTCGCCCCGTTTGCAGAGCTTATGCAGGAAGGCACGGTAGAAGAGGATCTTGCGTCCCTTTCTGAAAAGATGCCGGAAGAAACGTATACCCGGCTCAAGGAAATACTTCCTACACTGGGACATTCCGGTGAAGGACACTGTTACTGCACAGTAATCCAGTGAAAGCTTCCTTACTTCCGTTCGTAATTGCCCTATTCGCGTCCACTGCACTCAGCCACGGGGTAAGTGTTACCTGGGAACTCAGGGGCGATTCCGTGCATGTTGCGGGATCTTTTGACGACGGGCAACCTATGGGCAATGCGCAGGTAACGGTGTTTTCCGGAGCAGCCCCGTCGGAACCTTACCTGAACGGTGTTACCGATGGGAACGGCGAATTCTCGTTCCTGCCCGACAAAGAGGAATCTGAAAACTGGGATATCCAGCTGCGGAAAGCTGGACACGGTGATATCGTTCACATTTCCCTTTCAAATGCGAATACACCCGTAATGCGGGGAGGCCATGGAAGATTCTCCGTTCTGCAGATAGTTCTTATGGCGCTTTGCGTAGTCTGGGGCTTTATCGGTACTGCACTCTTCTTTGCCTCCAAACGGGATAAGCAGAATGCACATACCTGACGGGATGCTGCCGGGAGAAATATGCATTGCGGGATACGCCGGAACAGCGGCATTGACATGGCTTTGCGTGAAAAAAGCCCAAAAATCGTATGAAGAACCTGCAAAACTCGTTTCCAGGGCATCGGTCATGGCCGCGGCTTTCTTTGTGGTATCATGGATTCACATACCCCTTCCGCCGGTGAGCGTTCATCCGATACTAGCCGGTCTTATGGGAATTCTGCTGGGCTGGATTTCCTTTCCGGCTGTTCTGGTAGGGCTTTTCTTTCAGGCTGCCATGTTCGGTCACGGGGGTTTTACCACGCTTGGAGTTAACGCGCTTTCGATGGGCGGGGCTTCACTGGTATCCTGGGCGGTATACAGGTTGCTGAGGAGGAAACCGGGGGAAAAAGCCATCCTCATTGCAGGATTTATCGCAGGATTTACGGGAGTATCGGTTGCCGTGATTTTAACCGGTTCGGTACTGATTCTGACAATACCGTCGTATATCGACAGGGGTATTGAAGTCTCGGGTATTCTCGCGATGGCGGTCGCGCACATCCCGGTGGCTCTTGGCGAAGGAGTATTCACCGGACTGATAGCCAGATTTCTGCTGAAAGTTAAACCGGATATGCTAGTGTGAAATGTACTCAGAATATTCTCCGGCGACAGTGTTGAAAAATTGGGATGCCTCACTGAAAATACCCGCCTTTTTCATCCTTATGATGTCCATGGCGTTCATCAGGAAAACCGTTCTTCTCCCCGTGCTGCCGGCCATTGCTTCCGTTCTTTTCATACTATCCGGATTGCCTTTCCCGCTGCTCCTGTCCAGATTTCGCGCTCCAGCCTATATCCTCCTGTTCGTCAGCGTATTTCTGATGCTGTTCTCGGGAGATGAAATTCTTTTTCAAGCAGGTCCGGTGGCTCTGAAATTACAGGGAACCGTTACTGCTTTGACTGCATGGCTTCGCGTATTGAGTGTAATTACCGTTGGAACAGTCATGGTTCATACAACGCAGCTTAGCGGTCTTTCGGAAAAATTGAAAAGGACCGGAATTCCACGGATTCTTGTGGATATCGGCATCATGACCGGCAGATACATAATGGTGATTGGTGAGGATTACAACCAGATGAAAACAGCAAGAAAACTGAGGGGATACGTCCCCGGAAAAAGCCTGACCCGCAGGTTCGGAGTAATTATTCCAACTGCGGCAACTTTGCTTATAAAAGGCTTTCAGCAGTCAGAAATGGTTTTCAACGCGATGTGCATGAGAGGTTATGGAAACGATATTCGGGAAAGTAAAATTTCATCAGAAAAGCATTCGAAGGCTGGTATTATCATGTTCTGCGTGATTACAGCGGTATCTGTATTTCTGATAGTTCTGGAGGTTGCAGTTGAAACTTCCTGAAACAGAAAGAGAGATCCAATCACATGTCTCGGTGCGGAGTCTGGCTTTTTCCTACCCGCAGCGGCAGAATGTTCTGAACGGAATTGATCTTGAGATAAAGCCAGGGGAGAAGGTCGGAATAATCGGCCCTAACGGATCCGGTAAAACAACATTGTTCCTCCTTCTCGCGGGGATTCTTACTCCGGATTCAGGCATGTTGCGCATACTGGACTCAGCGGTGAAAACCGGCAGCTTCAATAAGAATCTGGGTTTCGTTTTTCAGAATCCTGATAATCAGCTTTTCTGCCCTACAGTCCGTGACGATCTTGCTTTCGGTCTCCTGAATCTTGGTTACTCCAAAGATGAAGCATATTCGATGATAAACGAGTACCTGAATCACGCTGAAATGTCAGACCTGGCGGAGAGAGCGCCTCACAATCTGTCCGGTGGAGAGAAAAGGATGGTTTCAATCGCTGGCGTTATCATTATGAATCCGGCGATAGTAATACTTGACGAACCGGAATCCAGTCTTGACAGCAGGGCAAGAAGGCAGCTTATAGAATTCCTGAGAGAGTCCGAAGAAACCCTGTTGATAGCATCGCACGATCTTGAATTCCTGCTTGAAACCTGCAGGAGAACGGTAATCCTCGATAATGGAAGAATATGCGCGGACGGCTCATCAAGGGAGATAATGGGTAACGAAAAGCTTATGAATTCCCACGGCTTCGAAAAGCCGCACTCCCTTGTTCCGCACACCGTACAGCATCACAGATAACAACCCGTTTTGGAGATCAATCCAAAGAAAGAGTATAATCCAGCTTCAGACCTGTTTCCTTCGGCAGTATTGTGTTGACTGGTACATGAATGGGAATATGGTGTTTGGCCTGCAATTGTGTGCTTCATACGAGCGCATGTGTAATTTAATTAATGATCGGACAATCGAATAGGAGGGAATAATGAATTTCTTATTTTGGCAAAAATGGCTGTTGATTTCAGGGATATTCGTATCTGTCTTTGGAATATCAATGGTTCTGAGTATTAATTCGGGAAGCTTTAATTCTCTGATTGATCCTGTTTTCTGGGGTAACGAAACACCCAATATACAGCTTAGGAGTTTTCAGCAATGGGTATACGGTGTCCTGGGGGCTACAATGGTAGGATGGGGAATACTGATTGCTTTTATTGCGGCAGTTCCATTTAAAAAGAAAGAGAAATGGTCAAGAAACAGTATTCTAATCGGAATACTCTCCTGGTATATATTGGACACATCAATTTCCCTAAAAGCGAATGTAGAATTCAATGCTATTGGCAATACGGTTTTAGCAATAATCATTTTGATGCCGGTATTCTTTACCGTTACTGAATTCAGAAAAACCACTATAGAATGATGATTTTATTACAGGGAATTCTATTTGTCGCTGGCAGACAATTTAATTAGACGCTGATCACAAGAACATCTTCCATTGCAGCGACAAAGCTTGCATTGTGATCTTTTGGTATTTT
>CAZOQQ010000155.1:0-5534 GCA_964582075.1 uncultured bacterium | reverse complement strand
AAAGGGTAGAGCTTTCAACCCTGTTCGGCAGGCTTATCAATCGAAACGAACAAACCTCGAACAAGAATCATATTCTGACACGCAATGGTTCGAAGCTTCTGATCGAATGGCACGGAAGGCCTGTTTTCGATGATAAAGGTAATCTGGAGTACTTTTTCGGCGTTGGATTGGATATAACGGAACGCAGTAAAGCTTTACTGGAAAAGAAGCGCCTGGAAGAAAAGTTTCGCCAGGTTCAGAAGCTCGAGTCCATCGGACGTCTGGCGGGTGGCATTGCTCACGATCTGAACAACCTGCTTTCACCGATTCTCGGATATGGGGAAATGCTTCTTGAGAATACCGACGAAAATGATGCCCGGAGGGAACCGCTGGAAGATATTGTCGACGCGAGCATTCGCGCCAGAGACCTGGTGAGCCAGCTTCTGGCCTTCAGCCGGAGGCAGACTCTTGAATTCGTCCCGGTTGATTTGAACGTTCTGCTTGAACGATTCAGCAAACTGCTTCGACATGCCATCGGAGAAGATATCATTATAAGACTGCTTCTGGCCGAATCGCTCCCGTTGATCCGTGGAGACACCGGGCAGCTGGAACAGATTATCATGAATCTTGCCATTAACGCCAGGGATGCCATGCCCGACGGTGGCGAGTTAACCATCAGAACCGCCAGGGTGGAGCTGGACGAAACATATACGTCTGTTTACAAGTATGTAATTCCCGGAGCACATGTAATGCTTGCAATCAGTGACACTGGTTCAGGAATGGACTCCGCAACCCAGGCGCAGGTTTTCGAACCGTTCTTTACAACAAAAAGCAAAGGTAAGGGCACCGGATTGGGACTTTCCACCGTCTACGGTATTGTCAAACAGCACAATGGCTACATCTGGGTATCCAGTGAACCGGGCCAGGGAACTACTTTCAAAATTTTTATACCTGTATCGGCTGATTCTCCAAAACACATAACCGATTCAAAGAAAACATCAGGGAATCTGCGGGGGACAGAAACGATTCTGATTGTGGAGGACAACGAGCAGGTAAGGAATCTTGCGGTATCCATCCTCGAACGAGAAGGATACCATATCCTTGCCGCGGGCAGCGGAAAAGAAGCTCTTGAGCTGACAAACACCAACAAAGAAAGGGTAGACCTCCTCCTTACGGACGTAGTTATGACCGGCATGAACGGCAAACAGCTGTTCGAGCGGATTTCCAGGTTCTATCCAAAAGCCAGAACACTATTTATGTCGGGTTATACCGATAACGTAATCACTCATAACGGCATCGTTAACGATGGTGTCAATTTCATACAGAAACCTTTTACAGTTAAGGCTCTCGCAGCCAAAGTCAGGGAAGTGCTGGATACTTGATTTCGCAGGTTCTCCTGAATTGAACGGTTATATTTTCCAGCTGTATACACTGAATACCGACAGATCTCCTGTTTCCTTTAAGGACAGGACACACTCAGGGATTAACTGCTTGACAATTTGTGAATATGTTTTATTTATGAGTACATTCATATTTGGAGGATTCTCATGGGATTGAGAGAAATCAAAAAGGAGCGCGTGCGCATACAAATACTGAACGCGGCAAGAAAGATGTTCTTCAACAACGGTTTTGACAGAACAACTATCGAAGCTATAGCGGATAAGGCCGAAGTCGCCGTCGGAACGATATACAATTACTTCGAGTCAAAAAGCGCGCTGATTCTGGCCATTACCGCCGATGATACTTCGGATGCACTGAACGGAACTTTTCAAGTCTCCGAATCATGCACAGGACTTGAAAATATGGAGCGGTACGTAAATGCTTTTATGAAAAACCTCTCGATTTATCCGAAGGAACTTCTTCGTGAACTCATGAGAGAAGCGTGGAACTTCGAAAACACTCTGAGCAAAGGCCTGGCGGAACAGGATATAACACTCTTCAACGGTCTTACCGGACTACTTGCAAAGCTAAGCGATAACCGCAGCATTCAACCGAATGTGGATATCGAACACGCCGCAATGGTGATATACGGCGCGATGACCGCAGCTCTGATGTGGTATGCAATGGATCCCGAAAGCACTTCGGAACAGATGCTGAAATCAGTTAGAACAATGCTCAGAGTTATTTTTACCGGACTTGATCCCGAAGGGAAAAACGTATGAAGTACCTTATAATTGTTTCTGTCCTGATATGCTTATTCGTCACGAAAGCCCGTTCTCAACCTGTTATAGAAGAACTTGTGAATTCCCTGGATCTGCTTTACAGGAGCGATGACAGTTACGCCGAAATGACGATGAACATAGTGACACCTCATTGGGAAAGAACGCTTACAATGAAAGCCTGGTCCGAGGGAACCGATAAAACATTCATTACCATACTCTCCCCCGCGCGGGAAGCCGGAATGTCCACGCTGAGAATAGGTACGGAAATGTGGAATTATCTCCCGAATACGAACAGCACGGTAAGGGTTCCCGCTTCGATGATGGCAGGCTCGTGGATGGGTTCGGATATAACCAACAACGATATTGTCAGGGAAATCACCTATCATGATGACTACACGTACTCGTACACTGCAGACACCACCCTGACGGGAACACCGGAGGAAGGCGTCGTGTACGTCCTGCTGGTTCCCAGGCCTTCTACAGCGGTTGTATGGTCGGGCATTGTCTGCGCTGTAAGAACTTCCGATACGATACCCCTCTGGGAAAAGTATCTGGACAATCATGGAAACCTGATAAAAACTGTCACTTACTCCGAAGTTCAGGAAATGGGCGGCAAAACAATACCTACCCGGATGGTGGTTATCCCGGCCGATAAAGATGATCAGAGTACAACTGTTACATGGTCGAACGCGGTATTCAACCAGGGACTGGACGAGAATATCTTCTCTCTGAGAAACCTGCAGTCAGGCGGAAATCTGTGATATGCTTGTAAAACTCGCGTGGCGAAACGTATTCCGTCAGAAAAGAAGAACTGTTTTCACACTGCTGACAATGACCAGCGGTTTCATTCTCTCCTCCCTTGCAATAGGCTGGGTGAACGGCTCGTACAGCGGCATAATTATGTACTTCACCAACAACAGAACGGGACAGATCCAGTTACACCATGCCGGTTACATCGATGATCCATCGATCTATTCAACGATCGATAATTACCAGCCATTGGGAACTGTCCTGGATTCGATCTCCGGAGTTAAAGCGTGGACACCCAGAATCTATTCGGGAGCTCTGCTGGCTGTAAGACCTGCCGGAGCAGCAGCGGGGAGCATGTTTTCAAATTCAGCCGCCGCGACGGTAATTGGAATTGATCCTGTAATGGAGGATGCCGCCACAGATTTCTCCAACAGAATATTGAGTGGTGATATGTTAACCTCCTCCGCCGCAGATACTCTCTACTCCGCATGCGGCCAGATAATACTCGGGAAAGAGCTTTCGGCAGTGCTCGATGCGTCCGAGGGAGATTCACTTGTTATGCTGTCCCAGGCCACGGATGGTGCCGTTGTTGATAGAAAGTATGTAATTAAAGGCATTATCAGCACCGGAAATGCAAACATTGACAGGAATACATGTTATGTAACTCTATCCGATGCTCAATTGCTCTTCGCTCTGCCCGATAAGGTTCACGAAATCGCCGTTATGACCTTCTCATTGAATACTGTTGATGCACTCAGAGATGATATAGCTGCCCGTCTGTCGGGGAACGGTCTTGAAATCGATTCCTGGAAAGTATTCGCAAAGGAGTTCTACAACGGAATGAAGGCCGACGAGGCCAGTCTCAGGGTCATGATATTCATCATTCTGTTTGTTGCCGCGATGGGAGTCCTTAACACCATACTTATGATGGTTCTTGAAAGAAGAAGAGAATTCGGCGTAATGAAAGCTCTGGGGACCAAACCCGGTTTTATCGTAAAAATAGTGGTTCTTGAAGCAAATATCATGGGATTAATCAGTATAGCGGCGGGAAGTGTACTGAGCACTGCGGGACTTCTATACTTCTCCGGGCATGGCCTGGTTTTTGACCCTCCCGTAAACTACGGAGGAGCAATTTTCCGCGAAATGATCACTTCTGTTTCGCCGGAGTGTTACTGGATACCGGCTTTATGTATCATAATTACTGCTTCGATAATCAGTTTTCTCCCGGCCCTGAAAGCCGCGCATACCAGCCCGGCAAAAGCTTTGAGGAGCGTATAGAATGTTTATCCGACTTGTGCGTTTCGCCTGGCGGAACATCATGAAGAACCGCAGGAGAACGATAATAACCGGGCTGGCTGTAGGTTTTGGTCTGGCTTCGATGATATTCTACGAGTCCCTTATGCAGGGCATGGGTGCGCATATGATAGAATCAACAATTGGCCCCTGGATGGGTGATGCCCAGATCCACAGGAACGGTTTTCTGGATACGAAGAAGATAGATCTGACGGTAAACCTGCCAGATTCCGTTTTCTCCATGTTACGCGAAGATTCGACTGTGAATGCCTGTACGGCAAGAATCCTGTCCCCCGCATCTATAGCATCTTCGACAGAATTGAAACCTGTAACGCTGGCAGGAGTTGACAGAGAAACCGACACGGAAGTAACAATGCTGGATTCCGCTGTCATCGCGGGATCGTACCTGGGCAGGGACAGCACTGATCTTATTATCGGACGAAAACTCGCGAATGATCTGAACGCCGAACTGGGCGATGTAATTGTCATAACCGTGGCGCAGAAGGACAGCGGACTCACAAGAAACATGTTCTTCGTATCGGGAATCTGCTGTTTTGGAAATGATGAACTTGACAGGTATACCGCTTTTATAAACCTCGGTACCGCCGGAAGAATGCTGGGTATTCCGGAAGAAGTTCACGAAATTGCCGTCAGGTTCCGCGATGATGTGACGGAAACAGACAAATTTCTCAACTTCACCGCCGAGTTCTCAATCCTGGGCAACAGTGCCCTCGGATGGCCGGATCTGGCGCCGCAGATCAATACGATGATAAGCATGGTAAATACCAGCATGGCCGCAACCGCGTTAATTCTTTTCGGCCTGGTGGTTTTCGGGATAATTAACTCTCTGTTCATGTCAGTCTACGAGAGAATGTACGAGTTCGGTATTATGAAGGCTCTGGGAACAAGGCCGGGAACCATAAGCATCACGATCATTCTTGAAGCTTTCTGGATAGCCGTTATAAGTACCTTGACAGGAAGTACACTCGGCCTGCTGATAGTCCTGATAACCTCGAAAACAGGTATCAGCTTCGGTGAATTCGAATTCTCAGGTGTGGTATTCAGCAAACCGATATTTCCTATACTGAGATTCAGTCGGATATGGATTTATCCCTTTTTCACTTTGATCCTTACTACCGCTGCCGGTATTTACCCTGGAATTCACGCAGGCAGGCTGAATTCGGCTGAAGCGATACGTAAAAGTTTATAGAGCGCGGAGATGAATATGACAGACAAGGGTGTAATAGTAGCTGAAGGAGTTGTGAAAACTTACAACGACTCGGGTGTTCCGGTTCATGCAGTAAGGGGTATAGACTTCACCGTTCAGAAAGGAGATTTTACCGCAATAAC
>CAZOQQ010000154.1:0-5550 GCA_964582075.1 uncultured bacterium | reverse complement strand
GACATATTTTCCTGTTCCCGAGTTAGGCTGAAGCAATATGGGAAAGGGAGAAGAAGTAGCAAGTCTTCTGTGTATATCGAGGAACTGAAGCGGACCGATTCCATGATTGGAACCGAGCATCGTTATGTCCGTATCCTCGAATTCACTGATGGAATCGTTGATCGAAAAACCTGATGGAGTAAGAAGATCGTGTCCGTAAGTAAAACTGACCGCTACGGGAATGTCTTTTGAATACGATCTGACCAGTTCGTACAGGATTCTGGACTGAACCGGGTCAACCTGGGTTTCAAGGAGTATAAGGTCCACGCCTCCGCTTAAAAGACCTTCTATCTGCGCGGAGAAAGTTTCACGGAGTCTGCCGGGTTCCCTTGGTTCGGTGATGAAAGATCTGCTGGCCGCCGGAGGACCGATGGAACCAATAACCGAACATTTTCTGTTCCGTGAGGCGAGTTTGACCGCCCGGTAATTTATCTCCTCGCATCTGTCCGCAAGCCCGTGCATGTCCAGTTTCTGAATGTTAGCGTCAAATGTATCGGTGGTGAGGAAATTTGCGCCTGCCGAGGCGTACTCGCGGTGTATGCTTGCCAGGATCTCGGGAGATCTTATAACTGCTTCACATGCCAGGTAATTTCCGGGATACCCAAGCGAAAACAGGTATTCACCAATCGCGCCATCGGCAAGCCGGGTAATGCCGTTCTTCAGGAGTTTCATGTATCCTCCTGCTGAAATGTCATGGAATAATGGATATTTTCAAAAAGGTGGCGCTGGATTGTTAAATCCAGCGCTCCCGCATGAAAGATACTGTATCTTCAAGCCCTTTCTCGAAGGATACTATCGGCTTGTAGCCAAGAAGCTTACCCGCGAGAGTAATATCCGCTCTGCTGTGCTTCACGTCTCCGGGACGCTGTGGTCCATGGAGAGGTTCTAGATCGTTCCTACCCGTCAGACGACCGATTTCAGAAGCAAGATGGTTAATTGTAATACTGCCACCGCAGGCCACGTTCATCATCTTACCGGGAGCAGGTATAGCGTCAGCGGCCAGAAGATTGGCGTGAACAACATTCGCTATGTAGGTAAAATCACGTGACTGCAGGCCATCACCATTTATCACGGGACTGTTCCCTTCGATACAGGCGCGAATGAAAAGTGGTATAACGGCCGAGTACGGACTGTCAGGATCCTGATAAGGGCCGAATACATTGAAATATCTAAGTGCCACTGTTTCGAGACCGTAAATATGGTGGAATACCTGCATGTATTTTTCCCCCGCGAGTTTGCTTACCGCGTACGGAGAGAGCGGTCTTACGTGAAGAGACTCGGTTTTTACCTGTTCCGGGGCATCTCCGTATATTGAAGAGGAAGAAGCGAAAAGAACCCTTCTGCAACCCGCGTCCAGCGCTGCGTGAAGGATATTCAAAGTGCCCTGCACGTTAACTTCGTTTGTTGTTATTGGGTCAGCTATGGAGCGTGGAACACTGGGAAGTGCTGCCTGATGAAATACAACTTCCACGTTTTCCATGGCATTTCTGACAATATGATAACTTCTGATGTCTCCTTCGATTATTTCAACGTTATCTCTTATATCCACAAGGTTAGCCCAGTGTCCGGTGGAGAAGTTATCAAGAATTTTAACTTTGATTCCCCTTGCCAGAGCTTCCCTGGCAATATTACTTCCAATGAAACCGGCTCCCCCAGTTATTAAATACATTTATCGGATTCCCCTCAGTATTCTCAGCACCGCGGCTGCGGCACCCAGACCGTTATCAATGTTCAGGACGCAAATTCCGGGGCTGCAGGAGTTGAGCATGGAAAGCAAAGCGGTAACTCCCCCGAAAGCTGTACCATAGCCGGTTGAGGTGGGTACAGCAACAACCGGCCCTCTGTAAAGGCCTCCTATCACCGTGGGAAGAGCGGCATCCATTCCCGCGAACACGATACACGCGGAATTCTTTTTTAAATCCGGTAGGATTTCGGAGAGCCGGTGTATTCCAGCTACTCCTATATCGTAAAAACGATGTACTTCGATCTTCATCGTTTCAAGAACTACCGACGCCTCCTCTGCAGCATGCAGATCTGAAGTGCCGGCGGAGACTATTGCCGCAGAGCCTTCGTCGGGGTTTGGGGTTCTATTGAATTCACCGATTACGAACATTCCGCTTCTTTCGTAATAATGCCCCTGTGGAAAAGCTTCGAGAAGTTGATTTCCCTGATTTTCATCGGCTCTCGAAACCATGGCAAGGCCCGTTCTGTTGAAAAGGTTTTCGGTGATTTCAAGAACATCATCCGCGCTCTTGTCCTGAGCCAGAATGACTTCCGGAAGGTTTGCGATCGTTCCTCTTCCCGTATCCACCCTGGCGAAACCAAGATCCGGAGTCAGGTGATGATTCAGAAGCTTAAGAGCCTCATCCGGAGTAACATCGCTGTTACGGAGAGCCGTAAGAAGTGCTTCGATGCCGTTACTTTTCATAATTCTCTCCCGAACGGGTTTTCATGATTCTCCGTATAATAATACACGCACATCCTTTCAGAGAGTTTTCCGGTTTGAACACGGTATTTAAATTCGTAGAAAAGCAAGGATCAAATTCCGCAATTGTTAAACCGGAACGCGAAATAACCCCGGATCGTTCAGTCAGGAATATACGAGCCTCCATCAGGATGGTAGAACTCATTCATTGGATAGCGCATCGCTCTAAGCTGCATAAGCAAGTCATCTATGATGCCTCTCAAATCGGTTTTATCCCATCCTACGTAGAACCTTGCCGCCACTCTGGCTCTGGCGTCCAGTACCAGCAGTGAAGGGGAAGAACTGATATTGAATCTGTTTGATACCATTTCCCTGTTGTCGATAATAACAGGGAATTCAATCCCCCAGCTGTCAACAATATTCTGCAGGGTATCCGCGGAAGTTTCGTGCGTCTGGATAGCTGTTATTACAACAAGAGGTTCTTCGTTGAACTCCTCCTGTATTTCCTCGAGTTTGGAGATGTACTCAAGATCGGATAAAGTTGAAAGTTTACAGAAAAAGATGACAACGATGTGTTTGCTCAACTGGTTGTAAAGACTCAGAGGTTCGCTTGTATTGAACCACATGTGATCACGCGGAAAATCACCAACATCCGAAAGCACGTTTACGGTTGGTGTTTCAGGCCCGAGGTTGAACAGATAAGCAATTAAAAAGGCTGTTGCTATCATCGCGATAACAAAAATAACAGTGGACCGTATCCTCTTACGGCCGAAATCGGACCTGGGAAGCTGTTCGGAATAATCGTCCAGAAATATCACCTGTCCTTTTCGGTAACTGGAACCGCGCAACGAGCGGCCGTGATAACTTCCTGTACAGATACGTTATGGCGAGCAGCCGCTTTTGCGCAATCCTCGTATTCCGGTTCTGCGCGAAGGGCTTTACCGTTAAGATAAGCCCTTTTCACAGTTATTTGGCCGAATACGGTTTCGACTTTACCGAATTCCCTGTCAAGAACTGCTCTTTCTACAACGTTCACCCTCAGTCCGAGCGTGGTAGTATTACGGAACATGCACTCGATAACTTCATCTCTTCGGGATACGGGACACAGAACCGTTACTTCCATAGAAGGTCTGCCTTTTCGCCCTATACACAAAGCGGCGTAGCAATCCATTGCTCCCGATTCCAGTATGCTTTGAGCCGTATCGGGCCATATTCGAGCATCCATATCGTCCATGACAGTTTTTATCTCTATGCAGCTGTCCTGATTCCACGAAGGGCTGGACATGGTTTCGTAAACCGTGAAACGCAGAAGGTTCGGTCTGGGGAGATCCTTTGTTCCCGCGCCCATTCCCGTTGATTCCTGCGTCATGCGTAAATTCGGAATCGTCCAGGATTCAACCGCGGCAGCCAGAATAGCGGCACCGGTCGGTGTGGTAATTTCACCATCGATTCCGGACGCGGCAGTTGGTATACCTTTAAGAATATTGACCGTAGCCGGAGCGGGAACGGGCAGGACACCGTGAGCGCATGTAACGGTTCCGCTGCCAGTCGCGATGGGAGACGCGTAAACCTTTTCTATATCCAGAAGGTAAAGGCCGCAGAAAGACCCGACGATATCGATAATGGCATCCATAGCCCCGGTTTCATGGAAGTGAACCTCTTCGATGGAAATTCCGTGAGCCTGTGATTCGGCTTCCGCAAGTCTTCTGAAGGCATCCGTGCTTTTAGCCCTGACGTATTCCGGCAGGTCCGATTCTGAAATGATTTTAAGAATGCCGGATAGATGCCTGGCGGAGGTCTCCACGGGAACAGTAACCGTTACAAGAGTTCCCCTCAGACTGTTCTTCAGGACACTACCGGCCGAAAGTTTCCATCCCTTCAGGTTCAGTTTCCGAAGCATTTTTCTTAGAAGTTCAAGATCGAGACCGGAGTCTGCGAGTGCTCCAAGAATCATGTTCCCGGAAACGCCGCAGAAGGGGTCAAAAACGGCAATTCTCATGAAATCCTCTTATTCGCCAGACAGTTCGTACGTATAGCAATCAGAAAACCGCGAAATCCAGGTAACGAATCTGTGGATAGACAACCAGGATATTCCGCCGACATTCCTTTCGGGTAAACACCACCACATAATATAAAGGCCTGTTCAACCGTTTTGCTATAGGAGACGAATTGCCTGTACCCGAAGTTTTAAAAGACAGATTACTTGATATTCAATACTGTGGTGTACTGTTCTCGGGCGGTTACGATAGTGAAGTCCTTCTAAGATATGCGGTTGAGGTTCTCAGTTCGTCAAACGTTCTGTCACTTACCGCTGACACGCCGATGCTGGCAGAATTCTACAGAGAGCATATAAAAAGTGTTGGCCGGGAGCTTGGTGTTGAAACACTGTTCGTTCCTCTGAACCTGATGTCGATTGAGGCGTTTACAATGAATACAGACAAACGGTGTTATGTCTGTAAAAAGGAAATCTACTCCAAACTGAAATCAGAAGCTGTTTTGAGGCGTTGTAAAGCTGTTCTGGATGGAACCAGCACTGATGATCTTCATGAATACAGACCCGGGCTGGCAGCAGCGGCGGAAACAGGAATTGTCCATCCGTTTGTTGAAACCCGTATGGGCGCGAAGGAAATTGCCGACCTGGGTGCGTATCTTGGAATAAGCAAGGAGAATCATCCCTCCGATTCCTGTCTGGCAACGAGGATTCCCCCGGGAGACAGAATTACCGGTGATCTGCTTCACATCGTTGAAATGATGGAAGCCCCCCTCCGTTCATCGGTAAAAGGCAGGTTCCGCGTTGAGGTCGGTTCCGGGAAGCTGCTGGTAAATTATTCGGCGATAGATGAGAAGGTGGTTGAGAGACATTTGAAACAGCTTACGAAAATCGCGGAAAATTCAGGATATGAAACAGAACTGAATAAAATTAACCAGTAAGACAATAATAGTAATGGGAAAGTGGATTTTCGCAATCCTGTTTTCTATTCCCGAAACACGTCGCTTATTCCAGGAGACCTCCGATTTCTGCCTGAAACCAACAACTTTTTCCACTATACTCATGTTATCAATGCCGGTCAGAACAGCGAAATACA
>CAZOQQ010000153.1:0-5558 GCA_964582075.1 uncultured bacterium | reverse complement strand
AGTATCACTTTTCTCACTTCTTCCATTCCATTGTACTGCAACCTGAGCACATAGAAACCTGCAGGGATTACTCCGGTTCCTTCGAACAGGTCAACAGTACGCGAGGATCTTCCCGGCAGTTCTACAGAACCCTCGGAAACAAGTCTTCCGTCGATCGAGTACAGCATTCCGGACACAAGCTGAGGTGACGATGTACCATTGGAGATGCTCAGCATCATCCTGTCTGTTACAGGATTCCCGATAGATACGGTAAGCGCTCCCGAACCGGAGATGCTTCTTGCTTCAGAACAGTTATTACCTTCATCAACTTCCTCGACTTCATCGAAGGGGTCTGCAACAAACAGCAGGTTTCCCGAAATATTGGGAGGTATACTGAAATCAACCTCATGGATCCCTGGCAGAAGTGGAAACTTCCTGACTGAAATCATCCTCTCTCCGTTGAATGCAGCTACCTCAACTGTTCCGGTAACACTTCCTTTGACATCAACAACATCGAAGGAAGATTGCCCGGAGATATTCACGGGTTCTGACGAAACGTTTAGCGGAACCGCGATACTCCGGTTGATTTCACTTGAAAGTGAATTCTCAGGATCGATTATTTCTACTGCAACCCTGTACAGAGATCCTCTTTCCATATCAGAATCGTTTGATCCGGATTCGATCACACCCACAACGGTTATATCCAAACCGTTATTCCCGCTTTCGAATCCGTACAGTCCCGTCCTCTGGAAATCATGCAGGAAAACAGGCCAGTACTCTTCCGCAGGCGATGCTCCCAGATCCAGTATCCTCATGAAACCGGAATTATCGTACGTCAGCAGTTCAAGATCTGAATCCCCAACAAGGTTCATTATCATCGGAGCTCCGAATACCTGATCCTCACTGTAAACGGGCAGGCCATCGACAACCTCAGATACATGTGAGTTGGTAAACCCGTAGCACTGTGTTGAGTAACCGATACTTACAACATTATCGGAATCCAGTGTTCCGTTTATTACAGGTGCTGATACATTCTGATCCAGATTCATGAAAACCGGATTCAAATCCATCGGAACACAGAGCGGAAGCTCATCGCCATTAAGTTTCCAGGCTCTCAGCTCGTCGTCAATACATGCGACAATATCGGGAACATTATCGTTGTTGATCAGCCCGATCGCGGGACCGCCGCCGTACTGGTCCGAATAGTAGAATCTTCTCAACTCTTCCTCATCACTGAAGGTCACCGTTGCGGGAGAGGATGTGATCTCAACAATGAACAGACGTTTCCATTCACGATCCCCGCTGACCGCATGTTTGGCAACCACTCCGATGACGTAAGCTTTCCCTGAATATCTCACTGCTGCAAGTGATGACCTGACATGATAGGTGTTGTCGAGACCGAGTTCGATCTCCCGGACGGAACCCGTCGGGGAAAGATCGACGACGAACACACAGGGTTCACCGGCATCATTACCGGTCGCAACAGCTATTTCTGTATTCAGGTCACCATCGTAGTCGCCTATCAGGACAGGGGGTGTATAGGACAGCTGATCGTTGTTATGGAATTCGATCGCCCCCTGCGTGAAGAGTTCTTCCCATCCGTCACTGTCGGCATCATACTTCCACACGTGAAGTGTCGATCTTCCGGCCGAAGCGAACCATTTCGTGCAGGTTAGGAGTGCGATTTGAAGGTAACCGCTGTCATCCTCAACCAGAACCGGTACACCGTTGGCTTCACGCAGGTGTTCTCCGGAGCCGGTTTCGAATTCGTATGCGGGACTAAGATTACCATACCCGTCATTGAGGAGAATTTTGACGAATACAACGCCCTGGTCTATTATCCTGTCTCCGACGGCAATCAGGTCGATATCCCCGTCGTTGTCAACATCACCGGCTGAACATCCCGTGAAGGAACAGTCGGAACAGTATATGTGTCCGGGATTACCAACCGAACTCATGTTCCAATCGTAAATGAATCCGTTATTGGTAACGATGTACATCTTCCCGTCAATTATTACTGTTCCGGCTCCGGGAGAGCCTTCCACCTGAAGGGAAGCCAGTGTTTCAAGGCATGTAGTACCGGAAACTGCCACTCTTTGGCTTTCCTGCCCGTACTTATCGACAGCACTCACCTGGATACTGTATCCGGTCTGAGGGTCGAGACCGGTGACTACAGCCGATTCGACAGACAAAGGTGACCACCCGAGCCTGCTGTAGGGACCCATGGATGAGCTTTTACGGTAGTAAAGGTAATACCCGATATACGAGCCGTTCCATTGCGCTGTCAGTGAAGTATCGGTGGCTTCGGAGATCCGTATATCAGAAGGATTATCCGGTATCGAACCCGTCATCAGGTAATCCATATCTACAGTCACTGTTTCGTAGGTATTTCCTGATGCGTCGGATACGATAATATCGAATTTGCAGCCATCCAGTGTACCGCTAGCCCATGGATCACCTGCGGGCAGATCCCTTATTCTGATCAACATGGGGTCGATAAGTTCACGTCCTCCGCCGCCCTCAATCAGGTTGACGGTTTCTGACAGATCACCGACGATATGACCGGATGTTGCCGGAACGAAATTCCCGGCTGTAAGAGTAAGATCCGATATATTACCCATACCCTCGTTTGATGCGATTATCCTGTTCAGGTTGATGGAAAGTTCGGTATGGGCAGCATTGTGAACGGCATCAAGCTCGTATACGGGAAGCTGAAGTTCTCCCGCCGATGTGCCGATCACCCATTGAGTTTTCCAGATCCGATTGAGACCGGACTCGAACGTAACGGTTGCCACGACAGGTTTCAGCAGTTCCGCATCGGCATCCATACGGATCTGAAATGCATTATCGTAATGTAGGGAAGTCTCTGCAGGAATGTTTCCGAGAGTCTGGTGATCATCCAGAACCGTAATATCATCATGATTGCATTCAAGTGTGGCAATCACATTCTCTGCAGCGGCAATACCGCTGTTGAGAGCAGCTATATCCAGATAAACGGTTTCCCCCGGATTGAGCTCGCCCTCCGCTCCGTCATCAACTGCCATTTCTTCGAGAATTACGTAAGGACCTGTACCCTGCTGCACAACAACGTACTCGGTATCACTTATATAATTTGCGAGGCCTGATGAGTTCTCCCGCTTTGATGCTGTCACCGTGATCTCACCAGGAGAACCCGCAGTAAGCCCGCTGAAGTTAACGGTTCCGGAACTGTTCGTATATCCCGTCGCGTAGATCTCATCCTTCATATAAAGACAGACCAGAGCATTTTCGATAATCGTCGAGTTGCATGAGACGGAAACGGACAGGTCAAAAGTACCCGTGGAGACACTTTTCGCGGACGGACTGACGACCAGTTCTTCCGGGTCACCTCTCCATACGAAAAGGAACGGATCCCCAAAGAGATTGACAACATATCTGTTATAGGATTCATTCTGCGAAATCGTGAATGCCTGTCCCAGGTATCTGACAGGCTTTCTCGCTCCGTATCCACATGGGTAAAGAGCATCTATGAAGTAATCGAAATCCGATTGTACACCCTGGGGTTTCGGACACGATACTACGGCCAGAAAACCGCTTGCATCGTCCGCCAGCAAAGCGTGTTCCATTATACAGTCGGCATCTTCAAAATGACCGCTGAAACACGCACAGTGCCAGAGAATTGATGCTTCACCTGCATTTTCAAGAGGTATCATGTCATACTCGAAAAGATAATCACCGAATATCGTACCGGCTCCCATTACATGAACACCACTGTGGTCCCCGTGAAGCACTATCTGGTATCCTGAACCGATCTGTTCGATGTACTCATCTCTCGTAAGCAGCTCATCCCCCAGCCAGCGGTAACCCCTGGTTTGATTCAGTTTACTGATTGGAGCGTAGATCTGACAAACCTCTTCCAGCGGCGCGTTCAATCCTATCTGGCCGCTGCTCTCAAGATCAAGGTAAAGATCGTAAAAATCGTCAGCGGGATTGAAATCGTTATCGCAGGCGGCAAACAGCATGCTCCGCGCAAAACCAGCCGGAGGGGCGGTTTCAAAAGAGTTTATTTTGGTGATAAGGTTAGCTACTTCTTCAGCATTGTCCACAGGCCATCTTGCTACGGATACATCGAAATATGTTCCGTTCGGAGGCCTCCAGTCACCACAACTGCTGACCCAGGAATTCTCACTCATATCACCATAGTACTTGTCTTCCGGTGTATCAATGTATAATCCATAAATAAGTCTGACAGGAATGATCTGACTGTCCCCGCCGAGGATGACAGCCGATGTTCCCCAGTATCGGTAACAGTCTTTTATGAAGTTCCTGATCTTCTCCTGAGTGTCGCATCCGGTATATCCCCCTTCACCCTCAATCCATTCAAGGGTACGGACTGCGGTGGGGATACCCTCTCCGGTACGACGATCAGCAAGGATCTGAAACTCATCCTTCAGTTCCTCCGAAGTAATGATTACCATGGCCGCACAGTCACCCTGGATATCCGGTCTGCCGGTAAATACGAGGGGGGAGACACGATCAGCATCTTCTTCAGTCGTGAAGATGGAATACGAGTTCATATCCTGAAAGTTCTCCACCATCTGCGAAATCGATTCTTCTCTGACAGACTGGCTGAAGGAACCTGATCTGATCGGAGATATCAGATTAAAGTCAGCTCTTCCGTACATTACATCTGTCCTGACAGAACTCAGATACTGCAGAGATCCATCGGCAGGTAAATACCTCACAGGATATAATTTCACAGTAATCAGCCCGTATCCCATGCATGACCCCTGATTGATTATCTCTACGGGAGTCTCGGGATAAACCTTCTCACTGCAATAGATTGATTGATCCTGTTGAGTGAATTCACTTTCGGGAGAATCGTAAGCCTGAGCGGGTTCGATATCGTACTGCCCCGGTAATGTTTCCCATACTGCGTTCACATACTGAATATCATCGACCTGCATTCCGGGAGGCAATATGTACGTTGTTATCTTATAGGGAAGCGAAGGATAACCGGGATGATCAGCTCCAATGGAGTGAGGATACCCCTCGATCTCAATCCTGTCGTACTCCATACCGTCAAGAACCACCCCGGACATGGAAATATCTTCCGACCGGACAGTGGGTTCAATTGAAATTCCACCAAATACAGTCGATACCAGCAACAGTACTACTGAAACAGCTTTCATATTCCACCTTCTCTTTTCGATGCCCTGATCCGTTAATCGATGTTCACTGTTATTTTTCCTGACAATCACCTCCACTTCTCTTCCCCCTGAAAGTCCATACTTCAAAGCGGAAATCAGCAATACCGTTTTATTCAACTACTACAGGTAAGATCGAATCTCAGGTTTCTGTCGCGGAACTACCATTTGTAATGCATAATAATTACCAAAAGTGTATATAGTTAATCATCAACTTGTTATAAATATCGTTACGTATCTTACATTCAAATCAACAGGGATATTTTCCGTTTTCGCGGATTTTTTCCGTTTTGCGATACAGGTCAGGGTCCGCGGGTTACTTCGGCGTGAATATTGATAAAAGCGGTATGCAGAATGAAGAATGGGATTCTGTTGTATTCCGGCGTTCCCTTC
>CAZOQQ010000152.1:0-5611 GCA_964582075.1 uncultured bacterium | reverse complement strand
CTTTTCCGCGCTGAGAGCTTTGGCGGGAGGAGTTTTGAAACCTCTTATCAACAAACTTTCCGGATATACTGTAAGATCTATATCATCATTCAGTACTCCGGGAAGCTCAACGAATACAAGCCATCGGTTTCCTGCTTCGTAGATATCTACAGCGGGAGTCCAGCAGATGTCACCCTCGCGCAGGAGAAACATGATTTAAAAGTCTATTCAATGTCGAACTGGATTTGAACATTTGTTGTAACCTCTACCGGCTGGTCACCCTGCATTGCCGGACTGAAAATCCAGTTGCTTACAGCATCCGCGGCTGCCTGACCACATCCAAGGCCCAGAGGATCATTCACTACATCAACGCTCTTCACTGAACCGTCGGTGCCTACCAAAACAGCGAGTGTAACGTAACCATGCAGATCTCCCCTGGCTCTGGCCATTGAAGGCACAACGGGCTGAGTCTGCTGGATGGCGAACGGTGAAGAAATAGGCAGTTCCTCGGCCGGTTCAGTTGAAGCAGCGGTATCAGGTTCAACATCACCGGGAGCTTCAACTGCAACGGCGTTGTACTGAATGGATGCCGTCTCGCCGGCGGTTATCTCAACGGTATGCGTATCATCCTGGAAATCAGGGTTGGACAGCCTTACCGTGTATGTTCCAGGCTCAAGTTCAACGCCTCCGAAGGGCGTAGTCCCAACCAGCTGACCATCGACAAAAACGTTAGACCATGGTTCAGGACCAACCATAAGCTGACCCGTCTCGATTATCTCGGGTAAAGACACAGTCCGGCTGTATCCGTTTTCACCGAGATTGATGCTTACCGCAAATTCCTCCCTCTGGTCCATCTGAACCTGGAGGAAATAGCTTCCAAAGGGAAGTACCTGGGTCATCCTGCGGCCTGTGGTAACACGATTCCCGTCTATAAAGAAAGCAGCGTTCCCAGGAGTATCAGCAGCAAGCTGCAAAGTAATCTGTGACTGTTCTGAAGCAAGAATATTCAATACCTGGTTCAGATCAACAGGATTTACAACCAGGACAGATTCCGGCATTGTGCGATAACCGTCAAGCACCGCCTGAAAAATATGCTCCCCCGTTTTAATCGAATCAGTGTTGCCTTCAATTATCTCACCGTCCACTATGAAACTTACAGCGTCGGGTCCCGGGTCTTCCGCATCTGCGGGCATCTCGTAACCAAAACTGACCAGTACCGTCGAAACACCCAGGCTGTCAAGAACCAGGGTATCAACCCGCGTTTGACCCTCTTCGAAAGCATGGTTCCAGGTCAGTGTTTCAAAGCCTGGAGCCGATACGACGATAGTCCTTTCCGAAAAAACAGTATCACTGAGCACAAACACACCCGGAGCCTGCTCCGCAACGGGAACTCCATCAAAAAGAAGGTTCGCATTCTGCGCTCCCTGAATAACTATTGTTTCAGTGAAGGGCAGGGTTGAAACTATCTCCACCGGTTCGGGTTCCGGCTTCCTGCCGCTGATCATCTTCATAACCGCGAATATTATGATAACCAGTACAACTGCCGCAGCAATTATTCCAAGTGTTTTTTTCTGACCTTTTCCTTCAGATCTTCTGGCCGCAACCACAACTGGTGGTTTAGTTCTTTTCTTCTCAAACTTTTTCTTTTCAGACTTTTTCTTTTCAGGCTTTCTTTTATCAGCTTTCTTTGCGGGTTGTGTCTTCCCTTTAGTTGCGGCTGCGGGAACCGCCGCTATTTCCCGTTTTTTCTCTTCAGCCTTCGGAATGACCGGAGCCGCCGCGATGACTTCTTCCTTACCGGCCGCAGTCACTTTAAAATCCTCAACTGTCTTTATCAGCTCCTGAAGAACAGGCGCGGAAGGCCATAGATTGAATATTCTCCTTATATTCTCAACCGCGAATTTAGGGTCACCGGAATTCAGTCTTGTTCGAACAAGATCTGCAAGGTTATCAACTTTGATCGAGCGTTCTACATAACTGATCTTCTTCTTCACGAGAACGTTATCGGGATCGTGTCGCTTGGCCCTTTCAAGTTCCTGCAGAGCCCGGACAGCGTCATCAGCCTTGAACGCTTCATCTGATCTTGTAATACAATCTTCCACAAAGCCGGAAGACGAGATATTCCGACCCGCGCTGTGTGTTCGACTTGACCTGCTTTTATTGAATTTATCCATTGCGGCAATTTCACGTTCCACAATGTTTATACGGTCTATTATCTGATGGTTGTCAGGATCAAGTTCGAGGGCTTTATGGTACGTTTCAAGAGCTTCTTTCCGCAAACCCTGCTGAATTTGAATCCTGGCGGTCTGTAATAGTTTATTTACTTTTTCAGCTCCTGAGCCCATCTCCAACCTGCTCCCTCTGGTTGTTACCGCGAGCCATCTTCAAGATTCATAATGCTATTTACTATTAATTTCATGTCAAGTGCCCATATCCGGAAAAACCTTTTTCCATATAAGTATAGAAGGAAGGCACTGCCTTTGACAACCTCTCATAAATACTACTATAATGCGGAAATATCCAGTCCCATTTAACCGGCTGCAAATCCATCTTTCTAACCATCTGAAGGAGTTGTTCCGGATGCAAGATCCGAGGCTTCCTGGAAGAGATCGGCGTCATTCGTCAGGGAAGCTATGCGAAACACCGGTATGCCATGCTGCCTCGTACCGGCCACTTCTCCGGGACCTCTTAACTTAAGATCCTGCTCGGCTATTATGAACCCGTCATCTGTTGATGCAAGGATTTTAAGTCTTTTCGCAGCTTCCGGCCCGCAACTCTTATCCTTCATCAGAAAACACCATGAGTCTTTACCCCCCCTGCCGATCCTTCCCCTGAGCTGATGAAGCTGGCTCAGACCGAATCTGTCGGCATGTGCGACCACAATAACGGTTGCTTCAGGAACATCAAGACCTACCTCGACAACAGTTGTGCTGACGAGGACAGAAATATCTCCGGAAACGAACTTCTCGGTCACTTCCAGCTTTCTTTCCGGTTTCATTGCTCCCGTTAGAAGCCCTACACCGAAATTTCCAATCGGACCGCGTTTAAGTATTTCATACGAAGTTGCAGCGTCTTTGAGATCAATCTCCTCAGAAGATTCCCTAAGAGGATAAACAATATAAGCTCTTTCTCCGGCTGCAAGCCTTTTCTGTAAAAAGCGGTAAACTTCATTTCTGTCATCTCTGTCCATGATTCTTGTAACCGTGCGTCCACGTCCTGGCGGCATTTCATCCAGTAACGTTATATCGAGATCTCCGTATAGAGTCATTGCGAGGGTTCTGGGTATGGGAGTAGCGGACATCAGCATAAAATGAGGGTTCGGATCACGTCCCGACAACAGTTTCTGCCTTTGTTCAACTCCAAACTTGTGCTGTTCGTCAATAATGCATAAACCCATTTCAGGTACGACTACACTGTCCTCAAAGACAGCATGGGTTCCAATAAGAACATCGAGCGACCTCTGCAGCAGTGATTCAAGCAGGTTCTTTCTGTTCGAAGTACCGGTTCCCCCTGTCAGCAACCCACACTTTATTCCAGTCGGTCCTAGCAGATCACTTAATGTTCTGTAATGCTGGGAAGCAAGGACTTCCGTGGGAGCAACCAGCACAGCCTGGCAGCCGGACTTGCAGCAGACAGCACATGCAGCTGCTGCCACGACCGTTTTCCCTGACCCGACATCACCCTGGAGCAGTCTCCTCATTGGAACACTTCCTGCAAGATCAGCCGAAATAGTATTCAGAGCTCTTTCCTGTGCAGCCGTAAGATCGTAAGGTAAACCCGCGATGAAATCCGCAAGGAAACCATCGGGTGGAATCATTCTGATTCCCGTCCGTCTCGAAACCTGTGACCTCACATAATTAAGAAGCGATTGATGAACGAAGAGTTCCTCAAGGGCAAGGGTTCTCCGGGCTCGCTCTCCTTCCTCCGGACTATCGGGAAAATGAACTTTGTACAGAATCTCCCTGCGATTTCTCCAGCCCTTTGACACAAGAACATCATGAGGAAGTACTTCCGGTATTGATGATGCGTATTCCTCAAACACGGTCCGAACCAATTTCCGCATTATTCCCTGTGTAATCCCCGCAGTAAGAGGATATACGGGGGTGATCATCCGCTCGTCCGGGTTTTTCTCATCAGGAAATATCAGCTCGGGATGAACAATGGTAATACCGCCGAAATACTCAACATTCCCGCTTGCAATGACCCTGGCACCCTGTTTGAATTTATCGGTGATGTACCTGAAATGGAAGAATGTCAGCTTCAGCTTTCCGGTACCGTCCTCAAGAGTAACTTCGTACCTTCTGTTTCCTTTTCTTGACCGAAAGTATTCCGCCCCGACGACCGTGCCGGATACGTTGGCTTTTTCTCCGGGAATCAAACGATAAATCGGAGTTATTACTCTACGGTCATTGTAGCTTCTTGGTACATGCAGAAGGAGATCACCCACGGTCTCAATCCCAAGCTTCAGCAGTTGTCTGCTCCTTGCGGGACCTACTCCTTTAAGATACCTCACATCAGTTTTCAGCATATTTTCCCCAGGGTTACGGTTAAATGAAAAACTAAAGTTTCCACGGCTTTCGTGCAAGGTGGATCAGAAAAAATCAGAAAACGGGGCTTGACGAACAGTTTCTCAGGAAGTAATGAAGGCGAAACCGTGAAAATACCTATGGAGGTAGAAACCGAAAATGGAGCTGAAAACCAGAGAAACTCTTGAAGAAGCCATCAGAAGGAATCCTGATGACATTGACGCGCGACTCAACCTTGCTGAAATCATACGAAAGGACAGAAGTCCCGAGGAAGCTCTGGATATGTACGACAAAGTTATTGAACTGGATCCGGACAATCCCCTGGCTTACCTGGGCAAAGGTCTTTCCTGGGCCATGTCTCTTCTTGACAACATACCTACCGCAGAAATCTGGGAAAGGGAGATTGACGAACAGGATATGATAGATAATGCCATGGAGTTTCTGGAACAGGCCGCAGAACTTGATCCGGAGCTTACCGAGGCCTACAACGCCATGGGCAGACTTTTCGCGATCATAGCCCAGGAAGAGGATGCTGTTGACATGTTCAAGCAGTCACTGCAGGTTGACGCCACTCAACTTGACGTACTTGAAGACCTCAGAGAGATCACGGGCAAACCGGTCTGGAAAATTCTTGACAAAGGTACATGGATGGGTGAAGAGGAAGAGTAAGAACCGTATTCTTATCTGGAACATGGGTGAAAACCGGTAATGCCATAACTACAAATAGAACTGTGAAGCTCCAGCTTTTATCAGATCCGTTACCAAGGCGGCTGCGGGGCATTTGCGTCGCAGTCGTTTTCCCTGCAGTCCCGTCAGGAATTCTATTTCGGTTTTTCTTCCCGCAGTAATATCCTGAAGCATGCTGCATCTGTTGGAGGAAGACTCAAAGAGAAAACTCAGCATTTTCCCGGCTTTCTCCGTCGCATCGTTTCTCATACCTGATGGAACAACACGTGACAGTTCGGTGAAGAGCTGTTCTGCCGCAGCCCCGAGACCGGCCTCCAGAATCTGGTTATTCTTAAGGCCGGAAAGTGCCCCCAGCGGGTTCAGTACGCTGTTGGTCAGCCACTTGGCCCATCGCACGGTTTCAATATTCCCGGTTGGGA
>CAZOQQ010000151.1:0-5672 GCA_964582075.1 uncultured bacterium | reverse complement strand
GCCAGGGCACTTGGATGGATGAACACCGGAAAGCTCGCGAAAGGTTACGCGGCTGATATTACTCTTATCGAACCATCCGAAGAGGAGTGGGATGAATTGCTGTTGTCCGAAGATCCCGGCAGGTATATCCTTGAGCTTAAATGGCCTGAAAGAGTGGTACTTACAATAGTGGCAGGAAGAACCGTGTATCGTAACGGAGAATTCCCGACATTACCTCCAAAATCCATGAAATTAAGTACTGCAAGACAGCAGGTTCTCGACGGGGCGGGTAGAATACCGGGAAATCCGCTTTTACAGTGAAAACATTGCATAATTTAATTGAAGTTGTTTTCAACAGACCACTATGGCAGTCATTTACTTATTCTCTTCCACCGGTACTTGCCGGAGGGAATCTCCCCGGATGCAGGGTTGCGGTACCTTTTGGAAATGACAGGCTCATCGGATACGTCTGGAAATACTCTCCTGCGGATCGCGCTGATGATGTCGATGTAAAGGAAGTTCTTGACAGGCTCGATGCCAGCCCTCTTCTTCCGGGACCGGTGCTGGATATAGTAAGATGGGCAGCCGACTACTATAAAGCACCTCCCGGAATGATGATGGCTGCGGCGCATCCTCCCGGAATCTCGGGACGGGCTGTAAGAGTTGTGATACTTACCGGTGCCATTGATTCTTCACATCCCTTCAGTCGTTTTCTTTCAACCAACAGAGATATACCAGTGAAGATTTTGCGGGACAATCTGGATAGCGATTATCCAATTGACAGCGAACTTTCAGATCTCGAGGAGAAGGGAATTCTCCGAACATACTGGAAGCCTCTTTCAGGACCTGAACCTGTTAACGACAGGTTCATTGAACCCGTTCTTGATGATGAAGTTCTTGTCATGAGAGCCGAGGCTATGAAAAGCAGAGCTCCACGCCAGGCCGAAATCCTTCTTTACCTGGCTACTTCCGCAAAGCCGGTCCTTCGCAGTCAGCTGTTAAAAATCACCGGTGCTTCCTCATCTGCACTGGCAAGTCTCGAACGGAAAGGACTTATAAAGGAATCGCTCCGACGAAGATACCGGGAATCTCCAATTAAAACCGATATTGAAAAAATAAAGAACATTTCTCTGCTGTCGAAAGCACAGGAACACGCGCTTGGAATTATTGTCAGGAATTTGGATCACAACGAGGTATTTCTATTGCATGGCGTGACCGGAAGCGGCAAAACGGAGGTTTATCTTCGCGCAATATCCGGGATCATCTCAAAAAAGCGAACGGCACTTGTTCTGGTTCCGGAAATCTCACTGACTCCACTGACGGTTTCCCGTTTTGCAAGGCGATTCCCCGGCCTGGTGGCAGTTCTGCATAGTGGAATGACAGCCGGTGAACGACTGGACAGCTGGAATCTGGTTAAGGCCGGCACGAAACGCATCGTGGTAGGCCCCAGAAGCGCGATCTTCGCCCCGCTTCCTGACCTGGGTATAATTGTTATCGATGAAGAGCATGACAGCAGTTACAAGCAAAACGAGCTGCCAAGATACAATTCCAGGGATATTGCGGTCATGCGGGGAACCATGGAAAATATTCCCGTAATTCTTGGCTCCGCCAGTCCATCAATGGAATCGTACGGTAATGCGTCTCAGGGGAAATACAGACTTCTCGAACTCGACAGCAGAATTGATGGTATTCCAATGCCTTCGACAACCCTTGTTGATGAAGGCGGCATGAATAATCCTGTGCTTTCAGATGAATTGATAAGCGGTATCGGGCGGAGAACAGCTAAAGGTGAGCAGTGTATCGTACTTATTAACCGCAGGGGGTTTTCTCCAACCCAGATGTGCAGAAACTGCGGATTCAGGGAAGTGTGCCCCAACTGCGGGGTAACGTTGACGTACCATAAAAAAGGACGGATTCTCAGGTGTCACTACTGCAATTACTGGAAACCGGCAATGACCAGATGTCCCGAATGCGGGTTCGATGAATTCGCACATATGGGTCCAGGTATACAAAAAGTCGAGGAATATCTGCACAGGCTGCTTCCCCAAACCAGGGTTATAAGAATGGATGCTGATACAACCAGAGGCAAGGACGCGCACTGGGATATCCTCAGCAGGTTCGGGAAGGGTGAAGGGGATGTTCTTCTGGGTACTCAGATGGTCGCGAAAGGACATGATTTTCCTAATGTGACTCTTGTCGGAATCATTTCTGCCGACATGGGTCTTGCTTTCCCGGATTTCAGAGCAGCCGAAAGAACTTTTCAGCTGATACTGCAGGTTTCTGGCAGAGCGGGCAGAGGTAAAACCCCGGGAGAAGTAATAATCCAGACCCGTAACAGAAATGACAGCACCATAAAGAACGCTGCAAATCATGATTTTGCGAAATTCTGGGAACGTGAGAGCAGGGTCAGAAAAGCTTTCTCGTATCCTCCCTATGGATACCTCGTTCGATTTGTATGGAGCGGACTCGATAAAAACCGGGTTCGGAATGCGGCAATCGCCTGCGTCAAAGGCATAGCAGGGGAAGACACATACCTGTCGGACCCTCTTGAAGCCGCGTTCCCGAGAATCAACAGAAAATGGAGATGGAGCGCGATAGCAAAATCACCTTCCAGAAAAAGTCTCGCGGAACTTTCTGACAGAATAAGACGAAAATTCAACAGCAATCCCCACAGGGGGGTCAGGCTTGAAATCGATGTCGACCCCTACAACCTCCTTTAGGGGACGGACCAAACTTCTTCAACTTGTGGGTTCATTTATAGAAATAGTAAATAATAAATAGTATATGTACTAAATGTGGTAAAAAAGATTATGATCTGCCGAGTATATCTTTTAGGTCTTTGTCAAAGTTATAGTCTGGAAGAAATCTTTCTGCAGCGGCATGAACTCCCTGGCTACTGAGATTTAGTATTCTCCCAGAATCAACCAGAGTCATACCCAGAATATTCACGAACGTATAGCAGAGAAATTCTCTTGCTCTAGATACAGATGGCGTTCGCCCTTTGGAAGTTAGCGCTTCTTTCGGGATTTTCCACTTTTCTGAAACATAGTCTATAATCTTAATTACTGAAGCATGTTCAAACTCACGATCTCGAAGCTGCCCTTTCCCCATTCGCTGTATCTTTTTATAAATCTCCCGAGCAAATTCAATTTCTCCAAGTACTCTGTAGTGAAAGTATCCTTGTATTTCTTCTTCATCTAATTCATCAATACCAATCAGTCCATTGGTACCAAGGAAATATGACCCCTCATCAAATCTTCCGTCCTGATAACTGATTTCTTCTGGATCTTCGATGAATTGCTCGTACTGTTTAATTTTGTCCATTTTATTACCTGTAAATGTATTCAGTACTGTATCCGTTTCCTGCCATGGATAGTAACCGGGAAATAACAATCCTGGATGACCTGTCCATGGATATCTTTTAAGCATCTCTAAATTACCGACTATCGATGCTTTCACTGGATTCAAATGAATGTAGCGTATAAGTTTAAGAAGATATTTTTCAGCTTGGACGAGAATTGATTTGTAGCGATTCTGGAAGAGGTATCCGACTCGATTGTACTTCTTGTTGAAATAATTAGCATGACCGGTAAGAAGTTTCTGCATAAATTTCGCAAGTGGTTTATTACGCGTTCGAACAAGCATATGTATGTGGTTGGGCATCAATGACCATGCATATATTGATACCCCTGTTTCTGCAACACATTTTTCAATCCGGGAAACGAACTTGGCCCTATCACTATCATCTTTGAATATGGCTTTTTTCTCGATACCCCTTGCCATAACGTGGTGCACCGCACTTTTCCAGTCTAATCTGCTTGATCTAGCCATAGTACTTTGAGTGTACACACTTTTACATTATGTTTCAAGTGCAGAAATATATTATTGAATTTTATTGATATAAATAAATGTTTATAGTTGATATGCATAAATATCAATAATTATCTAGCATAATAAGTTGAAGAAGTTTGGTCCGTCCCCTAAATGAAGTCTGATAAGTACATTAATGACTTGAATAATGTTGCGTTTGGTTTGTTGCCAATGATTGATTCCGCCTGTTCAATCAGCGTACGAGCCTGGAATACATAACTATTCTTCTTGTGCCTGTCCGCAGTTAATTTTGATTCCCTTGATAAGAACATCGCCCGTCCGGTGAGGACACCTATCTGAGCCGCGTCGTCAAGCATCATTTCTGAGGCTCCTGCAATAAGCGCTCCTCCATGCGAAGCGAATCTTGCAAGCTGGCCACTGTACAACTCCACAAGGGATCGACCATCGGAAACCGCTGTTTCAATTCCATCAGAATGATCTACGGCAAGGGAAAAACCTGAAAGCATCCCACCGGCTCCTACAGCCCTTACAGCTTCAGATACCAGTCTTGTGGAATGTCTGCCGCCGTAACCGGCAATGTACTCAATTGCAAGAGCTATAAGCCCATCACCGACAAGAATTGCCAGAGTATCATCAGGCTCTTCGAGCAGCGGAGGTAACCCGCTGAAAATACCTTCAAAATCACTTAGCTCCAGATGAACAGTTATCCCTGCACGAAGCATGAGAGCACAAACTGCAACAGGCATTCCCGTGTTTTCTGAAGAACCGCACCACTTTGAAGAGGCACAGGCAAGAAGACTTAATTCAAGATTGCAATTGTGCTCAACACACGATTGCATTCCGTTTTTAAAGTCCGATGGCATTCCCTTTGCCGAATCACTGATTATCTTACGTGCGGTATTTTCAAGCTCTTTCTTGAGTTTATCCAGCACGTTTACTCTCTTTCAGAAGTTAATTCAATAAGTCTTTTGCCGAATTCATCCAGTGCAATGGCTTCTTCGAGAATCCCATCATGAGCAATACTGAAATTGCCATTTTCCTCGCTTACAACAACAGCTATCGCATCAGAAACTTCTGTGACTCCAATGGCCGCTCTGTGGCGTGTTCCAAGGGCGGGACGCGGTCTGTTTGCCCGTGATCTTCCAATGAATGTCCTGCGGGAAAGCGGAAGAATTGCTCTTGCTCCCACAATACGTCCGTTACTTATTATGATGGCACCATCATGAAGAACTCCGGGCGGTTGAAGCAGTGCGGCGATAACTTGAGGATTTATCCTGAGCCTGTCCAGTATAACAGGGTCACCGTAGATATTCTCAAGTGACTCTTCCCTTTCCATTACAAAGAGTCCTCCCAGCCGGAGTTTCCTTAACAGTACGCAGGATTCTACCAGGGATTCTATCTCGCTAAGCTCAATGATATCCGCGTGACCAAAGAATCTCCTGAGATTACGACCCATCGTACCAAGTAAATCCTTTATTTCTTCATGGAATATTACTACCACCGCGATGAAAAGAATCGGTGTCAGATTCTGGAACAGATAGCTGACTGTAAAGAACCCAGGCTTGCCAAGAATATTCCCAAACAGGATAATTATCATGAACATTAAAATTACCGGCATCGCTGGCGTTCTCCAAAGGTACTTCAGAAGCAATTTAATAAGGATGGCGATTATCAGGATATTGGCCAGCTGGGCAAGCCAGAAACCACTTAATATGGAATGTCCGAGCGGTTGAATCAGCATATTCTGTGTCCAAACTCTCCTGCAACACGAAGGACCTGGATGGTTCCTTTAACATCATGCACTCTCAGGATATCAACGTCGTTTGAAGATAGTGCAGTTACCGCATGCGTACCAGCTTCTC
>CAZOQQ010000150.1:0-5708 GCA_964582075.1 uncultured bacterium | reverse complement strand
GTCTGGAACTGGCGGGTCAGGCTCGTAAAATCTGAAATGATCTCCCTGTAAATTAAAATAGCTTGAACCTTTGAAGCTCCATGGGGCGGTTGCCATTTCAATATCCGGCTCCGAAGTACCACTGGTATTCCAATTATCCATAACGACTGCTGCTGAAGTGCTGTCCTTTAAAAGTACGCCCGATAGAGAAATGCTAATTGATTTCATGCTGTCAATCCAGTTCGAATCCAGGCCCGTTTCGTATATGGATTCCAATTCATGGTCGAGCCACTGGCGGGCAAGCCAGATATCCTCAGATACTTGTAACCAGTCTTCAAGAACGCTGATTTCGGATTTCTCAGCCTCCGAGAGTAGAATATCCCTGTAGACCAGCCTCGTAACAAGGTTGAGCTTCCCCCCCGCGTTGAGTACTTCAACCTGATCTTCAGGCATGAGACTGTTGAACTCGTTTGCAAAATCCCCGTCGGTTACTTCTATACCGTCTCCGCTTGCCAGGATTTCCTTGCCACCGCCTCCGCAGGAAGAAATGAACAGGATTATCAGGCTAACGGCAATAAAAACAAACTTGATACTTGACACTTAAGCAATCCTTTCAACAAAGGCAGAATACAACGCAGATGGAAATAATGTTTCAGGGAAATATAAGGAATATTTCACACGCTGAACCAGTTCCGTTTTTTCAGTTATCCTGGCTGGAGTTGAAGAACCGCAGAATACTGATTGTTCGTTTTACCTTCTCGCGGTCCGAAAGATCCCTGAGGTTGACAACCGCCATTATCCGGCCCGTTTTTTCAACGGTGACCTTAACCTTAAAGCTGTCGGGAGCCGAACTCGAGGTAATTGTACCTGGTCTGAAAACTATCCGTGCTTTCGAAGAATCGATCACAACTTCTTCTATTCCTGCACCTGCAGCGAGATACCCTATCCTTGCCCGTTCAGCACAGTTAAGAACAGATTCTCCCGGTTCGCCGAATCTGTCGGAAAGATACTCAATCCATTCATCAATATCCTTCTCCCGTGAAGCTCTCCAGACAATCCTGTATATCCTTACCCTTTCAGACACGTCGGGTATATAGGTTTGAGGAATGAAGGAATCACCGGGAATTTCAACCCTGACATTCGTTTCCGGCATGGTATCCAGACCCTCCAGATGTTTCGCCTCCTGTCTTATCAACTCCTCGAACATTCTGTAACCGATAGAAATTATCTGACCGTGCTGTGATGCGCCGAGCAGCTCTCCCGCACCTCTGATTTCAAGATCTCTCATCGCTATGTTCCATCCGGAACCCAGTTCGGTAAACCTGCGAATGGCATCAAGACGGTTCGCGGCTTCAGGTTTCAATTTACTCTTATCAGGTACTATCAGGTAACAGTAAGCCTGGTGATGGCTTCTTCCAACTCTTCCCCTGAGCTGGTAAAGATCGGCCAGGCCGAACATGTGCGCGTTGTCTATCATCATTGTGTTCACCCTGGGCAGATCGAGACCCGATTCTATAATGGAAGTACATAAAAGCAAATCGTAATGTCCTTCCATGAATTCGTGCATTACTCTCTCCAGTTCCTTCGGATTCATCTGTCCATGCCCGACAGCTATTCTTACTTCCGGAAGCATTGAATGAATTTTCTCCCGCACTTTCTCAATTGATTTTATTCTGTTGTGTACGAAGAAAACCTGTCCATCTCTCTCCAGTTCCCTCTTCACAGCCCTGGCAATAATCCTTGAGTTAAATCCGATCAGTTCGGTATGCACGGGATACCTGTCCCTTGGAGGTGTCGCGATTATGGATATGTTCCTAAACCCGGACAATGCCATGTGAAGGGTTCTTGGAATAGGTGTAGCTGTCATCGCAAGTGTATCAACACCCTTCTTCAATTCTCTCAGGTACTCTTTCTGCCTGACTCCGAAACGATGTTCCTCGTCAATTACCAGCAGACCAAGCCTGTTGAATCGAATATCTTTCTGAAGAAGTCTGTGGGTCCCTACTACGATATCAATATCACCCACAGCAAGCTCTTCAATTATCTTCTTCTGTTCTTGCTTCGAACGAAATCTGTTAAGCATTTCAATTTTAACAGGGAATTCCGCGAGCCTGTCCCTGAACGTGAAGTAATGCTGTTCAGCCAGAATCGTTGTCGGAACAAGAACAACCGCCTGAAAACCGGAATCCACGGCACGCAATACTGCTCTTATCGCTACTTCAGTCTTTCCATATCCCACATCACCGCAAACCAGCCTGTCCATGGGAGAATCCTTCTGAAAATCTTCCATGACCTTATTTATTGTCGAAAGCTGATCGGGACTTTCTTCGTACGGAAAACTGTTCGCGAGTGCAGCAACATGATGTCCCGGGTTCCCCAGGGGAGGTCTCCTGATGGCTTTTCTCTCAGCGTACAGCGCCGCGAGCCGGCCGGCTATGTCTTTCGCTTTCTTCCTCGCACTCGATACCCTGGTCTCCCATGATACTCCACCTATTCGGTCCAGTCTGGGACTGACTGTATCGGGGGCCATGAATTTCTGTACCGACCCGATTTCGTCAATAGGAACAAGAAGCCTGTCGCCATCCCTGTAATCAATCGCGAGACAATCCAGGACGGTACCGGAAGTATCAACCTGTTCCAACCCGCTGAAACGTCCGATCCCGTAACGTTCGTGTACAACCAGATCTCCTGGCGAGATTTCTCCCGAATTCTCCAGTCTTTCTCCGCCGCGATATCTTCTTACCCTCTCCGGTCTCCTCCTGTTGGAAAGAAGTTTTCTTTCCGCGAGAACGACCAGTCCCAGATCTGGCATTTGAAAACCTTCCGAAATCGACAGTACACTCGTATCGAGATTCAGGGGAACTAGCTCCAGAAATGTTTCCTCTTCAGCTTCGGAATCGCAGAGAACCGCAACCCTCGAACCATCTTCAGTCCACTTTCCGAACTGCCTGATCATCTCTTCAATATGCCCGTGAAAACTCACCTGCGGAATTGTTCTGTAGTATGCGTCAACCTCCGATTCCGGAAATGGTTCCAACTTGATTATTCTCCTGCAGCCATCCAGCTTACGGCGGATTTCCTCTTTCGAGAAGAACTGGCTGCCGAAACTGAAAGGAATATCGATTCGTGAGAAGTTATTGATACTTTGAGCCAGCGCATCTTCAATATGCGCTATTATTGAATCCGGATCCGATAATATCAGAGTTCCATCATCCGGTATGTAATCAAGAATACTACAGGTATCTTCAAGAAATATGGGCAGATGGTGTTCAATTCCGGGAAAATCATTCGCTGTCCAGAGCTTCTCACTCAGCGGATGTTCATCGGGAACCGTATCCATTGCGGTGTTCCAGTGCTCTGGTGACAGAATTACTTCCCTGGCCGGAAGAAGCACGCATTCCGGAATATCCCTTATACTTCTCTGAGATCTCTGGTCGAATGAACGTATCGATTCCAGCTCATCCCCAAAGAATTCAAGTCTGACAGGGTTATCCATTCCATACGAACCGATATCAACTATACCTCCCCGCCGCGCCCACCGTGCCTGCTCCCAGACACCGCTCTCCTTCATGAAACCAGCGGCCAGAAGCCAGTTCTCCAATTCACTGACAGACAGCCTCATACCTTTATACAAGCGAAAACAGGTGAAATTATCCTTTGCAGGTATCATCTTTATAAGAGCGGACGCAGGCATCACTACAATGCTTTTTCTCCTACCTGCTTTCAGCTCCGCCATGCACTCGACGCGATCGGATATTACTCCTGGATGAGCGGATTCACCTTCGAATGGAAGTGTTTCGTAAGCCGGAAAATAAAGGACATCGGATAGGATTCCCCTCAGGTCGTCTCTTATGCTCTCCGCTTCCCTTACAGAGGATGCAACCAGTACGGCAGGTCCTGCAAGCCTGTGAATGGCAGCGGCCGCAAAGGAACGGGCGGACCCACCGAGCCCCCCTACAGTTGTAAACTTTTTTGAAACAAGGCTGGACAGCATCCCGGAAAAAACAGAATCCCAGAAGAATTCATCAAGTACCCAGTTATTATGGGAATCCGTGCTTCCTTCCGTCATTCCGTTGAAGCAGTATCTGAATCCAGATGCTCGTTCAGGGCAACCGGCACTTCCGTTCCGGCCATCCTGGACCAGGTATTCTCCAGCACCGGAAGCTGAAGCATGAAGAACTCTAGATCGTCATCGGTAAGAGGGTTGGCCGGTGGTAGTATCTCGGTAGCGGGATTCACATAGGAACCATTCTTCTTCATTTCAAAATGAACATGCGGTCCTGTTGAAAGCCCCGTGCTTCCTACGTAACCGATTATTTCACCCTGCCTGACATAAGATCCTATTTCCTGGTTAGACGCAAACCTGTTCATATGCCCGTATCCTGTCTCGTACCCGTTGGCATGTCTGATCCGTACCATGTTACCGTAGCCACCGCATACTCCCCTTACCGTTATCACGCCATCTCCCACCGCATAAATCTCGGTACCCAGGGGTGCCGCGTAATCAATTCCACGATGAGCTCTGGTGTATCCAAGTACCGGGTGCCTTCTGGCATCGGAATATGGTGAGCTTATCCTCCCGAACGGAACGGGCATCTTCAGGAACATCGTGCGGAGTGAAGCTCCATCACGATGATAATGATCGAGTATTATAGCTGTGCTGCTGCCCCGGGAAAGCGAATCGGGTTGATGAAAGAAAGGTATGGCTTCCGTCATTCCGCCAAGCGCGAAATTGTACTTCGCAGCAATAATCCTGTGAAACGAGGTCTCACCTGAGCCGGGGTAACGGGTTTCCTCCAGCAGTACCCAGACACTGTCTCCGGGTTGAACATCGTAATAAAAGTCAATGTCGTAAACAAACAGCTCGTTCGCAAGCCCGTTTTCCAGCCCTTTAATATACGCGACCCTTCTTACCGAATCCCTCTGCGTTACAATATGTCCCGAAGGAGTCAGATCCGAAGGGATAGCGCTGCTTGCGATACTCTCCCATACGGTACTGTTCACGACAAGTAATACGGAGCGCAGCCTTCTGTATTGGTCTTCGGGAACCCACAGCCAGCTGTCCGGTTTCGAAGATTCATCGAATTCAATACAGTAGTATCCCCTTCCATTCCTGGGTCTTGCCCTCACTTCCTGCAGATTATCCCTTGCGTAAACCGCTTCCAGAGTATCTCCTATGTGAACCGAGGTCCAACCGAGACTGTCCACGAAAATGCTGCAGCAGCTGAGATAAGTGTTGCCCTCAATACCTGTTGAGTAAAGAAGGCCACCAAGCGTTCCGCCCTCTTCAACGCAGGCGGTTCTTATGCTTATCGTATCCGCGAGGATTGAATTAAGCGAATCCGTAACATGTTCAAGTTTCGAGATATGCTCCCTCAACGTCCACACGCCGCCCGTATTCTGAGTTTGAGGGTTTTTAAAAATAAACGTGGCCGCGAGAGCCAGGAAAAATACTGTTATAAGAAACAATCTTGATCGCATTGGTACTCTCCGAGCTATCGCTTTCTGAATATCCTGGTTACAAATGACTTAAAACGATTCATAGGTTTCGCGGACGCTTCTTTCTGCAGATATTCCGAGGATTTCAGCGTTGCTATCATACGTTCGATATCCACGTTTTCCTTTACGGTTCTGACTATTTCGGATATCTTGATTGATTCTCCCGGTTCGATCTTGAATATTCTTCTGTTCAGCACGGATACGGAATCGCCGGCACTACTGGAAGAGCT
>CAZOQQ010000149.1:2107-5756 GCA_964582075.1 uncultured bacterium | reverse complement strand
TAGAACTCTTAATCCAAGGGAAGTTGATATTAAGCTCATTGATCCAAATCCATTTCAGCCAAGGAAAGAATGGAAGAAAGATGAAATAGCGTCCCTGGCCGCATCCATTGTTTCTCAGGGTATTCTTCAGCCTCTTGTTATAAGAAAGACTGGTGACAGGTACCAGCTGATTGCCGGAGAAAGGCGTCTTAGAGCGGCAGAGGAAGCCGGGCTCAGGAAGGTACCGGTGGTTATAAGAAAAGCTGATGATCAGCAGATGCTCGCTCTTGCGCTGGTGGAGAATATACAGCGTCAGGATCTCGGCCCTGTTGAAAAAGCTGAGGCTTTCAGCAGACTTTCTTCTGAGTTCGGTCTGACCCAGGAGGAAATGGGATCAAAGGTGGGAATAAGCCGTTCATCGGTAGCCAATTTTCAGAGACTTCTTGAGCTTCCCGATAAGGTTCTCGATTTATTGCGAACGGGATATTTGAGCATGGGTCATGGAAGAGCGTTACTTGGACTGAAAGATAAAAAGGTAATCAGAAAAATAGCCGGAAAAACTGTTAAGACCGGTCTGTCCGTAAGACAGCTCGAGGAAATGGTTCGGAGAATCAATACCGCTTCAGAAAAAACATCTGACAGGGTTCATACAACAGAAACTGCTGAGACAAGAAATCTTCAGGAAATAATGCAAAGAATCCTTAAAACAAAAGTTCGTATAAAGGGAAAAGGAAAAACCGGTAAAATAGAAATCAGCTATCACAGTCTTGAAGAACTTGACAGGATTCTTATTCTTATTAAAACCGGAGCGGATAGTTCGAAAAGAAAAAGTTGACTGTATTCAATACAGAGGATATAGTCGCTCAAATGTTTTTCTGTTTCAATTTTCATGTATGAAAGGAGTGCGAATGGCACATATAATTAACGATGATTGTATTGCGTGTGGAGCGTGTAAGCCCGAGTGTCCTGTAGATGCAATAAGCGAGGGGGAAAAGTACTCGATAGACCCTGATACCTGCATTGACTGTGGCGCATGTGTTTCCGCCTGCCCTGTAGGAGCGATTGAAGCTCCCTGATAGAAGTATGTATAAAGGAAGAAAGCCACCTGAAATTCATTCGGGTGGCTTTCTCACAGTTTGAAAGCAACGGACTTTCGAGTCTTTGATACCTCAGAAAGTTCTCCTAAAGAAATTCCTCTGTAACGTTGGAGAATTTTGTGAAGCTTTGCAACAGTATTTTTTCCGGAATTATGATGTTGCCTGAATCTCTGAAATAAGCTCATGCTGTTTGAAATATTATCCGAATCTATTTCCCATGGATGAAAATACAATACAGGGGTAATATTCAACCTTGATAACCGCTTAAGCATCATTTGATGCAGTAGCTTGGGATAGAACCTCAGGTATGCTCCGCCCGCAACAGGGATTTTTGCTCCTGCAAAGGGAATGGAAGCAAGTGGAAGCTCCAGAATGGATGTTTTCTCACCGTTAAGAATAAAAGGTTCAAGGGGTGCTTCGGGGGTGCCATACCGAAGTTTGAACATGGGGTAGATACTGCTGTCATATTTGAATCCACGCGCGACTATTTCATCAACAGCCCATGATGTATCTTTTCTCAAAGAAAAACTTGGCGCTCTGAATCCTTTTGGCTGTGGAATAGAAAGCTTAGCGATCAGCTCGAAGTAACGATCAAGGTTTCTGGTGAATTCTTCCCTTGTAAGTGAAGTAAGTTCGGTATGATTGTATCCGTGGTAACCAACTTCGTGACCGCTTTGTAAAATCCTGTGGACGATTCGGCTGTGCCGCTCAACGATCCAACCGAGAAAGAAGAAAGTAGCTTTGGCATTATGAAATTCGAGGATTGCCAGAATACTGTCAATGATGGTATCTATTCTGAATTTCATCATATCCCATGTTTCCCTAGGATACCATTTTCTTGACGCGTACGTCTGAAACCATTCCTCAACATCAAAAGAGATGGCGATGGCAGAACGTTCAGGAACGTCCCCTGTTATTCTTCCACCCATATTCAGGAATTTTACAACATCTTTACGTGTTGGAAAGGTATTGGTAGTTGCTTCCTCCGGAGGATTCGGAAGAAGCGTATAATTATCTTTCTCAAGTATATCCAGTCCTTCAGATATAATTTCTGAAGCAAGTTCTTTTGTTCTGTCGAGAAGCTGGTGCAGGGAAATATCAGTTATTGAACGGTTAATACTTCTCTGCAGAAGAATATCACCCGCATCAAGATCGGGAACCATTTTATGAAAAGTTACTCCCGGAGTATTGCCTCGCAGCAACGACCAGAATGTAGGCAGCATCCCCCGGTTCTTTGGAAGCATCGCTGAATGCACATTCCAGGCTCCAAGCCTTGGAATATCGAGCGTTTTTCTTTTCAATATCTGTGGACACGCGACAGATATGAATACGTCCGGATCAAGGGATCTAAGAAATATCCTGGAACGCTTTGAGTTAATTCTATCGATAGCCGCAAATCCGGCATGTTCCCTTCTGGCAGTCTGTCTGAGAGAATGAGAATATCTGGTAGGCAGACCAATACTGCCGGATATCCTGAAAGCGGCGAACTTTATTAACTGAAAACAAAAGCCGGCAAACCCGTACAGAGACAAGTACCTCTTCAAATTACTCAAAGGCTTTTTTAAGGAACCGTGTCCGTGAAGTGAGATTATTGTGTATCGATAGAAAGGCCTTTTTCTGATAATACTCGCGATTGTTTTCGGGATATTGAAAGGTTCATCGTCGCAAAGGAAGACAACGTTCATTGAAGGCGATGTTATCTTTGAATATAATGAATAAAGATCGGTAACCATTTTGGATGCGGAGAAGGGCTCGATGTCTTCATCAACATGAGCCATCATTAGTTTTGCTTTCTCGGGAAAATCCAGTACTTCGATAACATTTGCAGAAAGTGATTCAATATCACCCTCAGCGGACAGGTAACCGTTACGTCCATTCTTTATCAGTTCTCTTATTCCGCCAACATCGGTAGAAACGGTGGGAATTCCACATGCAAGTGCTTCAAGAAGAGCTCTCGGAAGACCTTCGGTTCTGGAAGTAATTAAAAAAACATCCAGGGCGGGAAGGATTTCAACAACGTCATCTCTGCTGCCGAGTATGAAGATATTCTCCTTAAGATGCATGGTTTCGATAAGCTCTTCCGCGTGCTTTCTAAGAGGACCGTCTCCGGCGATGAGAAAGATTGTATGAGGTCTTTTTTCAATTACACGAGCTGCAACCTTTATGAAAATATCCGGTGCTTTCTCGCGGCAGAAACGCATAACAGATCCGACAACTTGAGCATCATTACTGATACCAAGTTTTTTCCTTGCAGCAGATTTGTTACCTCTGGCTGCTCGAAATGATTGAAATTCAACACCACTTCTGATAACCATGAAATCGTCAAAATGGCCAATTTTGTATCGAAGTGCTTTATCACGATCCCTGGGACTTACGCAGATATTTATATGAGCGAGGTTGAAACCAAGTTTTTCAAGAAAAACATATAGATTTCTGTTGAAAGGATTCATCGAATCGTAAAATGGCCAGCCATGAGCGGTCTGTACGATTTTTATTCCTTTGAATGAAGCAGCTGCAATTCTACCCAGAAAACGAGCTTTCGATCCGTGGGTATGAATAATATCATAATTTCC
>CAZOQQ010000149.1:0-2007 GCA_964582075.1 uncultured bacterium | reverse complement strand
TTATTTCCCGGTCTGCACGAAAGAGCGAATAGGTAAAAGAGAGCAAGTATTACGGTTAGACCGGAATAGAAAACAGGACTTATGAAAATACAACCAAATGCCCAGAAGCCAAGAAAAGGGAACATCAGGTATCTGAAATGCCTGCTGACTGACCAGGCGGATTTTGAAGGAAACGAGGTAAAATCCCTGAAAAGATCTTCGGCAACACTGAATATTACTACAGATACCGCAACAAGGAACAGGTGAAGTATTATACCTCCTGTAAGATGGCGGTTATTGATTACAGCCAGCAGGGATGTAAAAGCAGGCAGAAGCAGTAGCCCCGTGAGAAGGAAAAAGAAACCGGCAATAAGCGTGCGGTCAGTATCAAGAAGGCCATATCTTTTTTTTAACTTATTCAGTACTGTTTGCAGTAGAAGCCTTGAAATTCTGAACAGGCCGAATACAGCGAGTATTACCAGAGCTACAAGCGCGTAATCGATTAATCTCTGCCCCAAAAGCATCCTCCGTTATTGAAAACTTAAATAACAAAACAATATAATGCCGTACGGAGGATTCTTCAAGTAGCCAGGTTCATCGTCTGGAACTTATACCCGACCAGTGTAAAAATCAAAGTTAGAACAGCGGTAATAATCAAAGTAGTACCCGAAGAGGCAAGGTACATGCCTATGGCATCAAGAAAACCTATAGAATCCAGCATGATAATTGATGAACCGGCAACGATATATGCACCCGCAATAGAGGTAAGCAGAGCAACAACAGGATCTCTGTATATATGTACAAGGATTCCCGCGAAAAGCGCTATTGCAGCATGGGCTATGCCGGGAATCGTTGGTAGAAGACCTCTTGCGATAAAAAGACCGACTACACTTCCGGCAAGGAACATGGATACTTTCCAGGCGAGAAGTCCCAGAGATGCCCCGAGAAATCCAGCCACCCAGGGTATCCAGACGGAAGAAGCAATAGTTGTACCGATAATATCGGCAAGGAATGCGCTCCCCCATGTATATCCAATAAGGAATCCAAACATTATAACAATTACTCCAAGAAGCTTTCTTCCAAAGAAACAGAATACCAGGCCGACAACAAAACTGATGTAAGGTAAAGTGAAAATTCCGGCAGAAAGAAGAATATTCATTTTCTATCCCTTCAATTAAGAAAATCAATTAATGAAGAAATACCATCAACTACAAAATCACTTTCAATTCCGAGATTTCTGTTGCAGGGGTTCAGAACGAGGACGCTGATGAAACCGCCCCTCCCGGCCGCAGTAACCCCTTTCCATGAATCCTCAAATACAATTGTTGAGGAAGGATCGCAATGAAGTAGTGAAGAAGCCCGTAAGAAAATGTCAGGAGAAGGTTTTTTTTTCAAATCGTCTCCTCCAACGATAAGAGGAACCGGAACCGCTGCGGCTTGAAGAATATGTTCAATGAGAATTATCGAAGTATTTGACGCGATACAAAAAGGGTGCTTTGACGGATTACCATCCGATGAAAGAAATTCGAGAAGTTTCCTTGCGTGAGGAAAAAGCGGAATAGTGTCATTCTTCACAAATTGTTCGTAGAAATTTTTCTGACTTTGTTCAACAATGGGAATATCAATTCCGGACAGGCCTTTCCTAGCTATCTCACCTCGAATACCTTCCCCGAGTGAGGACCAGTACTTCCAGTAGTCTTCCTCGGAAATGGAATGGTTCCAGGGTTTCAGCGCAGCGTTCCATGATTTTCTGAAAAACGGTTCACTGTCTGCCAATACACCGTCAAAATCGAAGAGAAACGAAGTAGAAGATCTTATCACAGACCTGATATCCGATGTAAGATGTTTATTATTCATACTATACCACCATATAGTCAAAGACAACCTTGGCTGCAAAGATTTCAGAATACATAATACAAAATATTTAAAGGGGTAATCTGTTACGATTCTTTGTAACAGGTCTTCAACTTGAAGCTGTTCAATTATCAGGCTAAATATTCAGGGGAGGTTCACGTGTTCGCTAATTTC
>CAZOQQ010000148.1:0-5804 GCA_964582075.1 uncultured bacterium | reverse complement strand
TAGAAAGAATAGAACTGTTAACAGGAACAGGGATTCAACTGTTTTCCGCAAAACCTTCCGGGTTGAGACAGTTCATTAGTAACGGCACCGAGTCGCGCTGGATAAAGGACGGGCATTGGAAGCTGCTTGCGGGAGAAGCGGCTGATCTCGAAGAGAACAACGACAGTATTTCCGTGAACGAACCTGATCTGTTTTCGGAAACCGGTTTCAACTGGTGACGGGTAAGGATTTGAGCTTTACGAGGGACAGGCAGTTTTACAAATTTTCAGCTTACGGATTTCTAAAGAATCTGCGTTTTTTTGAGCCATTCATTATTCTTTACTTCAGAGAGATGGGATTCTCGTTTCTTGATATAGGTATTTTGTTCGCTATCAGGGAAATGTCTACCGTATTTCTTGAGGTACCTACCGGTTTTGTTGCGGATATAGGTGGAAGACGAACCTCAATGATATTCTCAATGCTTGCGTACATCGTCAGTTTTCTCACATTTTTCTTCTTTCGGTCATATGCGGCTGCAGTAGGAGCCATGGTGCTTTTTGCCTCCGGAGAAGCCTTCAGAACTGGAACCCATAAAGCCATGATACTGGAGTATCTTCGAATTACCGGACAATCGAAGTGGAAGCCTGACTACTATGGCGCAACGAGAGCGGCATCCAAGCTGGGCTCTGCGGTTAACGCTCTGCTAGCCGCCGCTCTTGTCCTTTTTACCGGCAGTTTCAGGTACATATTCCTGGCGGCGGCATTTCCCTGTGTCCTGAACATGATGAACCTCGCTTCCTATCCTTCGGTTCTCAATGGGACCGATGTGGAAACGGGACAAGGCAGACCGGAGCTAAGAGATACTCTGCGGTACTTCATTTCTATCTTCAGAAATACCGATTCGCGTTTGAGTATTTTGAACTCCGCTGCTTTCGACGCTGTTTTCAAGGTTCTCAGGGAATATCTCCAACCTGTTCTTAAAGCCCTGGCAATAGGATTACCGATATTAACGACGCTTAGCGGTAACAGAAGAACCGCGATTGTCACAGGCCTGGTTTACTTTGTACTGTTTCTTGGTGCAAGCACGGCATCAAGGTTCTCCGGCAGATTCAGCAGGCGGATCAGAGGTGTTGTCAGCTCAATCAATATCACATGGATTATCGGCTTCAGCATGCTGATAATTGCCGGTATATTTCAGGAAATGTCGATTTACCTGGTAACAATACTGGCGTACATTATCCTTTTTGTTCTGCAGAACCTCAGAAGACCACTCTGCGTTACCTATATCAGTGACAAGGTTCCACACATGATCATGGCTTCGGGACTTTCAGCGGAGTCGCTGATAAAGATGATTATCATGACGGTTCTTGCACCGGTTTGCGGTTACGTAGCGGACATAGCGGGTATTGGAATTGCCGTAGCGGCAGGCGGAGTACTTATGGGATTATTTTACTTGCCTCTGAGACTGGGGAAATCGGTTTCCGCTGTTTAATCGGATTTCGATTCATCGATTTTACGTTTAATTATTAGAAGAGTACTGCCAAGGCATGCGCCAAGTGTAGCCACTTCCCATCCGGCTTCCTGTTTCTCGGCAATGATATCCGAAACCTTTCCCCTCAGGCTCCAGAATACCTGTATGACTTCGTGTTCGTACGTATGACCGTCATTGGCCATTATAAGCATATTCGCTCCGGAAATATCTCCAAGTGCTACAACATTCCAATTCTCCTTTTCCCTTTTTTCGATGGTTTTTTTCATTGCAGCGGCACTTTTCCAGGAAGCGGGAATCATCAGGTGTTTCACTATTTATCCCCTTTCCATTGCAAGATAGTCGAAATACCAGGCAGAAAATGCAATTAAACCAGTAGCAAAATACCAGCAGCAGAAGCGGAATCTGCAACACGGCAGAGTTTCGCCATCTCACTACATAGATAGTAACTCCGGGACTCAGAAGCAATAGCGGCTAACCGAGGTAACCAAGTGCCTCAAGTTTTCTTCTGGTTTTCACGGCGAATGTTACAACAGGAGGCTGTCCTTTGGGGGGGAGTGACCAGTAATAGTAAAGCTGATTGACGGTTTCCCTGCTTGGAAGGAGAGGATTCAATTCGTGAGGGTCATTTCGCAGATTATAGAGAATTGGATCGGCTTCCTGCGTATTTCCGATTACTATCCTGTCCTCAAGTCTTACCGCGGCAATGTCCGGGGCTTCGGAAAGAACTCCACTGGAGGGTATGTATCTTTGTCCCGGATCTGTATTCAGAATATCACTTCCTTCGACCCAGACAGGAATATCCAATCCCAGCATTCCCAGGATTATCGGCATAATGTCTGTTTGAGCGGTCAGTCTGTTGTTTACTGCGATTGGAATATTACGTCCGGAGATTATCAGAGGTACATTGAGTATTTCCTGGTAAAGGGTGTATCCATGTCCCATACCGCCATGTTCAAGAAATTCTTCGCCGTTACCGCCTACGATGATGAAGACGGTGTTAACTGTTGCATTCCTGCTGCTGAGTTCTGTTATCAATCGGCCGATCTGGCTGTCTGTGAAGGAGAGTTCAGCATCGTACAGGCCTATCATAATCGCGAGGCTTGTTGAATCGATTTCGACATGTCCGCTGTTCAGTTCCAGTATGTCGTTTTCACTTCCCCAGAATTTATTGAATATTCCATCGGCTTTCGGATTGGAGTAAAGAGTGTCCCACGGTTGAGGTGCATCATATGGAAGGTGAGGGTCGGAAAAATGAATTGCGGAGAACAGAGGTTTTGTCGAGTCCCTGCTGGCATCGTACCATTCCAGATAATCTGAAACAGTTTCTTCAGCGTTACGAGGGGTTGTCTCAAAACTATGACAGTCAAAATAATCGAAGCTCTGCTGGAAACCAAAATTCTCATTCATGAAAATAACGTTAAAAAAGGCCGCGGTCTGATATCCTGCTTCATGCTTGATAAAATGGGTAATTGTGGGAAAGGCCGGATCGATACCGCAGAGGATACCGTTTGTATTTCCAGCTCCATGGGACCGCTGCGAAAGACCTGTTAGTACGCTTGCCATTGCGGGAAGAGTCCAGCTGCTCTGTCCCTGAACACGCGTGAATATTGTTCCGGTAGAGGCGAGGCTGTCGAGTACTGGGGTGGTTTCTCTGTAATAACCGTTTACCGATAGGTGGTCGGCTCTTATTGTGTCTATCAGAATAAGAACTATGTCGGGATATTTGTTATAAGAAGTATCTGTGCTTCCGCATCCGGAGAGGAAGAGTAATGAAATTGTTGCGGCTAACATAACGGCATTTGTTACCTTTTTCATTTTTCCTCCAGTTTGTTTTCAAAAGCTCTCTTGTTTGTTTTCAGGGCGCAGAGATGGCCGCACATGGAGCATACATCATTGTCGGAGGGGAGGGCTTCATTCCTTTCTTTTCTTGCTGTCAGGGGATCCATTGCCAGGTCGTACTGCTTATCCCAGTTGAAATCGTTTCTGGCTTCCGCCATCAGGTTGTCGGACTCCATGGAGCCTTCGATTCCACGCGCTATATCCGCGGCATGCGCCGCTATCCTGGCCGAGATAACACCGATCTTAACATCGTCAGCATTCGGGAGTCTCAGATGTTCCGCGGGTGTTACGTAACATAGAAAATCCGCGCCGTACCAGGCTGCCATAGCGCCGCCGATTGCGGAAGTTATATGATCGTATCCGGGAGCTATGTCCGTTACAATCGGACCGAGTACGTAAAAGGGAGCGTTGTTGCAGAGACTTTTCTGCATCCTGATATTCTCAGCGATTTTATCCATTTGAACATGACCGGGGCCTTCAATCATAACCTGTACTCCGGCATCATGTGAAAGCTTCTGGAGCTCTCCAAGGGAAATCAGTTCCTCAATTTGCGCCTGATCCGATGCATCCGCCAGGCATCCCGGTCTTAGACCGTCACCCAGTGAGAACGTGGCATCGTATTCATGCAGAATTTCAATTAAACGATCGAAGTGTTCGTAAAGAGGGTTTTCTTTTCCTCGCTTCTCCATCCATTCCGCAAGCAGTGAGCCTCCTCTCGAAACTATCCCCAGCTTTCTGCCCTGCTTCTTAAGAAGAGTCAGTGCTCGCTCCGTTACACCGCAGTGAAGTGTCAGGTAGTCAACACCCATTCTGCAGTGATCTTCAACTGCGGAGAATATTTCATCTTCCGAGACATCACTCACATCCCTTCCATCCCTCATGGCTTCACCGAAAACCTTGTAAAGCGGGACGGTACCTATTGGTATCGGACTCATTTTCATTATTCCAGCGAGTATTTTTCTCCATTCCGGACCGGTTGAGAGATCCATAACGGTATGTGCTCCGTGTGATACGGCAACCTGCAGTTTTTCAAGTTCGGCTTCCGCGGACTCAAGATCTTCAGAACTGCCTATGTTCGCGTTGATCTTGATAGTCATTCCCCTTCCGATCGCGATAGGTCTTCGGACATCGTGAGTACTGTTAGCGGGGATCACTATTGTGCCGTCCGACAGGCCTTCAATCAACTTCGAAACATCAACTCCTTCAAGTTCAGCTGTTCTGCTTACCGTTTCAAGAACTTTTCCATTTCTTGCGGATTCTATCATTGTAGTCATATTTGTTCCTTTTATTCTCCCTTCGCTGGTGTTAACCAGATCAGGTTCATAGGGTATATTCTCAGCCGGTGAAGGCACCCCTTAATCACGGACTCCATCATCTATTCTTAAAAGTTTGGCTCGAAAGTCAAGTGCGCATATTATGTATTTTCATTATTGTTCTGCTGGAGGTGAGAAATGACTGAGAAGAATGACGACAGGCTGGTTTCGATTCTTGAAGCGGATAACGAGCTGGAAGCGATAACAATACAGGCATTTCTTGAGAGTCAGGGGATCGATGCCGCGATAAGAAGCAGGCAGATTCCGATGTACGATGGAATTGCCAGAGCCTGGAATCCTGTCTGGGGCTACGTAATGGTTTTGGAGGAACACCGTGATGAAGCTGAAAAACTCATCATGGAATATCTGGATTCATGCAATAACGGAGAAGACTTCACCGACGGTGATTTCACTGAGGAGATGAACCTGTGAATTTGCTGCTGCTTCTTCAGAGCCTGCTTGTAATACCCTGTAACTGGTATGCAGATTCCATTCCTCCCGATTCCGCTGTATTTTCCGAAACACTCGAACAGGAATCTCTCGAACTGCTGGTCTTTATTGCAAGAAGCGGCTGGAGCCCGGATTGGCTTGATACCGGCGCTTTGTGCGTTTCTCTCCTGGAACATCATCCTTCGCTTGAAACAGAGATTCTGTGGGCCGCATCGCTGATGGGTGTTCCCTTCGGAACGAAAATGACGCCGCGGTTTATTGAGTACGGTGATACTTACATTATTCCCAACACGGATTCAGTTGCCGATAATCCAGAAATTCTTACAGCATTTCTCAGAAGAGTTCAGCATATCATCGCCGCTGGCGGGGAACCCGGAGACAAGGAGAAAATTCCTGAAGTAATAGCAGGTTCCTGGAGTAGTATTCCGGAAGATACGAAAGCCCTTTCTCTTGAAGTCCTTGGCAATCTGGGTATTGATATCAATGGAGAAATAGATGCCGATGATTTCGAAGATGCCGGTCTCAGGGCTTCCGCGAGATATCTAAGTGAGCTTGGAATCGAGCATTACTTCGCACTATGTGGAAACGAGACTCCCCTGGAGCGGATATATGTCGCGAGATGCAACTCGTCTGACAGAGCCTTACTTTCCGACCCTCTCTGGGCTGTTCGGTACGATGCCGTAAACTCATGTGATCCGGCACTGCTGGAACCAATGCTGAACGATTCGAAC
>CAZOQQ010000147.1:0-5836 GCA_964582075.1 uncultured bacterium | reverse complement strand
AAGTCCCGGACGACTTAAAGGTACAATATCGGGCGGTGACAGGATGATTGTAGTGCATCCTTCCCTTTATGACGGTATCAGCGGAATAGAGATATTGAACACTCAGCAGGGACACGATCCCGTAATCGTGACAACTTCGGAGATCTACGATGAATTCGGTCAGGGCGTTGCAGATCCGGGAGCGATCAGATCCGCAGTCAGATGGGGATTGGACAGCTGGTCCGGCGGCCTGCAGTGTGTAATACTGGCTGGTGACGGACATTACGATTTTCGCGGGTTTTCAACTGCACAGCCGGTGATGATTCCACCCTGGATAATACTTGGTACCCCCAAGGTTGATTGTGTTGATGATATGTACGTTATGGTTCATGATGGCTCCGTTCTGCCCGAGGTTCCGATAGCAAGAATTCCCGTCGACAACCTGTCCCAGCTTGGAACCTGTACCGCCAAACTGCTGTCCTACGCCAGTGGTCAGAGCAATGGAACATGGATGAACCGATCGCTCATCATAGCTGATGACGAATGGGGCCAGGGTGCGTCCTGGAACGAGATCAATCATACACTTTACTCTGAACATGTCGCTGAAGAAGTTCTGCCGCGCGACATGGAAAGGGAGAAGTTCTATCTCATAGAGTACCCGTGGCCACCAGGACCATGGACAGCCAGCGGTCCGCATCCTGAAAAGCCCGAAGCAAGAGAAAGCTTTCTGGAGACTCTGAATAAGGGTTTTCTGTTTACGTTTTACCAGGGACACGGAGCCGCCGGCCAGATCGCTCACGAGGTGCTAATGCTCGGAGAGGATGTAGGCGGCCTCAGTAACGGTCAAAGGCTTCCCGTCTCTTTTTGGTCCACATGCGATGTGGGGCATTTTGACAATCCCGGCAGTGATGCGATAAGTGAAACAATGGTTCTTCATCCTGCCGGAGGAAGTATATCCAGTGTTGCCGCTACAAGGGGAACTTCGGGTGGTTCGAATTACTACTACTTCAGAAGTATCATTGATTCCCTGTGTAACCACAGGGATCTTTCAGTGGGAGACGCTGTATGGCAGTCAAAGCTTGCTCTGCATGCCTCATATGGCAATAACAACAAATTATACATGATGTTCGGTTATCCCGATCTTCCTCTTCCTTTTTCTGAGACCAATGGGGCCATAGCCATTGCCGGAGACACACTGCGAAGCGGAGAACTGAATACTGTTACCGGAGAAGGTTTCCAGAATGGGGGTCTGGCTTTCATTAAAATTCTGGAATCTTCCTGGAATACTGTTTACACATGTCTGGGAGATTCCCAGATTCCGTACTTGAAATACGGAGGTACGTCTTACTTCGGTACACAGACCGTGAATAATGGAGAATTCAGTATTGATTGTTTCATTCCTCTTCAATCAACCGTTGGTGATATGGCCCGCTCTGCGGCGATTTCTCTTTCCGGCCGGTCCGTTGTATCCGGAGCTGAAGATCCGGCCGTACTCGTTCAGGGAACACCTTCGAGCGGCGATAATGAAGGTCCCTCCGTAAGTATGTGGATAAGGGGTTACGAAGGGATACAGCATCCTGAACTCACTGGAGATGTTACTCTTGAAGCCGGGATAAGTGATTCAAGTGGTATCTGCCTGCTCGGGGGTTCTGGGAAAGAACTCAATCTGTTCGTTGACGGTAACGGGAACGATGTAAGCTCCAGTTTCGTATACGACAGGGGCAGTTCGGTTAGCGGAAAACTTACATACACTATCGAAGCTTTGTCTGAAGGGGAACATACGCTTATACTTTGGAGTGTTGACGGTCTTGGCAACAGCTCCATGGACACGCTGGACCTCAGGATACTGGAAAACAAGGATCTTGCGATTACCGAAGCTGTTGTTTATCCTAATCCCGGGAACGGCAGAAGATGTTTCAGCTTCAGGGTATCTGAGGATGCTCTGGTAACAGTATCCATATTTACAGTAGCCGGAACCAGTATAGAACATCTTACCAGAAGCTGCAGCCAGGGTTACAATCAAATACTGTGGAATGGTCTTGACCATGATGGAGATCCGATAGCGTCGGGTTCATATATTTACAAGATAAAAGCCGAGGCTCTTGGTACGTCCGTATTCAGCAGAACTGCCGAGGAATATGGTATACTCGCCGTAACCATGGAGGATTGATATTGACTGGTTCAACCGGAGACAAGATTGACTGGCTCTGGAAACAGGTTCAGAAAGCGAGGGAAGACAATAACAACGAGGTGGTAAGAGAAAGCCTGGAAAGGCTTCTTGCCGACACTTCCATAAGGAATACCTCCGACGAGGATCTCGCGATACTGAATCTCAGCCAGCTTGATATTGAAGAGGGGCGTTCGCGTGAGGCGGCTCTCCGTCTGTCCGATTTCAAGTGGCATGGAGTGCCCGGTCCCGCCGGGCTTCTGCTTATTTCAGACGCTTACCTTAAACTTGAATGGTTCGATCAGGCAAGGGAAGCTCTTGAGGATTATCTCAAACTGATTCCCGAGGATCTTGATGCCAGGAGGAAACTGGGCCTGGTGCATCTCATGCTGAATAACGATGAAGAAGCCCAGCGAATCCTTCTGGCAACAGCGCGACGGGAGAAGCACAGGGTCCCGTCTACGCTGACATATCTTGCCATGCTGGAAGCGAAAGCCGGAAGAATTGAGGAGAGTCTTCATCTTCTTCTACAGGCAAAAGAGCTTGCTCCGCTTGATGAGAAGATCGAGCATACACTTCTAAGGATTGAATCTTTAAGGGTCAGTCTGAAGAGAAAAGCTCTCCACCGGGAAAACATTCCAATCGAGGATCTTGTCGCCGGTATGGTCAGTGGGATGCTTGAACTCCACGGTTATTCCAGAGAGAAATCGAAGCAGGCTCTTTCGGTCTGGAACAGGTTCTGCCACGCGTCTGTACCGCACGGCAGGAAACCGGCGATATGGGCGGCCGCTCTGGAATACGCTGTTACAAGGTACGGTCCACATTTTTCTCAGAAACAACTCGCGGAGGAGTATGGCGTATCAGCATCCCGCCTCGGTGAACACTATCATCTTCTAATCGAAGAAGTGGATATTGATTCTCTGATCAATGTTGATCTTCTCGGCGAAACGGAAAGGGAAGGCCATGGGCTTCACAGCCTTGTCCGCAGGGAAGAGATGGCCGAAGTAATATCCGCTATTGCGGGAAGACTCGACGAGTTTGAGAGTCCCGGTGAAATCTGTTCATGGGTGTTCGACAGGATCAAACCCCTGAATGAAACCGAACAGCGGGAAATAGAAGATTTCATCAGCTACCTGTGGAAGAGAAGATAAACGATAAAGTTCATTCCAGAACAAAAATCCTCCGTATTCAGATGGTGGTGTACTTAGTCTGCGATGCCGGCTGATTCCTGAAAACGTTTCCGGTATCCTTCCTTCCATATCCTGCAGGATATGGGATCTTTTGCAGTAATGCTGCCGGTTTCGGCAAACGCCTGTGCTCTGCATCCCATTCCGCATTCCGCGAACCACTCGCAATCGGTGCACTCCTGGTTTTCGACCAGCAGGTCACTTTTTCTCATATCGACAATCGATCTGAATAAGGGTTGGTTTAACGCCTCCGGCAGTCCATCCCGCAGGACGTTCGGCATACTGTCCTGCAAGGCGGAATCCGTGTAGCCGGGACAGGGCAGCAGCGTTCCATCGGGCAGGATGTTGGGGTGCTCGCGACACAAACTGCAATCGAAGCTCTCGGGTGTAAACAGGATGTCAGAATTCCTATCCTGGATGGGGAAGTCGTGTCCCGTACTCCGGAAGAAACCCCCGAATTCGATGGAGAACGGCCTGCCATCCTCAAGCCAGCGTCGGAACAGCGGTTCGTAGATCTTCGCCTCATCTTCAAGCAGCAGTCCGGTGGTGGCTCCACGCCAGTTTCCTCTTTCCTGCGGCACCGCGAGCCGCCAGACCTGTATATCCAGCTTTTTCAGCAGCTCGTACGTATCGGCCAGACACTCCCTGCTCACGCGATCAACGGACGTTGATATTACTGCGTTGAAACCGGCGGCCCTGACCTTACGAATGGCCTCGATGACTCCTTCTTCGATCCCTGACGTACCTCTCATATAATCGTGCGTGCCATACCCGTCGAAACTGATCTGGAAACTCGGCGAAAATCCGATACCCCTGATCTTCTCCAGAATACTCTTCGTGATGAGCAGACCGTTCGTATAGATCTGGCTTACAGTGATTCTTTTACGGGCAAGCACTTCGAGTAAATCCAGCATGTCTTTCCGCAGAAATGGCTCGCCGCCCGTTATAGCGATCTGGTGCACGTTCGCCCGTTCGAACTGTCCGATCAGACGAACGGAATCCTCGAATGACATCTCGCCGTACCGTCCCGAAGGCGATTCCATATAGCAGTGGCGGCAGTTGAGGTTGCAGAATCCCGTCACCGACCACTGAAGACCTTTCAAGCGCGGATTCTCCGCTATCCGGTATTGCTGGATGGCATCTATCGAGTCGCCGGGTTCACACTCTTGCGCTATCCCTTCGGAGATCAGCTTGTCCAGCAAAGTATTATGAACCGGCAGAAAGGCCAGCGATGAAAAATCCGTGTTGCCATCACAGGCTCTGGCCACATAGAAAGCTCTTTTTCCGAGTTCACGCTGCTCGCCGTTCGTCCAGTTCACCAGCATCCGGGGCATATCTGTCCATCCCCGCAGAAGCCATTCATCCTTCAGTTTCGCGTACCTCTCCGCCATGCTGTTCCTGCCTCCACTATTGCCCGAAACACAGTCCCGATATTTCACTAAGAAAAATAAAGCCCGGGAGAGTATGTTGAGACATAAAACTGCCCCAAACGTACTCCCCAAGCTTCATTCTTTACGAACCGGGTATCTGTGTTGCCGGTCTGCGGCTGTAATTATATTAGTTCCAGGTGATATACTTACATGTGTCTTTCATGAGAGTACCTGAGCATGAATATCCGACTTCGCCGCCTCCGGACAGGTTCTTCAATTCATTCTCTGTCAATTCACCGCTGGCGGCCCTGCGGGCTTCGTTCACATGGTCGGCAGTGAACTGGTATCCCGCATCGGAACCCATCTGGACCAGATCCGCTACTGCAGCCTCATGATCTGCCTTGCTCTTTTCGGCTACCGCTTTCATCCGCTGCTGCAGTGCCTCGTCTCCTTCAACCTTGCCGTAGAAAGACTTCAGATTGGCTACGGACATAACCTTACTCCTTTCTGCTGCGATCCCACTAAACATAATAAAGAAGTACTATGAAATAGTACAGTAAAACTATACAATCCTCACCGGAGTAAATCAAGGTGTAACCGATTGAAAGCTTCCGGGCCACAGAAGCCCGCATTACCATGGGGAGGTGCGTTGACCGATCCTGTTTTAGCGGGTATGATGCTGACAGGCGATATATTCGTACCGATAACAGGACGAAATAACAGCCTGATAATGCAGCAAGGAAAATTTATACAGGAACATCCAATTAGTAATATTGTATTTACAGAGGTAGTGATTGGATAAACAAACCGGCGGACAGGATACCGTGGAATTCCGCGGTAACGCGGTTAAGCAGCGGCAGGAAGCTGACCGGTTCAACCGGATGCTCGTTCTTGTGAGTATAAAGGGCTGGTTGAGCCTCGCCGCAGTCGCGCTGCTGCTTGGCGTGTCCATCTTCTGGATGTTGAACGCCTCCATTCCGCAGCGGGTAAACGGGCACGGTATACTGCTTCCAAGCAGCGGAACCGTCACGGTTGATGCTCCCTGCAGCGGGGTAATAACCGAAGTCCTGGCCGAGGAAGGCGACATTCTGGAGCCGGGAGATCGACTCGCCCGGATCAGGACGGACACATCG
>CAZOQQ010000146.1:0-5840 GCA_964582075.1 uncultured bacterium | reverse complement strand
TCGCACTGGATAGCAAGGATCCATCCACCGGTAGAAAGGAAAAGCTGAACAGAGTGCTGGATTTTGCTTGTGGGTCTGGTTCTTTGCTGCTAAACGTACGCAGACAAATGGGGAGCCGCAACATTGGGAAGATTTTTGGTCAAGAGAAAAACATCACTACCTACAACTTAGCACGGATGAACATGCTTTTGCACGGTGTACGAGATACAGAGTTTGAGATATTTCACGGTGACACTCTGCTGAACGAATGGGAAATTCTTAGAGAAGAAAATCCAGCCAAGAAGATCGAGTTTGACGCTGTGGTTGCCAATCCTCCTTTCAGCTATCGTTGGAATCCGACTGATACGCTAAAAGAGGATTTCCGCTTTAAGAGCTACGGAGTGGCGCCCAAGTCCGCTGCTGACTTTGCTTTTTTGCTGCATGGTTTTCATTTTCTCAGTCGCGAAGGAACCATGTCAATCATCCTGCCCCACGGTGTACTGTTCCGGGGAGGAGCCGAGGCGAAAATTCGTGAGAAGCTTCTAAAAGACGGAAATATTGATACCGTTATTGGTTTACCTGCCAAACTTTTCTACTCCACCGGCATACCAGTATGTATCCTCGTGCTTAAGAAATGTAAAAAACCTGATGATGTGCTGTTTATCAATGCCAGCGAACACTTTGAGAAGGGCAAGCGTCAGAATATGCTTCTGCCGCAACATATTGATAAGATTGTTGAGACATATCAATATCGAAAAGCTGAAGAACGCTATTCCCGATGCGTTAGCATGGAAGAGATCGAGGAGAACGATTTCAACCTGAATATTTCACGCTATGTCAGTACTGCTGTGCCAGAGCCGGAAATCAATTTGGATGAAGTAGATAGTAAGTTGAATGAGATAGAGAATAAGATCGAAGAAGCAAAAAGCAGGCACAATGCTTTCCTAGAGGAACTTGGCTTGCCTCCTTTGCCTTAGTGAATTTGAGTAAAGTTAATCAGTTGGATATTATGTTTTCATACTTTAACATAGTGACTTATACTAATCACTTCGCTTAATAGCTTTTTCCTTGGCACTCTTTGGTGGTAAGTGAATACAATCGATAATATCACAATTCCGATTTCGATTCAAGATTGAGATTCACTGTCAATATAACCGAGATCCTGTAGTTTTTTAAGAATTTCCTTTTCCTCATCGGGATGAACATCGAATTTCGGTGGAGGTATGAGTCCGGCAAGTTCAAGATTTCTTAAGAAACTGTCATGGATTTCAGGAAGTCGCAGTTCTGATTCTTCCACTTCCCTGATCTCAAGTGTTTCCCCGGAGTTCAATCCCGATTTTTCCGTCCCCGAGGCTACAACAACAATACCGTGACTAGCGAGCATGGCGCACGCCAATGCCTTCGCCCTGTCATTATTTTCCATTCCGAGGTTTTCTACTGTTTTGCTGTGAAAAACCTCTACCCTGCCACCTCTATCTATTATATCTCTGCCGAGATCGTCCAGAAGTGACTCGTCTGATTCGGTTTCTGTTCTGATCCAGATTACAAGACCTTTCATCGGCTTTCTCCTTTTCTGGCGGCTTCCATGAGAATTTCAGCTATTTCAGGTCTCGTAAATTCCGGAGGCGGCATTTTTCCTTGTTTCAGCATTTCCCTGACCTTTTTTCCCGAAAGGAATACATGGCTGCCGCTGTCATGAGCGCAGGTTTTTAATGTGGCCATACCGCCGCATTCAGTGCAGTAGAACGCATGTTCGAATTTCAGAGGTATTATTCCCAGTTCATCGGGATCGAAGCGGTCAAAAATCATCTGAGCATCGTATGTGCCGTAGAAATTACCAACACCGGCGTGATCTCTGCCTACGATGAAGTGACTGCATCCGTAATTCTTCCTGAGAAGGGCATGAAATACGGCTTCCCTTGGACCGGCGTACCTCATGGCGGCAGGGAAAACGCTCATAGCCACGCGGGAAGACGGATAGTAGTCTTTAAGTATTTCTTCGTAGCACCGCATTCTTACATCGGCGGGGATGTCACCTTCCTTGGTTTCACCTACAAGAGGGTGAAGCAGCAGACCGTCAACAATTTCCATGGCACACTTCTGAATGTATTCATGAGCGCGATGAATGGGATTTCTTGTCTGGAATGCAACGGCTGTCTTCCAGCCTCTTGCCCTGAAGAGAACCCTGGTTTCCTTGGGATCAAGGCGGTAGTTCAGAAAACTCTCGGTTCTTCTGCGTCTTATCGAGCGGATCCTGCCGCCAATGTATATCCCGCTTAACGAATTCAGGTATGCAACACCGGGATGTGAATCATCATTTGTCCCGAGTGTCTTATCCGCTTCCGCCCTCAGATCAGCTTCAAAAACGCTTTCAACCTGTAAATCTCCCCAGATCGTTCCTTCTTCGTCTTTCAGACCGACATGTTCACCGGGTGAAACATCCGGATCTTCATCCTTGCGTGCGAATACGACAGGAAGCGACCACACTGGACCTGATGCGAGGTGCATGAGATCGCAGACCCTTTCGTAATCAACTTTTGTCATGAATCCTTCGAGCGGGCTCATGGCTCCGTTTCCAATCATTTCCAGGTCGTTCTTTTCCCTGGTATTCAGAGTTAGAAGTTTACCATCTTTAACCTGTGCAATGATTTTCTCAGCTTCACTGCCTTCGTACTGCCGGTCAGTAAGTCTTCCACCGTGTGGAGGTACAAGCATATTCTCAGCCTTTCTATCGATAACCCTGTATACAGGGGAACTTCTGGATTGATTCGCAGAAAGTATTCAGTAAAAGTAGCTTCATGAAGGGAGTGAATATACTTATTTGTTCCGTTCAACGCTATTTTTCAAAAAGGGGACTGGTTTGACAAAGTCATGTTCTTTATTTTTCGGTGTAATTATTGAAAGCTGGTATTTATGAATGATTATCCACTACGGGTAAAAGGGCTTGAGAAAGATTTTAGAAAAAAATTCAGATTCTCGAGCTTCAAGGCTGTAGACAAGATTGATTTCGACCTTACCGAAGGAGAAATACTGGGATTTCTGGGTCCGAATGGAGCAGGTAAAACTACTACCATAAAGTGTATCCTGGGTTTACTGAAGCCATCCGCCGGTGAAGTATTGCTCTGGGGCTCGCTGCCCGCATCACCAGGGGTAAGAAAAAGAATAGGTTACGTACCCGAAAACCCGGATTACGACGATTCTTTCACTCCGATGGAGTACATGACAATGTTCTCTTCAATGCGAAAGCTCGATATGAAAAACGAAGCCATACATGCAATTCTTGAAAGAGTGAGGCTTTCCGGATGGGAGAATGTACGGATAAAGAATTTTTCAAAAGGAATGCGTCAGCGTGTAAGCCTTGCCCTTGCCCTTCAATCAGAACCGGACCTGATGATAATGGATGAGCCTACAGGCGGACTGGATCCCGTGGCCAGAAAAGAATTCCGTGACATAATTCTTGAAGAGAACAGGCGGGGTGCTTCCATTTTCCTGTCATCTCACCTCCTTTCGGAAGTTGAAACAATCTGCGACAGGGCTCTGATTCTCTCCAATGGTAAGAAGGTTGCTGAGGGCAGGCTTGAAGATCTTATGCATACGGAAGATAATTACATGGTTACATACGTAATTCCTGGTAACGATAAACCTCAGGAACTGGAAATACAGGCGGACGTTCTTCAGAAAACAATAGATGATCTCAGGGCCAGCGGATACAGTATAACGAGCGTAAATCCTCTTTACAGAAGCCTGGAGGAAGTCTTCCTCTCGGTCACAGATCGAGGTGACAGATGAAACCTGTAATGACATTTGCTTTGATGACATTGAGGAGTCTTATAAGGAGAAGAACCATCTGGGGAATAAGTATAGTTATTCTTCTCGCCCTTTTTGGAATTGGTCAGATACCTGGTTACGGTGTTTCAAATGAGGGGCGTTTCATACTTGATTTTGGTCTTTTCGGTCTTGAAATGAGCGCGCTTCTGCTGGCAATAGGACTAGCTTCGAATATCTATCCGAGAGACAAAGAGCGTAAAACGGTTATGCCGATAATCGCTGTACCTCTTTCCCGCGGACAGTACCTTATGGGAAGATTTGTGGGTGCGGCAATAGTAGAGACCGCGGCAATGCTGGTCGGATGCATAGGACTTATGATAATACTGCTGACAAGCGGACACGCGGTTCCATCGGACATGTTTCCGGCTACGGGTCTCCTGCTTGTTGAGGGGTGGTTTCTTCTCGCGGTGGTTTTCTTTTTCAGTTTCTGGACATCTCCTCCGCTTAATGCTCCCCTGACTGTACTTCTGTTCATAGTATCACAAATGTCGGTTTCCGGATTCATCAACCTTTTTCCGCAAGCTCCCGGTCTCATGCGAATTCTCAGGCTTCTGCTTCCCCATATGGACGTTTTTCATATAAAAGATCCCATTGCGCATGGAATGAATGTTCCCGGCCTTTACTTCTTTCTGGCAATGATTTACGGACTGGCTTACATGGCCTTCATGCTTTCTGTCGCGCTTGCGGTTTTCAGAAGCAGGGATCTGAAATGAAGTCGGCATCTGTTGTTTTTATTTCCTTTCTTGTGCTGTCATTAGCCTGCAAAACTGATTACGATATCTCGGAAGTTGCCTCTCCGGAATTCCTTGGAGCTGTTCATGAAGAAGCTGCACAGGATTCCACGCATGTTGAATCTCAGAAACACGATCCTTCTCAGATAACAGAAACAGAAAGACATGTTCATGATCCAGGCGTAAGGAACCACGGTACAACCTGGTTCTTTAACCAGCCCTGGGCTGCGAGTTTCATATGGGGTAAAATGATCAGAGACTCCATTATTCTGCTGATTCTCGCGGGTGTGATTCTATTTGCATCAGGTCACCGGAGAAAACACAGATGAGAGTTAAATACGGCCCATATATTTTCGCCGCTGTTTTCCTGTTAATAGCCATTTTCGCGGGAGATATCGCCAGCGTTTCTGACGGTGGAAACGAAATAGCTTCAGAAGCTGTTTCTTCCAGCGTGGGTGAAATAGGAAGTGTTCTTGCCGATGCGCTCTGGTTACAGCTTGATCAATACCACCATATATGGATGTACCAGGGGAATGACTGGGTAACTGCAACCGATTACCTTCCGCAGCTCTGGTTAATTGTTAAACTCGATCCAACTTTCGCGGACGCTTACGTTGACGGTGGTTATCATCTCGCTATCAATCTTGGAAGACAGGAAGAAGGTCTTGAACTGCTGAACGAGGGTATCAGACGCTGTCCTGGAAACGAGAAAATACTGTGGGAAAAACTCATAGTGCTCTGGAAATCAGGTTATTTCGGTTACAGGGCGACTGAAGAAGCCGCCTGGGCTTACCTTGATCTTGTCAAAAAGAAACGTGGGCAGATTGTTGAGCCGTGGAACGAAGCCAACGCCTCCATGATTCTGCAATTCACTTTTGAAGATGACAGCCTGAGACTTAATCACACAAGAATATCCGAGCGATACGCAGAAAGAAGCGATTTTACCAGGTTTGCCAGAAGCGAATTCTTCCCGGAGTAAAATCCATAATCGGTTTCTCTGTTCCTGTGCATTCGTATAAATGTAAATGCCTGCATTAAGGCCCGTAAATTGATTATCATCCGATTGTTGTCATCTTACCATAAGTGTTCATGAGTGAGAAGGAACTCCCATATCCCTTCCTGCGAAAAGTTTGCCGGTTACGTGGGACCAGGGAATATGGTAATCACCGTAATTGTTCATGATTGTATGCGTCAGGTACTGTTATTCTGGGTATGACCTGCCGGCCAGGAACGGCATACGAATTTACCGCTGTTGCAAGAGGAATGAAAGGAACCTGACACCGGCGCATTCTACTCACCACC
>CAZOQQ010000145.1:0-5841 GCA_964582075.1 uncultured bacterium | reverse complement strand
AATGGTGATGTCGTAACAGGAAGCTTCTGGCGTTACGACACAACACCGGGTGCCAGTCCTTCGTGCAGAATATGGGCCCACTGGAACGATGATCCGGGAGATATAAACGGTTACAACGGCAGCGCGAGTGGACAGACAGATTACGGCCCCGGAACCGGCTGGGATGAAGCTACGTACACGTGGACAGTTGAAGCGGGTCATACCGGGCTTGTTATTGAATGCAGAACGTATTCAAGTGCCGGGGATATCGTCTGGATAGACGATATGACTATAACAGCACCGAATGGAGCAATCATTCACACTCCCGGCAATGTCGCGTTTGAGAACGGAACATGGGCGGATATCAAGGCTGCATTCTGAATATCTGCACTTTTCGAAAAGAAAAGTCTGACAATCTGTTTTCTTTAATAATTAGGAGATGATCATGAAATATCTTCTTTCTTTTGGTACATTACTTCTTGTCCTTCCCGTGACTGCAATGGCTATCCAGACAGGTACATACGGCTGGGAGGAATCGAATACGGTTCTGGGCGTCTATGGCAACGGCGTTCCAGATATTGAGTACACTTCTCCTGTTCACGGAGGCTCCCAGTCTCTGAAATTCATGGAAACACCGCTTGGAGGAACGCCTCAGGCTTTTGTAGGCTGGGTAAAGAACCTCTCCGACGGCGACACCGTAGCAGCTTCATTCTGGGTATACGACACCACGCCAAGTACATACCCCTCGGGTCGCATATGGGCTCACTGGAACGATGATCCGGTGGATCCGAATGCTTACAACGGCAGCGCGTCGGGTAACACTACTTACAGCGATGGAACGGGCTGGAGTTATCTTGATTATGAATGGACTGTCTCCGGAGGACATCTCGGTCTTATGATAGAAGCCAGAATCTATTCAAGTGCAGAGAATGACGCAATCTGGATAGATGATATTACCATCCTTGCTCCGGACGGAGCCACCATTCTCTTCCCGAATGTTCCTGTAGCACTGGAAAGATCAACCTGGGCCGATATAAAAGCAGCATTCTAAAGTAACTGCTCTTGTTTGCGGGGAAGTGTAAACAACTTCCCCGCTTCTTTGCAGGTTGAAAGGTGTCAGAAAAGATCTTCGAGTTTCCTGACCATACTTTCCGCACCTTCAAAAACCTCCGCCGGACCCTTCGCAAGCATGTACGCCGGAGTTGTAACAAGCTTTTTTTCCCTGTCGATGATGGCATCTTTTACGGTACATTCAACATGAACCGCGCCCATGGAATTAATTGCGTGAGCTGTTCCGGGATCACTGCCGATGGTAAGCCTTGCGCCGGGAATTGTTCTTGCCAGTATGACGGGAGCTATACACATGGCCGCTATGGGTTTTCCTGACTCGCGAGCTTCGTCGATAAGGTTTTTGACCTCCTGATTTACGGTACATTCAGCACCATCGGCAGCGTAGGAAGACAGCGTAAGCGCGGCACCGAAACCGCCGGGGAACATAACAGCATCGTAGTCATCCGGCTTCAGTTCCGAAAGGGATGTGATATTACCCCTGGCGATTCTGGCAGCTTCTTTGAGTGTATTTCTGGACTCAGCCTCGGATTCCTCTGAGGTATGATCAACAGTGGTTGTCTGTTCTATATCCGGTGCGGTGTAGATGATTTCGTAACCTGCCCTGTCCAGAGCGATAATTGCCGCGACAGCTTCGTGTATTTCTGTTCCGTCCTTTACTCCGCAGCCACTGAGAACCAGAGCGACTCTTCTTTTCATTTTCGACCTTCTTTCGTTTGTTATTGAAACAACAGATACTAAAAGAAACGTTCTCAGTCCAGTTCCACCGGGCTTTGCTGATTCATTTTGGTGATGTATCTTTTGCACAACCTGCAAAAAGGAGTTAAAATGCTCAAGATAATCCTGATATGTACAGTTATCACGCTAACGCTTTCATCGTGCTACTATGGAGCCATGCAGGGAGCATATACGCTTGGAAAAAACCATATGACTGTAACCGGGGGAATTACACTTCCTGCGTACTTCTCGGCTGATTCAAAACGTGAAGCTGAAGCGAGCAGAATCGATTATCTTGAAACTTATCCAACCGCGGATTTTGCCATAGGTGCGACGGACAGAATAGATCTGGGAGTTTCATCGTTCGGTTACGGAGCAGGACCCATGGTGAAGTACAATATTATGGATCCGGAGGCGGGGACGGCAGTTTCTTTGATGCTGAACATGAACTACGTAATTCCAATGCAGGTCATGCTTCCCAGGCTGTCTTTGTGCGCGGGAAACAGGCTTGACAGAGATCTTGAAATTTTCGCCGGAACCGACGCAGGATACGGTCCCGACCTTGCTAACATTCCCGAGTCACAGGATGGTTCTCATGACTGGGGTTCTGTGGATAATACATTTTTCGCATGTGTCAGAATAGGCTGCAAGTATGAAATAAAGGCTTCCGGAAGCGGAAATGAGAATATACCATACCTTCCGGAGGCAGTACTTTTTCAGTTTTCAATTCCGCTCGATATATCGAGAAGTATGATATTGGCAGGGTTGGCGGTTACATATTAAACTGCTGTATGGCAAACGCCTGCTTACCAGTGGTTTTCCATGTGATGAAAATCCCTTCAGGCAGTCTGTAGGATTGACTGTTCTCCCTGCTGTTCCAATCTGCTAAACAGACTTGTCAGGAAGGAGATATGATATAAGAACAAAATTGTACTTTGTTATCGGTATGTTACTCACAACAGCTTTCGCGGTATACAGGTACACTGGTGTTCTTCCGCAGGGTCCGATGGATAAAGCGGTTCAATTCTTCCTGTTGATTCCCGCGTCGATACTCTTTGCTTTGTATATTGCCGGGAGAACTGACCGTGACCTTCTTCAGATGCTGAAAAACGGAATTACAAAAATATCCGAATTCAAGTTTCTGAGTCTATTGCTGATAGTTCTGATGATATTTTCAATCTGGATGGTTTATGGTCCTTCGGAGGGAATTCCGAAAGGTGGAGATGAAGCCGCGTACTATTTTCAATCGAAGATATACGCTTCCGGACATCTCGCCGCTCCAGAACCGGTTGTCGACGATCCTGAGGCCTATTTCCCATTCCGACATTTTATTTTCAAAAACAACCTGTGGTTCATAGTGTATACACCTTTCCATTCTCTTCTGATGGCTCCCTTTACTGCGGCAGGCATCGCTCCCCTGCTGGGTCCCCTGGAAGGGCTGCTATCCCTGCTGGGTATATTTCTTCTACTGAAAATCTGGACCGGCGAAGTGATTGCAAGAACCGGTTCAATTCTCCTTCTTCTATCACCTTTCTTTCTTTTCATGACTACAACTTTCATGGCTCACAATACTAACCTTATGCTGATTACATGGTCACTGTACCTGATATCCAGGAGGGTAAGGGGAGGATCGATCTCGTACAGTTTTGGCAGTGGTTTCCTTCTGGGTCTTGCCTTCATCACGAAACCCTATCCAGTTCTCGTCTGGTTGATCTTCATTCCGGTTGCAGTTATTGTCGGCTGCAGGAACAGACGGCTGCAGATTCTTGTTCCTGCAGCAGTTGCCGCGTTAATCCCATTTTCACTGTTCCTTCTGTCCAACAACTATTACACCGGAAATCCGCTGTACACCGGGTATGAACTGGTCAGAGGAGGAAAAATGATAGGCTTCGGTCCGGAGAAAGCATGGTTTCCGGAATACGGAGATTACGCGCATACACCACTACGAGGGGTGTTCAATGTTGCGAGGCAAATAGGAGTTGGAAGTACAATATTGTTTGGCTGGCCTTTTCTGTCACTGGCTCCATTACTTGCAGCAATAGCGAAGTTACGTAAGGACAGGCGTATCCTTTGGCTTGGTGTTCCTCTGGTTCTTATTATGACCCTTATGTGGCTTCATTATTGTCCCGCAATAGACTACGGACCAAGGCATTACTTCACGTTTCTTCCAGTCATAATCCTTCTTTCGGCAATGGGGCTTAAGGAAGTCGCTGTATATTCAAGGAGAATAAAGGGAATCTACGGCAGCAATGTGGTTATTGTGTTCCTTGCGTGCCTGTTTTCAATTACTTTGCTGGTTTATATACCTTCGGGAGTGCGGCTCAGATCTGGGCCATGGCAGACGATAGACAGCAAGCCCTGGACAATTGCATCAAACGCCGTCGATGTTCCGGCGATTGTGTTCATGCAGGCGGGTCAGTATGGATATCCCAATATCTGCAGTGGAATGAATTACAATTCTCCTTTTCTGGATAACGATATAATTTTCTGCGCTCATCAGACTTCCGCCGAGGACACACTTTTCATGCAGGTTTACAGGGGAAGAAGTGCTTACCTTTACTGGTACGACGGAGAGTGTTTTCATATTGAACCGTGGACGCAGAATCTTTCCGATTCGATAGAACCCACCAGAACCATGGAGTATTTTACATGTTTGCACATGCCTGATTCAACCGATAATACACAGGATAACCTTTCCTCGATGTAATCAGTTTTCTTCTGAACTTTAAAGCTTGACACCTTGGAAAAGAAGATATTAGAATACTGTTACCATTACAGGGGGTAACAATATTTTCATTAGAGGACATGAAAGAATTAACCATCAACTACAAAGTGATATACAGGAAACTTGAACAACTGGGCGTTTCGGAAACCATAGCGAAGATATACATCGCTCTCCTTAGAAAAAGGGAACTCAGCGCTATGGAAATTCACGAACTAACAGGTGTTCCAAGGTCAAAAATCTACGAGATAGCACAAAAAATGATGCAGAAGAATATGTGCATCGAGAAGAAAACGGGCAGAAGCAAGAAATTTCAGGCAATTGAACCTAACCGAATGTTCAGCAGGCTGATACAGGAAAGCCAGGCTGATCATTCGAAGAAAAAAGAGTTAGCTGAAGAACTGGTTTCCGAACTGTCCCCTTTGTACGACCAGCGTTTGAACAGTACCGATATGTCGGAGTATGTTGAAATTATTACAGATCTGTCATCGATTCACGAACGATATCTCGATCTTGTGAGGAACTCCAAGTTCGAAATACTTGGTTTTGTAAAACCACCGTACACGCACGAACGTCGAGGTCGGAAACTGGAGCAGCAGGAAGATCAGGAAATCTCAAAACTCTCCGTTGGATTAAACATAAAAGGACTGTACGAGTACGAATACGAAGATATTGCAGATTTTGAATTACCACACATAGAACGTTGCATTGCCGCCGGAGAACAGGTGCGATTCATAGAGAAATTACCGATTAAGATGCATATCTTTGACAGAAGGTTCGTGCTTATGGCTATGAGTAACGGCGAATTCGCAAAAAGTCCTCTGACTATGCTGGTTGTAGATCATCCGGCACTTGCTAATGCGTCAAAAATACTGTTCGATCATTTGTGGGGAAACGCACTTGAGCTTGATGTGTTAAAATCTCTTCTCAGGGAAAAAGCGGAAAAAAGTGAACAAAGGAAAGTGATGGAAATTCGCTGAATTGTTTCCGCGATGTTTTCATCTAACCGAAAGATAGAATAATATGCAAAAACTAATGATCCTTGCAGTTTTAATTATCATGGTCACTTCTCTGCAGGCGCAAACACAGATAAGCGGGCCGCAATCCGGCACTCTTGGTCCGGGAACCTATCTGGTTACGGGAGAAATAACTGTTGCGTCAGGTGATTCGCTGACCATAGTACCGGGAACGACGTTCCTGCACGAAGGCAACTACATGTGGCTTATTTCAGGGAAGTTTTCGGCAGTCGGGACTGAAGCGGACAGTATTCTGTTTCTTCGAAAGGAACCGATAAGCAATCACCGGTGGGGAGGGCTTCATTTTATTGACGGTGCTCCAACCGCTGTAATTGATTA
>CAZOQQ010000144.1:1994-5870 GCA_964582075.1 uncultured bacterium | reverse complement strand
CCTGCGGAATCTGCTGATTCCTGTAACTCTCTGCCTCATTGATATATGCCTGCATGTCTTCCCTGGCGGTAGCAACATCCTTGAAAGCCGCGGAAACCGCCTGTGGTGGCTGGACATCCATTAATTGAACTGCGATGATGTTCACCCCCATATTGTATTCATCGGAAATTTCCTGAATCATGGCCATAATACGGTTCTGGATCTCGAGTTTTCCGGTTGTGAGCACGGCATCTATAGCGTTATCTCCCACAACAAACCGCGTACTTGCCTCCGAGATATCCCTGAGCGTACCAATCTGATCACGAACGTTGAAGAGATAATCGGTAACGTCACTGATTCTGAACTGAACTATTATGGCACAGTCGATAATGTTTTCATCACCGGTAAGCATCTGCGCTTCAGCCAGCATGTCCTTATCGTTAACGAAGCTTATGTAACTGGGCGGATCGTCAGAAAGGGTTCTGAAACCTATTTCAATTCTCTGGACAATATTCACCGGTGTTTTGTATACAACCTGCACAGGCCATGGCCATTTGAAATGAAATCCCGGTCCGGCTATAGAGGTATACCTCCCGAAAGTCAGGATAACGCCCTCTTCTTCGGGATCGACTATGTAGAATGGCCCGCCAAGAACGAACCAGAGGAACACGACCAGTCCAACCAATCCCCATATATATTTCCGGTCAATCAAAGCCCCGGTTTTTATTACTTTCATTAAAACCTCCCGACTATATTCAAATAAACCGTCTGATTTCTACATTTCTTTTAGCTTGCGCTGCAAGGTTCTACGTCCTATCCCAAGAAGCTCCGCAGCCCTGGTTCTGTTTCCTCCTGTAATTTCAAGAGTTTTTACAATGGCAAGCTTTTCGAGCTCTTCCAGAAATATGGGAAGTTCTGTGTGAAGCTCCTGCGTTTCTCCGGGAGGCAGATCAGCTATCTCAGCGGGCAGATCAACGGAATCAATCGTGCTGCCGGAAATGATAAGAAGGCTTTCCATAAGGTTTCGAAGTTGACGTACATTACCGGGCCAGCTGAATGACACAAGGCGTTCGAGGGCTTCCGAAGTAATTACCGGCAGAGGAAGATTATGCTTCTCCGCGGCTTCCCTCAGAAACGACATGGCAAGCATGGGAATATCACCTTTTCTGGAACGCAGGGGGGGCAGGTGAATCTCAACAACCTTCAGTCTGTAGTACAGGTCTTCTCTGAATACGCCCTTTTTAACGGACAGTTTGAGGTTGCTGTTGGTTGCCGCTATCAGCCTGACATCAACCGGACGGGTTTGATTTCCTCCAAGACGGGTAACAACATTTTCTTCCAGTATCCGAAGGAGTTTAACCTGTATATCCGGGGGAATTTCCCCTATTTCATCAAGGAACAGTGTTCCGCGGTTGGCAGCTTCGAATTTTCCTTCTCTTGCGCTGTCAGCACCGGTATAGGCTCCTCTTTCATGACCGAATAGTTCATCTTCAAGAAGGGTCTCCGGTATCGCCGCACAGTTGAGTGCCATAAACGCTCCGGTTCTTCCACTTAGAGCATGTATCTGTTTAGCCATAACATCTTTGCCTGTTCCGCTCTCTCCGGTTATAAGAACCGTAACCTTGACCGGAGCAACCTTCCTGGCTTTTCGTACCACGTCTCCCATTATGCGGCTTCTGTAAAGAAGCTGTGGTATATTTGCGGAAGATTCGGATGAAGACCTGCTTTCAATAGACCTGATGGAAAAAGAGAATGCTCTTTGAATCGCTGCTTTCAGTGCCTGCTCATCTTCGATGCGCAGTAAAATATCAACTGCTCCCGACTTCATCCAGCTCACGGCATCCTCGGCGCTGATGTTCTTTCCGTAAATGATAATTCCCGTTACGAGGTTGGCTTTTCGCAAAGTTTCAAGAAATCCGGAAATATGCATATCACCTATATCCGCGGATATAATGACCACGTTTACGGAACGTGATCGTATTTTCCGAAGAGTCTTTCTGACATTCGACTGGATGCTTGCGCTGTATCCCATTGCGGAAATTCTCTGCTTCAGCTGCTGAGCCCGTTCCCAGTTTCCATCGGCAACAAGAACGGTTCCTCTTCCAAGAGCGGTAATCAAGAATTGCTCCCTTTCTTTACTGCGAAACGAAACATCACGTAAATTTCTTGGTTAGAAGAAAAGGCGGCATTACCAGAACATCAATACCCGTTCCATAAAAACACCTGATGGCATCCACTGGCGTGGTAACTATCGGTTCTCCCTTAACATTGAACGAAGTATTAAGAACCACCGGCACTCCCGTTCTTCTGTAAAATGAATTTATTACTTCGTAATAGAATAGATTTATTTCTTTTGAAACAGTCTGCACCCTGGCCGTTCCATCGACATGTGTAACGGATGGAATATCCTTTCTCTTTTCTTCAATTACAGGGTAGGTCTTAATCATGTAAGGAGAAGTACGGCAGCCTTTAAAGTACTCTCCGGCACGCTCTTCAAGACAACTGGGACAGAAAGGCCTGAATGGTTCACGGTGTTTTACCACACTGTTTACTTTGTCTTTCATGTCATCCCTTCGGGGATCGGCGAGGATTGACCTGTTTCCAAGAGCCCTGGGTCCAAATTCCATTCTTCCGTTAAAAAGCGCTACTACTTTGCCCTGTTCTATAAATTCAGCTGTTTTATCCGCGAGATTATCAGGTGTTTCCCATGAAAGTCCGGCCATCCTTAAAACGTTCAGTATCTCGTCACTGGTATACGAAGGACCCTGGTACATGCTTCGCGGACTGACCAGCGGTATATCCGGGTAAAATTTCCTGTGAACCTGCAGAGCGGCTCCCAGAGATGTTCCCGCATCATGTGACGCAGGAAAAGGGTATACTTCACTGTACCCTGCTTCCCGTTCGATAAGACCGTTCATTACGCAGTTAAGCCCGACTCCTCCCGATATAACCAGCCGGTCCATTTTCGTAACTTCCCTCAGATGGCGGGCAAGATCAAGCCCGACCTCTTCGAGAGCCCTCTGAGCCGAACAGGCTATATTCCTGTGTACATCGGTTATTTCAGTACCCGGCTTTCTGGGCGAACCAATTACTTTCTGAACATCCCCGGAGAAAACTGATGCGTGCACACCCATATGAATATCAAGCAAATGTGTATTGACCTTGATTTTCCCGTTGGCACTGCTTATGATTTTTCTGAACAGGTCAAGGTATTCAGGCTTTCCGTAACTGGACAATCCCATTACCTTGTATTCATCATTGTCCGGGATGAAACCAAGATGTTTTGTGACGGCGCTGTAGTAGATCCCGGGAGAGTTTGGAAATCTTGATGATGAAAATACTTTCAGTCTGCCCTCTCTGTAACCAGCTAAAAAGCTTGTAACTCTCTCTCCAACGCCATCCATTGTCAGCACCGCTGAACTGTCGAATCCCGAAGAAAATATAGCCGCATCCGCATGGGCTTTATGATGTTCCACAAAACTGACGGCAGCGGATAGACCGGCATCGAGGTGAGATCGCACAGTTTTTCCTATATTTTTCATTCTCAAAGCACCGTTCAACTGCGATAAAAGGAAATACAATCCACCCTTTTTTAGCATGTAATGCCTGCTGTAGGTAAGATTCTCCCGTATCACAAGTCCGGGAAGCATGTAAAAAGCAATACGATCTATTTCCTCCGGTGAAACGGATGCTTGTTTCATCACGTACTCTATAGCTTTTTCAGGATATCCCGGATAATGCTTTATTCTTCTGAATCTTTCTTCATCGGCTGCAGCCGCCAGTTTTCCGTTTACAAGCAGAGCTGCCGCCGCATCATGTTTGTAACAGTTTATGCCAAGAATTACCGCCATTTATCTCCTGATTTCAAGGGAACTGCACCGGTTCGATATGTATTCA
>CAZOQQ010000144.1:0-1894 GCA_964582075.1 uncultured bacterium | reverse complement strand
ATCTCCCTTTGCTAAAACGGTGCCTTCATGGATTCCTGCAGCTATTTCATGAAGATGAAGGAAAATTTCCCTGTATCCGCCGCCGATCTCAATCTCAACGCAGTTACCGTTGTAATCATAGTTCCAGTTCAACCTTGTTACCGTGCCTCCCCGGCAGGTTCGCGCGGGGGTACCTTCCGGAGCTTTGAAGTCAACACCGGTATGAGTGTGATTGCCTCTTGGCTCCCCGTACGGCCCGGTCATTTCTTCAAAAGTGTTTATCGGCATATAATTAAGCAACTTCATCACTTCAGTTCCGTCGGAATAGTAATGGGAGGGATAGTTGTCCCCTGTCATCTTGAAATTGTAAACTGAAAATGACCCGTTTGAAGTCCCTTCCCTTGGAACGTACCGGAGAGCGATAACCTGGTTTTCGCGCCCCGTTTCTCCAATAAGAACATAAAGTGAATCTCCCGCGCTCATGCCTCTCCACGGATCGGTATTCCACCACATGCACCTGACTATGTGTGCTCCCAGTATATCAGGATTATCAACCTTGTCCCGCAGGCTTGCGTAAATGGATCCGCTAATTTCAAACGCTATCCTCCGCCAGGGACAGCTGACCGAGTCGGAACCGGTTGTAAAAGAGCTGTCTGCGGCTAGGGTATCCGGAGCCGCGACAAGCGAATCAATACTTTCTGAAAGCACTTCTACGGAATCTGCGGAATCAGGGGATACTGTTTGTTGAGAAAGCGTATCTTCAATAAAGAAAGAATTTTCCGTGGCAAAGTCCTCCGCCCGAATAACAATTTCACCCTCTTCCGTTTCTCTCCGGCAGGATACCATGGAAAGGACCGGGATAAACACTATCCACGATAACCGTCTGAAACCTTGGAAATTTTTCGTCAATATATTGACATCCATTGGATTTGTGTTAACATATAAGTACTATGACTAGCAATAATAAGAAGAAAAACAGAATACTGGTAATAGATGATGAAGAACAGATATCGTTATTTCTGAAGGAAACACTGGAACTTGCCGGATACTCCTGTGATACGGCTTCACTCGGTAAAGAAGGACTGAAAAGATTAAGAGGAAAGAACAGTTACGATCTTCTCATTACCGATGTCCGTCTTCCGGATATCTCCGGACTCGAAATTCTTGAAACCATCGGCAGAAAATACCCGTTTCTTCCCGTAATCGTCATTACCGGTTTCGCAACCATAGAAAGCACAAAAAGTGCCCTTAGAATGGGAGCTATCGATTACCTGTCAAAACCATTCTCAACTGATTTCCTTCTCTCTTCCGTCAGAAATGCTGTCCATTCATCGTTCGGACGAATGAAAAGCAGAAAACTCCGTAAAATAGTCTACCGAAGCACTTTAATGGAACAGCTCATGGAACTTGTAATCAAAGTAGCCAGGACGGACAGTACTATTCTTGTAACAGGGGAGAGCGGGACCGGTAAAGAGCTGGTCGCACGGGCAATTCACAGTAATTCACTCAGAGCTACGCAGCCATACGTTTCGGTTAATTCGGGAGCCCTTCCGGAGGGGTTGCTTGAAAGCGAACTGTTCGGACACGTAAAAGGGGCATTTACCGGAGCGACCGTTACTACTCACGGCCGCTTCAAGGTTGCAGACAGAGGTACGCTGTTTCTCGATGAAATTGGAAACATGAGCATGGCGATGCAGGTTAAACTTCTCAGGGTACTTCAGGACGGGGAGTTTTCCCCCGTAGGAAGCTCAGAGGTTCTTTCAACAGATGTTCGGCTTATAGCTGCTACAAATATGAACCTTGAAGAAGCATTGAAAAAAAACGAATTCAGGGAAGACCTTTTCTACAGATTGAATGTAATTGAAGTTCACATTCCTCCACTCAGACAGCGACCCGATGATATTATTCCACTTGC
>CAZOQQ010000143.1:0-5891 GCA_964582075.1 uncultured bacterium | reverse complement strand
ACATGGAAACGGGTGGAGAAGTTACCAGTCCCGACATTCTCTGCCAGCGTGCGTACGATGCCGGTTTATTCCCGAAGACAAGATTGATTGACAGATGATGGACAGATTCATACTAAGGGCTCAACTCCGCGCGGTTTTACCCGATGGAGTAGTTCTTCACGCTTCGTCTGTAGGTGAAAGCAATTCCGCATTTCTCTTTCTGGCCCGGTCAGGCGGCGGCAAATCTACCATTATGAACAAACTTGCCATGGAACGCTTCGGAGCAATTGCCGATGACAGCACCGTTATCGCTCTGGGAACAGATGGTGCGGTTAGATGCCTGCCGTGCGGTTCCATGAAACAGAGTATGGGAACCGAAAGAATTGATGGTGCTGTTCTCAAGGCGATCTACTTTGTGGAAAAGGGCATACCTGGTTTCAGGCACAGGATTTCAGCGAAATACGCTTTCTACAGGGCCATGAGGATTTCATCCATCATGGCCTACGGAGACATTCTATCGGAAGAACAGAAGCAGGCAAGAATATTTTTGAAAAAGCTCTTTGAAATGTTCCCTGCCTACCTTGTCAGGTACGGGCTTCAGGAAGATCCGGGATTACTACTTCAGTGAAGAAACAAACCCGTGAACAGCGCGGCTGGGTAAGGGGCCTTTCGATGTGGCCGAATCTTATTCCAGGTGATATACTTAAAGCAGAGGATATACCGGTTGCCGAACTCAAAGCAGGAATGATCGTTGTATTTCCTGAAACAGACAGAAACAAACATATTGTTCACAGGGTACTGAGTGTTCAAAATGTGAGCGGTGAATTCGTGGTTGAATCCGGTGGCGACAGGTCCGGGCCTGACGAAACGCAGTGGTATTTTGCTTCAACAGACACAATCACAAGGGTTACAGGCGTTCTGAGACAGGGGCATTATCGCAGTATCGGCAGCGTATCAATTCCCGCAGTGTTGTCTCCACCTCTGCTGGTGAGGCTGCATTGTGGATTGGTAAGAAAACTGCTATGGTAAAAATAAGCCAGTGTTTGAAATAGAACTTACCACATGTACCCTCCACCATCGATTGTCATCAGTACACCGGGTTTGCATACGTGTAGTTAATTATCACCCTGCTCCCTGATCGAAATGAAAGGAGGAAGCTGCAGGCAATTGGATCGAAGAAAAGAGAATCGGGAAACGGAAAACAAATGAAAAGATGATGTGTATACTCCAGGTGAAAACAGCTGGTGAACATACGTATGCGAATTGACAGTCAGCTGGATTCACATGCGGAGCACATTCCACGATAATCGATTGCATCTACAGTTTAATTATATATGCTATATTATTTTTACCACTAAGTTGAAGAAGTTTGGTCCGTCCCCAGGAGAGCTTTTATGTAAGATTCGAGATTGAAATCAATCAGATCGTCTTTTCCCTCGCCCACACCGATATACCTGACTGGGATATCCAGCTGGCTTGCCATGGCAAGAATCGAACCGCCCCTGGCGGTTCCGTCAAGCTTCGTGACGACCAGCCCGGTAATCGGAATGGCCTTCATGAACTGCTCCGCCTGGGCTTTCGCGTTCTGGCCGACTGTCCCGTCAAGAACAAGAAGTACTTCATGCGGTGCTGATTCCATCGCTTTGCCGCACACTCTGTAAATCTTGGCAAGTTCATCAAGAAGTCCGATCTTGTTGGGAAGCCTGCCCGCGGTATCAATAATGACGGAATCATAATCCCTGCTCAGGCCGCGCTTAATGGAATCATAGGCCACAGCGGCGGCATCGGAACCCGGCAATTGTGTAAGCACCGCTGTTCCAAGCCTGTCCGCCCATATCTCAAGCTGTTCCGCTGCCGCGGCCCTGAAAGTATCGGCACACGCAAGAAGTACTTTGTTATTTTTCAGTTGAAGCCTCGCCGCCAGGCGGGCGATAGTCGTGGTTTTTCCCGCTCCGTTAACTCCCACTACAACCGTAACGAATGGTTTAACTTTTTTCAAAGCAACATGCTCAGGTACGGGTACGTTCTCGATCAGGATTGAAGCAAGTGATTCCCTCCAGGACAGACCTGTTTTCCTTACTTTCGCCGGAAGTTCATCAATTATCTTCTCGGTGAGTTCCCAGCCCAGGTCGCTCTCCAGAAGAATTTCCTCCGCTTTCTCAAGATCCCCATCTTCAATCGATCCGCCGCCAAAAAGCCTGTCGAGTTTTTCCGTCAGCGCTTCACTGCTTCTCCTGAGTTTCCGTCTGAGATCAAATCCCACAGGTACTCTCAGCTTTCACTTATCTGACGGGCCTTCTCGAGGTTAACCGAAGTCATGGATGAAACTCCCTGCTCCGCCATAGTAATTCCGAAAAGGCGGTCCGCGGTTTCCATTGTCCTTTTGTTATGTGTAATGACGATGAACTGGGTTCTGTTGACGAACCCTTTCAGGAGGTTAATGAAATTATCCACATTCGTGTCATCAAGAGGCGCGTCCAATTCGTCCAGTACACAGAAAGGTGAGGGTTTTACAAGGTAGATTGCGAACAGAAGCGCGGCCGCGGTCATGGCTCTTTCACCGCTGGAAAGAGCGGAGATATTTTCGAGTTTCTTACCCGGAGGTCTGGCTACAATCTGAACCCCACCCTCTAGGGGGTCTTCAGAATCAAGAGCTATTATGTCAGCTTCACCGCCGCCGAACAGGCTTGTGAATACATCCTTGAAGTGTTTTCTGACTTCGACAAAAGTCTCATCGAATTTTCTGACGGCGGTCCGGTTAATTTCTTTTATAGCATCCATAAGCGACTCTCTTGCCTCAATCAGATCTTTCCTCTGATCATCGAGAAAAGTGATTCGTTTCTTACCCTCCTCGTATTCGGTCACCGCCAGCATGTTCACAGGTCCCAGATTCGACCTGTAGCCAATCTGTTTTTCCAGTTCCATGGTAAGCTTCTCGGTGGAATACTCCCAGTACCGGCTGTTCTCATCCGGCAGAACAAACTCTTTCGCGCTGAGCTCTTCGTACCTGCTTCTGACGGTTTCTATTTCACCGGATACCGAAGCTCTTTCTTCGCGGGCGGCAGAAAGCTCTTCCCTGTGGCTCGCAAGCTCCTCATCGGTCCGGTTCGATTTCTCAAGCCAGAGAGCTCGCTCACGGCTGGCTTCATTACGGCTGTTTTCGGCTTTTTCCCTCAGGATCGAGAATTCTTTCAATTTCAATTTCAGCTTAGCGATGTTTTTATGCAGATCTTCTCCCGTGTGCTTCAGCTCACCGATTCTCTTTTCTATCTCAACACTTCTAGCGGTTGCCCCGGATGAGTCAGCAAGTAGACGCTTTCTCTCGTCTTTCGTCTGTTTCAGAGATGTTTCCAGTGTTGATAATTCCATCCTGGCCTGGTTCTCTTCCCTTATCAGGCTGTTTAGCTCCGTTCCAAGACTTTCCCGCCGTCCTTCAATTTCCTTCAGAACGGCTGACAACCGCTGCATATCATCAGTGTACCGTTTAAGGTTCCCGTTACTTTCAAGGGAATCCCGATCATTCGACTGCCGGCGCAGTACGGGAAGCTTTTCTTCAATAACCTTGCTCTCCGAACGCAGATCAGCAATTCTCCCGGTATAACCGTCGGCAGTGGCCTGCAGGGATGCTTCTTCCTTCTCGCTGACCGATATCCTGCCGCGAAGATCCTCAAGTGAATTCTCAATAACTTTCAGTCTTTCCCTGAGTTCAGCTTCGGATTTCCGGTGAGTTTCCAGCTTTCGTGAAAGCTCATCCGCCTTTTTTCCGGCTTCCTGCGCAAGGGCTTTCCTCTCGATTACCCCTCCGCCGGTTTCGGGAACTCCCAGTTTCACGAGACCGTCTTTCCGGAACAAATCACCGTTAACGGTAACGATATCCAGATCCAGACGGCTGAAAAACCACCGGGCAGCCTTCTCTCTGTCCGGGGCCATGATCGCACCCGCCAGCAGATTCCTGAGACCGGCGGGAGAGCCTTCTTCAAGGCAGTCCGGAAGCCATACCGCCCCATCGGGAATCTGCGGTCTCTCAGGTACTCTGATATTCAGGTAATACCTCTTCCCTTTGTCCGTGTCGGGAAGTACATCCGGATTCTCCCATACTGTCGAATTCTGAAATGAATCAAGCCACGCCCCAACCGCCATACCCATTCCAGGTCGAACTGACATAAGGGACGAAAGAACCGGTAACCCGGATCCGGGTGAAGTCTCCGCTTCCTTCAGTCCGTTTATCCTGGCTTCGAGAAGACCGGCTTCAATTTCAAGGGAGCGCATTATCGACTGAACATCCGCTATCTCATTCGCAATCTCCTCGCGGGAAACCATTGCACTTTCAAAATCGATCAGCAGAGTGTTCTTCCCCGCCCTGATTTCTCCAAGACGTTTTTCGATCCCGGAAAGGTTTCCTTCGAGTTCCACTTCAGCGGATTCAAGATATTGCCTTCGCTCGACGGCATGCTCTATCTCCTGCCTGGCTCTTTCCCGAACGCGAAGACTGTCGGTGTACTCTTTTTGAATTGCCTGCGCCCTGTCCGATATTCCACTGTATTCCAGACGCTTTTTCCTGAGTTCCAAAGCCGATTCGGCAAACCGTTTTTCTACCTGTTCAGTTTTTGATGAAGCTTTATCAAGATTCAACCTGGCATCTTCTATCCTGCCGGCCAGAGATTCTTCGCGTAGTAAGAGTTCCCGCCCTTCACGTTCCAGTTGCGCTGCCCTCTTTTTCTCAAGGGATAATTCTTTCAGCGAATTCTCCTCCTGCGATGAGATATTCCTGTAACGCTCTTCGGAAACCGCCAGTTCCTCATGGATTCCGCTCATTTCACTGTCCATACCCGCACATTTCTCGTGTTCACCATCAAGCCTTGTCTGGGCTTTCTCAAGGGAAACCCTTGCCTGACTCTGCCTGGCGGTTGCAGCCGATACGGAAGCAACAGCTTTCTGCTCACGCCCCCTGCAAAGCTTAAGTTTCTCCTCGAGTTCTCTGAGTTTCCCGGAGGATTTCTGCAGTATCCGATGATCAAGCAAACCACGTATCGCGGTTATCCTGTTTTCCGCTTTCTCCCACCTTCTGAAGGCCGATACCTGTTTTTTCAGGGCACTTATATTGCGTTCTACCTCCGAGATAATGTCATCAAGCCTCTCCAGATCATCTCCCGCTGAATCAAGTTTGAGTTCCGCCCGGTGGCGCTGCACTTTGTACTTCACTATCCCGGCCGCTTCGTCGAAGAGGAACCTTCTGTCAGAAGGTCCTTTTTCAATTATCCTCTCCGTCATGGTTTTCTCGAGCATCCAGTACCCGTTACTGCCAAGCCCCTTGTCCACGACAAGATCAACAATATCCATCAACCTGCATCGATTACCGTTCAGCAGGTATTCGCTGTCCCCCGATCTGAAAAGCCTTCTGGTAACTGTCACCTCATCGAAATCCAGGTCAAGATCCCGCTTCGAATTGTCGAAAGTCAGAATCACTTCGGCCATTCCCTGGGGTTTTCTGCTGACGGTACCTGAAAAGATTACATCTTCCATTCTGTCAGCGCGGAGTTCCGTGGGGCTCTGGGAACCCAGCGCCCACCTGATGGAATCGGCTATATTGCTTTTTCCGCAGCCATTGGGACCGACGATGCAGGAGATGCCCTGCTGAAATTCCAGTTCAAATGCATCCGCGAACGATTTAAAACCTACTATTTCCAGTCTTTTAAGATACAAGTGATAATACCCCCGTCAGCCGAAAGTCAGTCCGGCTCGTGAGTTCTGGAGCAATTTTACCGATTCAGAAAAATAGACAAATAAACTCAACAGCACAAACCCCAGAGACAGGAGTCCAAGCGGATCCAGTCCGGCAATATTCAGACCTTCCGGCCATAAACTGCTTTCCAGCAAATAGCCCGCAGCAGCGACCGTAAGGTAAACCGAAA
>CAZOQQ010000142.1:0-5931 GCA_964582075.1 uncultured bacterium | reverse complement strand
TATCGCAAGCCACAGAATTGACCGGATCGAAATCACGAACGATACACTGACAAGCCGACACGTCTCACGCTTTGATGAACCGAAGAAGGATAAAGGCTATGCAGCGGGGATAGAATGTTCTTTACGAAGTTTACTGTCATTCCATTTATACGTTTGGATTCTTAAAAGCTAATGGATAATTCCGAAACTGGAGAAAAGATCAGATTGACTGGGAATCAGTGGTATCTTATGATGATTTGCGAGTGAAAACAAGCGAATCGCTCAATTTAGGTCTTATCATCCTGTGGTAAGGAGAAAAAACACAAAACGGAAAAATGAACAAATGCAGCAGAACATCGGCTCAATCTGTAATATACAGGTTTTCACTTTCTGCTGATTTATGACGGTAGAATTAAGAAAAAGGAGAACCTATGTCATTGATCGCATTTTTGATTTCCTTTATCCTTTCAGCTACTGATGTTACTATTATAGAACCTGAGGACTGGACCAGTTACAATCTTAATGATTTTCCCGGAATTAGAGCAATTGTGGAAAACGAAAATCTTATACCTGATTCGGTACACTATTCTCTTAATGGTGCTGCTGTCGTCCCGATTCCAAGACTCAACACCGACTGGCCTACCTACATGCAGAATTACCAGAACCACGGGTATTCAGAGTCGCCGGCTGTTACTGACAACACGATACTGTGGACGGCACCGGTCACAGGGGATTTTCATGAATTCCCCACTCCTGTAGTCGTGGATGGGCTGGTTTACTATCCACAGGATAATGGTGGTGGTGGTAGTGGTGGGGATTCGCTCTATTGCCTGAATGCCGCAACAGGAGAGATCATCTGGAAGTACCGAACAGGCTATACGGACGATGCTGTAACTGTGTATGACGGGTATGTTTACACACCCGGCGATTCTCTCTGGTGTCTCGATGCTCTCACTGGAGAGAGGATGTGGGCATTCGGTGGAGCAAATGATCGCGGAGGAACCCCCATTGTAACTGATAACAGTGTATTCTGTGCTGCCGGTATTACCGGAAGTGCTCACAGTTCCTTCGTGTACAGGCTCGATGCCCAAACAGGAGAAGTAGTGTGGTCCCAGACGATAACTGGAGCTACCTTTAGCTGCATGGGCCTCTGGAATGATATTCTGATTGTTCCGACATCTCACTACAATAACTCAGCGCCTCTTGTAGCTTTAAATACTGAAAACGGTGAAATCCTCTGGGAAAACTATGACTCGTTTTCTGGTTATTGGGACTCATCTCCTGTAATTGTTGATAATTTTATTTACATTACAGGGATGATGGATGGTATCGTCAGGGGTATTGACGCAACTACAGGAGTAACCTCCTGGGAAACCAGGGTAGATCTCTGGCCCGCTGAGCCGACTATGTCATATAATGACGGATTGCTCTACACTGCAGAAGGATGCATAGAAACATTTACAGGAGGGATGATCTGGCAGACATCTATAGAATACTACCAGCATGGCTCCTCAGGTATTGCCGGGGAATTGTTCTATTTCTGTGAGTCTTTACCTGATACAGCATCATTTGTCGCGCTGAACTGTTCCGATGGAATTGAAGCATGGCATTATCAGACAGAATCCGGACCACTTGGATTGGTATCAAGCCCTTCAATAGTGGATGGAGTAATGTATGTGGCTGGAACAGATTTTAATCTTTACGCTTTCGGCACCGGGCTGAAGTACACTTACCTTGATGACACATTGAATCCTCTGGTTGGCTTGAATGAGCTTGTTGCCACCTCTTTTGACAGTGGTGTAGCTGTGGCTTCTGATACGGTGCATTTCTACATCAACTCAAACGGAATAGAATTTGAGCCATCAAGAAGGCTTATTCTGACTGCTTCCCCTAATCCATTTTCCTCTTCAACCGAGTTTTCATTCTCTCTTTCTGAACCAGGATTCACTTCAGTAGAAATATACGACCTCACCGGAAGATGTATTTCGAGTCTCGTTGATAGTTATCTTACCGATGGGAATCACAATGTGAGCTGGGGGGGAACGAATCAGCATGGAAACGGAGTTCCTGCTGGATTGTATATATGCAGAATTCAATCCGGTGGGGTTATTGAAACTACTGGACTGTGTTTATTAAGATAAGACTATAACAGAAGTTTAAGAGATATATCCATGCTGCCCTTGTAAGATACTGTATCGCATGATATTAGCGATTATACTTCCGTAAGACCCCACTTCACAGTGGCGCCCTTGCCTTCGGCCAACAGTTCATGTTAAGTTCTCACTGAAAACCGGATTACCTGCAGGAGACTTCAACCGGAACATGAGTGAGTAGCAGGAAGTATTCTTCTATCTCACAATAACGGCATCAACTAAAAACAGTTGCTGTTTTATGGCCTGGTGAACACTGTTCTGGTTACGCAGGCGTTATGTGTAAGAAAAGATACTGAAACAGCATCAGATTGAAGCTTTGTTGAATTTGTTGTAGCGCAGATACAAAATGCAGGGGGATTTATCCTTATGGCCTTCTCATCCGCACTCTGAATACCCGCAGTTAAGGGCGCATGCCACACAGCCGGATTCGTATTTCAGGGGCCCTCCGCACATCGGGCAGGCTCCGGCAAGATTTTCCACAACCTCTTCCTCATCGGTGGATTCTGTAACATCAACATCCGCAGCGATATCCTGTTCTTCATGCACCGGCTCAATTGATTGAATGGTATCGGTACTTTCAAGCGTCAATTTATCCATGTGTTCGTTTATGTACCATTCAATTGTCTGACCAATGGCATCGGCACAGGACAGGATCCTGTTGCCTCCCTGCCAGACGATTCTATGACAGCTTATTCCCTTGAGTTCTTTCACTATGGCTTCAGGTTTGATATTGGATCTCAGAACCAGAGATACAAGCCTGCTTATGGCTTCGGACTGGCTTGCGGCACATCCGCCGGCTTTGCCCATCTGGGAAAACAGCTCAACGGGACCATTCTCATCCCTGTTTATGGTTACATAGAGTTTCCCGCAACCGGTTCTTATTCTTCTGGTTATCCCGGATGTAACGTCACCCCTGGCCCGGGGACTTATGGGCATTGCGGGCAAAGTAACCTCATCGATTCTTCCGGACTCCTTTGTTTTGGTAAGGTTAAGAACCTGTTTGTCTCGACTCTTATCACGGTAGACCGTTATGCCTTTACACCCGATCCTTCTTGAAAGCTTGAAAACTTCCGCAACATTCTTTCGAGAAGCACTTTCGGGAAGATTCACTGTTTTGGAAACAGCGTTATCAGTGTATTTCTGGAAAGCGGCCTGCATCCTGACATGGTATGCCGGAGAAATATCATGAGAGGTAACGAATATTCTCTGAATATCCTTCGGAATCTCCGCAATTCCCTGGCATGTTCCCTTCTCAGCAATTTTCGCGAAGACTTCACTGGAAAAGAAACCTCGTTCCCTTGCTACTCGCCCGAACTCGGGAACTACTTCGTGCAACTCGTCATCTTTATCAAGGAGGTTCCGTCTTGTGAAAGCAAGTGCGAATACCGGCTCAATACCTCCCGAACACCCGGCGAGGATGCTGATTGAACCTGTTGGCGCAATAGTCGTTATGGTTGCGTTGCGCAGCGGAGGCAAATGTTTGCTGTCGTAAACGCTTCCCTTGAAATTGGGAAACGCGCCCCTTTCCTCTGCCAGGTCGGTACTTGTTTTCCTACCCTTATCCGCGATAAAACTCATAAGTTCCTCCGCGAAAAGCAGTGCTTCCTCGGAATCGTAGGGTATTCCCAGTTTGAAAAGAAGATCGGCAAAACCCATGATGCCAAGACCGATTTTGCGGTTGCCCGCCACCATGTCGGCAATCTCCTTTAGAGGGTAACGATTGATTTCTATAACATCGTCAAGAAATCTTACAGCGGTTCTTACGGTTTTTTCAAGTCTTGTCCAGTTCATCCTGTACGTTCCGGTCTCACTTCTGTCAGCCATGACCGAAACGTTGACCGAACCGAGGTTGCATGCTTCGTACGGCAGCAGCGGTTGCTCACCACATGGATTCGTAGCTTCAATATCAGCGATATGAGGAGTGGGGTTGGCATCATTCATGCGATCAATGAAAATAAGACCGGGTTCCCCTGAATTCCATGCCGAATCGATAATAGCGTTGAATATTTCATTCGCATCCTTCGAGCCCACAACCTTACCGTTCCTGGGGTTGACGATATTGTAGCTTGTCTTTCTTTCAACAGCATCCATAAATTCATCGGTTGCCGCAACCGATAGGTTGAAATTATTCAGCTTTTCCATGTTACGCTTCACGTTAATGAACTCATCGATATCGGGATGATCAACTCTCAGTACGGCCATGTTGGCTCCACGACGTACTCCGCCCTGCTTCACGGTTTCAGTAGCCTGGTCAAAAACGCTCATAAATGAAATCGGACCGCTGGAAACACCTTTGGTCGACATTACCGTGTCGTTTGCCGGACGTATCTTTGAGAACGAAAACCCCGTTCCTCCGCCGCTTTTGTGTATTAAGGCAGTGTTTTTAACCGCTGAAAATATGCTTTCCATACTATCTTCGACGGGAAGAACGAAACATGCCGAAAGCTGGCCGAGTTCCCGGCCCGCGTTCATGAGAGTGGGAGAATTCGGAAGAAATTCTTTCCTTGCCATCATATTGTAAAAAGTTATCGTCATCTGCCTGACATCGTTCCGATACTTCTCCTCGGCGGACGCTACGGCTTCCGCAACGCGAAGAAGCATGTCTCCGGGCTTCTCAAGTATTTCACCCGATGGAGACCTTTTCAGGTATCGCCTTTTAAGTACGATCCCGGCATTTTCGGTAAACTCCGGTTCTATCAGATCACTGTAATCCGTAAACGGCTTCTCAACAGGGGAAACCTGTTCTGTCCGACTGCCGGCTTCCGAAAAAAGGTCGTTCTGCAGGTTAAACTCAGTCAACTACAGCCTCCCGCCATTCGTTACCCGATAGATGTTTAACATTGATCAATCCGCATTTTGTGAACTTTATCACTGCCTAAAATAAGAATCCGGTTATTAACTGTCTGCAAATTCATTTCGAAAGTTCTGAACTTCCTCGACAAAGGTAGACTATCAATATTCTGTATCGTTGGCAAGGGGTATACCACTACAGGTTGTGGTTGATGTTATCCTATTGGCATATGGATAATTCGTTTTATAGTTTATACTCTACGAATGAAATACATAGCTTATCTGGAGTAATATGAAGAACAAACGAAAAGCGGGTTTCGAGAAGGAGGTACTAAGTCACCTGGACAGGCTTTACGGATATTCAATGCATCTGTGCAAGAACGCCGAAGATGCTTCCGATCTTGTACAGGATACTTACCTGAATGCTCTCAAATCCGAAAAGCAGTACTCACTTGGAACAAATGCCGGAGCATGGTTGTTTACCATAATGCGAAATACGTTTCTGAACAGAATAAGAAAGAATGAAAGAAAACCTGTTGGTTTGGCGGGAAAGTGGATAGAACAGATAACCAGGGAAGATGTGCCGGAACTGAGAAAGCACGGTCCCGACCCGAGCATTAAATTTATGGACAATCTCCTGAAAGAAGATATTACCCGAGCGATAGACAACCTTCCGGAAGAATTCAAAGATGCTGTTGTGCTGTGCGATGTGCAGGGATTTTCATATACGGACATTTCTTCCATTCTGGGAATACCGATAGGAACGGTAAGATCCAGAATACACAGAGGCAGGAAAATACTCCGGCATCTTCTCGCAGACTGGAAGAACGCGGCGAAGGGGGAAAACTGACATGACCTGTGAAGATGCTCATTCCAGTATGCACGATTACATTTCGGGAGAACTTGCTCCTGAGCGTCACAAACCTCTTATGGATCACCTGGATGAATGCTCCGACTGTAGAGAACTCTTCAGACAAACAGAGTACATTCAAAAAACCATGCAGGATTC
>CAZOQQ010000141.1:0-5952 GCA_964582075.1 uncultured bacterium | reverse complement strand
GAAAGCTGAAATAATCCTCCTGACCAGAGGATGTCTTACTACATCGTGCCGGTCAAGGTATGTGAAGGCTATTCCTTCAAGACCCGATAGAATTTTCCTTATTATAACAAGTCCGGAAGAAGATGAAGGTTTAAGATCTATCTGCGTAATATCACCTGTAATAATCGCTCTGGAATTGTATCCGAGCCTGGTAAGGAACATCTTCAATTGTGTTATGGTGGTATTCTGTGCTTCATCGAGAATTACAAAGGCATTGTTAAGAGTTCTGCCTCTCATATAAGCCAGCGGAGCAACTTCGATAGTTCTGTTATCTATGGATCTGCGTACCCGTTCAGGTGACAGGGTTTCGTTCAGAGCGTCATATACCGGCTTGAGGTAAGGGTCTATCTTCTGCTGGAGGTCACCCGGAAGAAAACCCAGGCTTTCTCCCGCTTCAACCGCAGGCCTTGAAATAATTATCCGGTCAACTTCGCTGTCGGCGAGAGCGGCAACAGCACTCGCAACGGCAAGAAAAGTCTTTCCCGTACCTGCCGGGCCAATACAGAATACGACTTCGAAATTTCTTATTGCGTGGAGGTATTTTGCCTGTCCGGAGGTCTTTGGAATAATCCTGCCGGCGAGGCCGGGAACAGAAAGCTCCAGTGATGCATCGTGTTTTTCGGGAAAATCAAGCGCCGCATCGATACTGTGATTACTGAGTTTACCGGAGGCTTCAAGCTCGTGTTCAAGCCTGTTTATAACTATTTTTGCTTTCTCGACTGCAGTTCTGCTGCCTGAAACATTAAGACTTCCATCGCGGTAAGAAGCTTTGATGTCAAGAAATTTGCATATTTTCCTTAGATAACTGTCTCCGGTACCAAATATCGCAGCGGCGTATTCGCGGGAAAGTGAAATTTTCGCGTCCAATGCATTATCATGCATTCAATATGTACTTTCATAAAAAGGAAGACTCTTCACCATAACAGTGAAGAGTCTTCCATATTTCGCTGATAATTCTAGCGTGATCCTCCAAAACTCGCAGAATGAGTGATGTTAAGAACCTGTCCGGGATAGATCAGGTTAGGATCGGATATGATACTACGATTGGCTTCGTAAAGCTGCGGCCACATGCCTCTATCGTCATAAACTCTGCTGTATCCGGCAATCTTACCGAGGAAATCTCCTTCGACAACCGTGTAACTGCTGAGCAATGGAAGCGGCACCCAGAGAGTGTGTCCAGCGTAGATAAGGTTGGGGTCAGAGATGGTGTCGCGGTTGCGCTCGTAAATAAGAGGCCACTGCGAACCATCACCGTAGTTGTAATGATAGGATGCGATAGTCCAGAGACATTCTCCGTCGAGAATTGTATGCCGGACACCGGCGCTGCGCAGGCGTGCAATTTCTGATCTAAGAGCGTTGATCTCCGTGGTAAGCTCAGAGATTCTGGCATCAACTTCCGCGTGCTGTTCTCTCAAAGGGAGAACCCCAGGCTCTACTTCGGCGATGCGGGCATCAGCCTCGCTTTTTCTCCATTCCCAGTAAGCGATCTGAAGATGAATATTATCATTTCCCATCGCTTCGATATCTGCTTGTGAATATGCTGAAAGTTCCTCGGCTGTCCAGGTTTTAGCGAGACCTGTTGAAGCAAGGCCGAGGCAAATCATCAGCGCAAATGTCAACGTACGCTTCATTGTTTTCCCCTTTCCCTGCTAACGGATTTCTCCGCCGAGTGATTGATATTCCTGCTGTAATTCAGCAAGTTCTGTTTCAAGTGCAGCAATCTGCCCCTGTTCATCAGCAATATGACCTGGAAGTGTTACGAGTTCTTCATCAAGGCCATCTGCTCTGGCTTCTGCAGCCAGTGCCGCGGTACGGGCATCGTCTCTTGCCTGAAGTTCTGCAGCGGTGGGCCCACACGCTGCAAACAGGAGAGACACGCTCAGGAGTCCAAGACAGAACCACTTTGTTCTCGTCTTGAGCATACCTGGCACCTCCTCTCGCTTTCGTTGGTTTAAGTTACTTACGAAAATACAAAAGTACGCTTACATTTTCATATACTCGTACGGCTGAACACCAACATAGAATCTTAACTAAATAGTATTTGATGTCAAGAAGAATTTTCCCGTTCTCTATTTTTCTTTAAATGTACTCTGAGATATATAAAATATGAAAGAAGACCGATAGCCAGACCCGCAATATCCGCGATCAGATCGCCTGCGGAGCAGTCTCTTCCGGGAACAAAGCTCTGGTGAAATTCGTCGCTGACAGCGTAAACAACGCCAATTGAGAGTAGAAAAATCGCTGGATGTCCGCCTCTGTAGAGATCCCTGTTAACGATCATGGACACAGACAGGAGAAAAAACGCTCCGATATGGAAAACCTTATCCTGATATGGAAACAAAGGAGGCAATATTTTTAGTGAAGGTTGGTTACTCAGGTAAAAAATACCGCCGAACATCAACAGTAGAAAACATCTCTTCAATGCCATAATAAACAGTTTACGGATAATCATCACTCTTTCTCCGGTATTGAAAGCCCGATCTTTCTTATCCTGCAGGTACCGTGACCACTTGCTGAGGCTTCCGAAACAGCTTTTTCCGCTTCCCCGGTTAGAAGTAAAACCTTTCTGTTGACGTGAGTATATGACGCTCCGATGGAAGCTGAAACCGTGACGGTGGAGGATCCGCCACCGTATTCAAACGATAAAGCGTCGGCTGTCCGCTGGCATAAAGCTTCCATTACCGCCTTTCCCGCTCTTGGAATACAGGCAGCAAAACTGTCCGGTCCGATTCTCGCGATGAAAGCGTCATCCGAAAAACAGCTGCGAAAACGATCTGCCGCACTCGCGAGCAGACGGTCACCTCCCGTGTAACCAAGTTTCCGATTCAAATAACCAAAGCCGTCCAAATCCGCTACAAGTACGCCGACATACCATCCGTAGGCCTGTACTTCCTTCGCCAGATGATGGAGGTGACTGTCAAGCAGGGTTATACCCGGAAGCCCGGTGAGGATATCCCTGCCGGAAATATTGAGGAACCTTTGCCTGAGTTCAGAAAGTTCAACTCTCATGGAAAACATTCCTGCAACCGTAAGAAGAACACGCTCATGATGCTGCATGAACGCATTATCATCCTCATGTTCAGCCATTATCAGAGCTATAACGTCTCCGTCTCTCAGTACAGGAACACCCATACAACTTCCGACTCTATTATGTAAACCCGCGTCAGCGCTGAAGGCGTACACACTGTTTTCACCATGTCCTATCCCCGAGCGTCTGCAGGGTACTCTGTTCTTTACTATCCATCCCGCAATTCCCTCCTTGCTGCCGAATACCTTTCCTCTCCGCCAGAGGGCAAGAGGTCCCCTTGATACCCAAATCCTCGTATTCAAGTGTTGAGTGTCTACATCGGCTATGGAAACGGTTGAGTCGGGTATCATCTCGGCAAGTACGCCAGCCATTTCGCGTACGGCTTTGTTCAGATCACTTTCTTCACATGCCGAAACAAGTTTGGTCATCAATGAAAATTCATTGGAAGGGGAAAAAGAATCACCGCCGCCAGTTCCATAAAGAATACCGGAAAGTTTTTCAACGTCTGCGATGATATTATCGGAAGGCGTTTCCCCGGAAAAATCCTGAAGAAGAAAGCCTTCGAGTACACCACTGTCTCTTAAAGGAAACAGGATTATCCAAAGGTATTCCTTATCCAGAGATCCGGAAAAATGGTATGGAGCAAGTTCCAGGAGTTCTTCCGTTGAGTTCACTTTTACCGAAACCGTTTTGCTGTTGTTTTCAGCAATTCGTGTAAGTCTGTGCTGAGATGGAAGCATGAAACGCGAAATAACATTATCATCGTTTGAAACATGCTTTTCGAGCCTGAAAAAACCATCTTCATTTCTTATGAACAGGCACGTTGAATCCGCTTCACTGTGGCTATGAATAAATTGAAGGAGAGGATACATCGAATTTGAATCAATGTCAGGAGGGATGCCGTTACCTTTCTGTACTCTCCTTGCCGCGAAACCAGGTTCGGAAAAGAACTCTTTTTCCATAAGCCAGTCCGATATCAGTCCAAAAACAAAAGGAATAAGAAGTTCTTTTAACGCGGGAAGAAGTAATGGCATAAGCCTGGATATGAAGGAATTTCCGCCGACCCACAGGGATGCGTTCAGAAGAGAAAACGCTTCTGTGAACCCTATGACAAGTCCAAGTTCGGTTGCTCCCCCCGCGATTGCCGGAAGTGATACCCACATCAGAAATAGCAGATAAGCGGAGTAGAAAATACTGCCGGATCCCCCGGTAAGCTGAACACTTACTATGAGACCGGCGCAGATCCAGTAGAGGATAATTCTTTTATCTGTTCCTGTAACCTTCTTCTGAACCAGCATTGCTAGTGATGCTGAAAACAAGAGCAGAGCGGTGCCGAGGAGCAGGATAACCGGATCGTGAAGGGGAGTGTCTGTACTGCGAAATCTGCCCGAAGCCAGAACAAGGAACAACGCCATTAAAGCGGTATATCCGGCAATTCTCAGGATTCTCAAAAAAGCTCTCTTTTCGGCTGAGTTGTTACTTTCATCGTCCATCGGATTATACATTGAAATTTCAAATATGCTATAAAATACCACTTGAAATCTGAGCGTGCTTCACATACTGTTTTGCAGGGGCTTGACGATCAGTACAAAATTTCAGATTTTTGTCGTACTTATCTGTAAGATGTCGAATGATCCCCCTGTACCGCTCGGCGAGGAAAATTAACAAAGCCTGAGGACGCATAACTTTCAACGATATTCTGTTTCGGTTTATTAAAAACCGGTACTTTCGATCAGCATATTTCACAGGTCAAACCCGAACTGAAGAGGACAAATGAGCCGAAAACTACAGCCAGGATTATCACAGAACGACCTTGAAGGGAAAACGCTTGTTGAACTGCAGGCAATTGCGAAAGAAAAGGGACTTGAAAAATTAAGCGGAATACGAAAGAAGGATCTTGTCAGGAAGCTGCTGGAAAAGAAAACAGAAAGCAACGGTCTGGAATTTTCCACCGGTGTCCTTGAAGTTCTTTCGGACGGTTACGGATTTCTAAGATCGAACGAAAGCTCATACCTGCCCTCTTCAACAGATATATATGTTTCTCCATCACAGATAAAACGTTTTTCCCTGAGTACCGGTGATTCGGTTTCAGGGCAGGTCAGAAAACCGAAGAATGGAGAAAAATATTTTGCTTTGCTAAGGATAGAAAGTGTCAATGGAAAAAGCCTTGATGAACTGAAGGAAAGGCCTTCTTTCGACAAGCTTACTCCTTACTACCCGGAAGAAAGATTCAATCTTGAGACTACTCCGGATAATATGTCGGGGAGAATTCTTGACCTTCTCGCTCCAATCGGCAAGGGACAGAGAGCTTTAATAGTTTCTCCCCCTAGAGCGGGAAAAACAATACTGCTTCAGCATCTGGCAAACAGCATTTCAGAAAACCACCCCGATACCAAGCTCCTTATCCTTCTCATCGATGAACGCCCTGAAGAAGTTACGGATATGAAAAGGAACGTGAAGGGAGAAGTAATAGCGTCTACTTTCGACGAGGCACCCAAAAGACATATCCAGATTACCGATATAGTTCTGGAGAAAGCCAAGCGTTTGGTTGAAAGCGGTTACGATGTTGTTATTCTTCTGGATTCCATTACAAGGCTTGCAAGGGCTAACAATCAGGTAATGCCTCATTCCGGTAAGATCTTATCCGGAGGAGTGGATTCCAATGCTCTTCAGAAACCGAAGAGATTTTTCGGCGCAGCCAGAAACATTGTAGAGGGAGGCAGCCTCACAATAATAGGAACGGCTCTGGTGGATACCGGTAGCAGGATGGATGAGGTTATATTCGAGGAATTCAAGGGAACGGGAAATTCAGAAATAGTTCTTGACAGACGTCTTGCAGACAGGAGGATATGGCCTGCAATTGATATAACCAAATCAGGTACCAG
>CAZOQQ010000140.1:0-5958 GCA_964582075.1 uncultured bacterium | reverse complement strand
AAGAGAGCCAGCTTTCCAGCGAAGCTGAGCGTTTGAGTATTCTTAAAGAGAAACTCCAGGACGCTAAGGAATCCCTCGAAAAGCGGGTAACCGGTTTGTCCGAAATGGAAAATTCACTCAACGCGAAGCACAACAGAGTGAACAAGCTCATGGAGGAGCAGAACAAGCTTCTTGAACAGATAGCGAGCCTCTCAAGGGATGAAGCGAGAAAGCTCATGCTGTCCAATCTGGAGGAGGAACTGCATCATGAAGCTGGAAGACTTACCAGGAAAATTCTTGAAGACGCGGAAAACAAGGCTGAAGAAGAGGCACTGAAAGTACTTTCAACCGCAATTCAGAGATGTTCGGCCGATCACGTTGTTGAAAACTGTGTTTCTGTCGTGAACCTCCCCAGTGATGATATGAAGGGGAGAATCATCGGAAGAGAGGGCAGGAACATCAGAGCGTTCGAGGCCGCCACCAATGTTGATGTCATAATCGATGATACTCCCGAAGCAGTGGTTATTTCCTGTTTCGACCCCGTTCGAAGAGAGATAGCGAGGCAGGCTCTCGAGAAACTGCTGGAAGACGGACGCATCCACCCCGGCAGGATTGAGTCTACCGTGTCCAAGGTGTCATCGGAGATGGAAAAGAAGATTAGAAAGCTGGGGAATCAGCTTGCGCTGGATGCCAACGTATCCGGGTTGCATCAGCAGCTGATCAGGCATCTTGGAAGGTTGCGTTACAGGACAAGTTACGGTCAGAATATGTACCAGCACTCACTGGAAACTGCCAATATCTGCGGATTGCTGGCATCTGAACTCAAACTCGATGCTGCTCTGGCCAGAAGGATTGGTCTTCTTCATGATATTGGAAAAGCAACCGATCAGGATATAGAGGGCTCCCACGCGATTGTCGGGATGGAACTTGCTCAGAGATACGAAGAATCACCTGTTGTTTGCAACGCGATCGGGGCGCACCATGAAGAGATAGAGTGTACTTCCCTCTACGGAATTCTCATACAGGCTGCCGACTCCGTAAGCTCTGCTCGACCCGGAGCAAGAAGAGAGACACTGGAACTTTACGTAAGAAGGCTGCATAAGCTGGAATCGATAGCGGATTCATTTGATGGCGTAAGGAAATCGTACGCAATACAGGCGGGAAGAGAGCTGAGGATTGCAGTTAAACCTGAGACAGTAGACGATGATTCAGCGGCTGAATTGGCGAAAATAGTCGCCAGGAAGATAGAAAGTGATATGGAATATCCCGGTCAGATAAAGGTTACCGTTATCCGCGAAACCCGAGCTTCCGAAACGGCGCATTAATATGAAGATCGGGATGTTTGGCGATGTGATTGGCAGACCCGGACGTTCCGCGCTTATTTCATTCCTTAAGGGTAGAGATTACGACTTCGTGGTGGCAAATGCCGAGAATGCGGCCGGTGGTTTCGGTCTTACCGAGAATATCGCCACTCAACTGCTGAAGGCCGGGGTAAATGTTATAACATCCGGTAATCATATCTGGCAGCGTAAAGAAGTTCTTGATTATATTGACAGAGTAGACACTCCGGTGCTCAGACCCGCGAACTACCCTCCTGGTAACCCGGGCAGGGGTTTTATTGTCATGAAACACCAGGGCATCAGGATTATGGTAATTAACGTTCAGGGAAGACTTTTCATTCCAATGGCGCTTGACTGTCCGTTCAGAACGGTGGACAATATTCTTAGAAACAACTCGGCCGATGTGGTACTTGTAGACATGCATGCCGAAGCAACAAGTGAGAAACAGGCTTTCGCCCGTCATCTGGACGGAAAGGTCACGATTGTCGCGGGTACGCATACACATGTTCTGACTGCGGACGCAAGGGTTCTTCCCGGGGGAACCGTATCCATTACGGACCTGGGAATGTGCGGCTCCATGTCCGGAGTTATCGGCATGGCCACGGAAGAGGCAAGAATCCGCTTCATTACCGGCAGACACGTTCGATTGAAGGTTGCCGAGGGAGATACTTATATAAACGGTCTTGAAGTCACGCTTGACAGTGAATTGAATTTTGAGAGTCTGAGTCTCATCAATGAAAAATGCTGATATCAACCTGCGGGAAGAACTTGCAGATGCCGCGTCATGGGTCGAAAAAGGTTTTGAGGACATTTCCCTTCGTCAGAATTCAGCCTCCCGACTTCCCCTCCTGGCCTTGTATTCTCTTGAATCCGGCGGGAAACGCGTGAGACCCTTTCTGGTACGATCGGCCTGTTCCGCTGTTGGCGGTGATCCCGACGTTGCTTTGAAAGCAGCCTGCGCAGTCGAAATGATACACACGTACTCCCTGATTCACGATGATCTTCCCGCCATGGATGACGATGAATTACGAAGGGGAATGGCTACGCTTCACGTGAAATACGGTGTGAAGCAGGCGCTTCTCGCAGGCGATCTTCTTCTCGTAGAGGCTTTCGGAGAGCTTCTCGATGCTCCACTGGGACCAAACAGAATTGCGAAGATGGTTCGACGGCTCGCCCGTGCTGCAGGTCCTGCATACCTCGTTGGAGGTCAATACATGGATATGTACCATGTTGAAGATGCCGGTGACGATTGGATAGATAAAATGGTTCTGGGGAAAACCGCTGCGATGATACGGGTATCGATGGAACTGGGCGCAATTTCCGGAGGCGCTGATGATGATGTGCTGCGGGAAGTTGCTGCTGAGGGCGACAGACTGGGTTTTCTTTTTCAGTTGACCGATGATATTCTGGACATATCCGGAAGCACGGAAGAGATGGGAAAGAAGGTTTCGAAGGACTCCGGGCAGGGTAAACGCAACACGGTTTCCGTGATTGGTCCGGAAGAATCTTCCACAAAAGCTATGAAAATGGCTTCAGAGATAGCGGCTGAACTTACGGATATGAGGGGAAACTGGGGAAAAGTGGCTTCCCTTGCTCTATACCTTCCCATTAGAAGGAGATAGCAGTGTCACTTTTAAATAGTATCGGTAAACCCGGCGATGTGGCGGAACTTTCTCTTGAGGATAGACTTGTCCTTGTCAACGAAATAAGAAAAACGATTATCGATGTAGTCAGCAGTACCGGAGGACATCTCGCTTCGAGTCTGGGTGTTGTGGAACTCGCTGTGGCTCTTCTTTCGGTCTATTCCCCGCCAGATGATAAGATTATCTGGGATGTGGGTCACCAGAGCTATCCCTGGAAACTGCTGACCGGCAGAGCAGGCCGTTTTCATACCGTTCGCCAGTATGGTGGTTTAAGTGGTTTTCCAAGAAGGGACGAGAGTCCCTTCGACGCTTTCGGAACCGGACACAGTTCCACTTCCATTTCAGCTGCTCTGGGTTTCGCGATTGCAAGGGATATCACGGGAGATGATTATAAGGTTGTTGCCCTTATAGGTGATGGCGCGATTGGTGCCGGAATGGCTCTTGAGGGATTGAATCACCTTGGAAATACCGGTACGGATATGCTGATAATTCTTAACGACAATGAGATGTCCATATCACCCAACGTAGGTGCCATTTCTCATTATTTAACTCGTCTTATCACCGATCCCAGGTACAACAGAATAAAGAAGGATGTCTGGAACGCCCTTGGCAGAATACATTCCCTTGGTGAACGCGTAAGGAAAGCGGCACACGCGGTGACTTCAGGTCTGAAGAAAACACTTGTTACACCCGACACATTGTTCGATGATTTCGGTATCCGTTACATAGGACCGGTTCCGGGAAACGATCTTGCTGCGATTACGGGTGTACTGCAGCGGGTTTCCGAAATATCCGGGCCGGTTCTGCTTCATGTCATTACAAAGAAGGGCAAGGGTTTTGAACCGGCGGAGCGGGATGCGACGGGATACCATGGTATTTCCGGTTCCGTCAGCAGAAAAAGAACAAGAGAGACTTTCACCTCCGCCTTTTCCAGAACCATTGTTGAGATGGGAAGACAGGATGACAGGGTCATAGGTATTACTGCCGCTATGCCAGATGGAACAGGAATGAAAGAGTTCGCCGCTGAATTCCCGGAAAGGTTCCTTGACGTTGGAATTGCAGAACAGCATGCTGTTACTCTCGCATGCGGACTTGCTTTCGGTGGTTTGAAACCGGTTGTAGCCATTTACAGTACGTTTATTCAGAGGGCTTACGATCAGTTGATACATGACGCGGCGCTTCAGAAAGCTCCGGTTGTTCTTGCCCTGGACAGGGGAGGAGTTGTTGGAGAGGACGGCCCTACTCATCATGGCATTTTTGATATATCCATGTTACTTCCTCTGCCGAACACAAGGCTGGCGGCACCAAGAAATTGTGCTGTCCTGGGAATGCTCATGAAAAGAGCGGTTCAGTTCAAAGATAACCTTACCGCGATAAGGTATCCCAGGGGTGAGGAGCCCTCTGGTGAATCCGTGACACCTGAGAATGTTGAACCGGGCAGGGGTCAGCTTCTCAGGGAGGGCCGGGATATATTAATAGTAGGTGTTGGGGTTATGGCTTTGTACGCTGTTGAAGCTGCGGAATACCTTGAACGACAGGGAATATCCGCAGCGGTTTACGATCCCATCTGGCTTAAACCGGCACCCATGGAAGAGATAGAAGCTTTAGCCGGTAAATTTAAGCGGGTGGTTACGATTGAAGACGGAAGCGTATCGGGGGGGTTCGGATCCAGCATCAGTTCGTTCATGAATGACGTTTCCTGCCCGGTACTGGAAATAGGAATACCGGATGAATTTCAGCCTCATGGCACTCGAGAGGAACTTCTTCGGCACATGCATCTTGATCCAGGGTCTCTTGCCGAAAGGATAAGTAATTGGTGTACGAACCCGCGCTTGTAAAAAGGCTTTGCCTGTACATTGACAAGTTCAACCCACCGTATGCGGGATTGATAAAAAAGCTTATATCACATTGTGAGAAGTATGGGATTTCTCTCTCTTCCGCGCATCCATCGGCCGACCACCTTGCTGATTTCAATATTGACGAGAGCGACAAATGCGACATGGCAATTGTACTGGGTGGTGATGGCACCATTCTCCGGGGACTGGATTATTTCAGGGAAGTTAATGTGCCTGTGCTGGGAGTGAACGCGGGACACCTGGGATTTCTTGCGAGTGCGGAAATGGAGAGTATTGAGAAAACCATCTCAAGGATATCCGAGGGTGACTATTACATAGACACGATCCCGGTGCTTAGGGGTGAATTCCCGTCCGGACAATCTGTTACAGCCGTGAACGATTTCAGCATCAACCGTTCCATGATGGGCGGTATTCTTTCCTTCAACGTGTTCGTGAACGATATCAAAGTTGCTCATATGGCGGGCGATGGGCTTATCATCTCAACACCTTTCGGATCAACGGCGTACAGTCTGTCATGCGGAGGCCCGATACTCGATCCGGGTCTGCCGGCTATTCTGGTTGTTCCGATTTGTCCTCATTCGCTTTCTCTGCGTCCCCTTGTCGTATCCGATGATCGCTGTGTCTCGGTCGAGATTGGCGACCTCAGAAGCACCGGACCTGTTGTCTCTGTGGACGGGTCACCTTCCGGGACTCTGAAAACCGGAGAGATTCTGAAGGTTAGAAGGGGAAACGGATCCTGCATGAGCGTAAAATTCAGCAATGAACCGGACTATTACAGCAGACTGGGTATGAAGCTCGGCTGGGGAGTGAGAGGGTAACATGCTTGTCAGCCTGTCTCTCCGGAACCTTGCGACGATAAGCGATACTTCGATTGAATTCGGACCCGGCCTGAATATACTGACAGGTGAAACCGGAGCGGGTAAATCTATCCTTATTGACGGTCTTCTGCTCGCACTTGGCGAGCGAGCGGATACAACTCTGGTCAGGCCTGGTTCGAAAACGGCCAGTGTCGAAGCAGTATTCATTCTGGAAAATGGTTCGGAGTATCTGATAAGACGTGAGGTGAGAGCAAAGGGCAGAAGCCGTTTTTTTATAAACGATGAACTGACAAGCCTTGAGGACGGCAGAAATATCCTGACA
>CAZOQQ010000139.1:0-5981 GCA_964582075.1 uncultured bacterium | reverse complement strand
AACCAAATTGTTCAGTTTTCGACAATCCTTCAAATTGCTGAATTCTGTACAATCCGCGCAAGTAGTGTATTCATGTTCAATTGCACATGCTTTCATTCTGCAATTCCTGTTCATTGGCTTTTCACTATGACAGCCAGCGCATTTACCTTTCAGATACATTCCGCAATTGCTGCATGCAAGCCCGCAGTAAGCCACAATAAAATCATTCTGTTCTGTTTTCATAGTATTTATCTCCATTCGTCTTTCCTGTGCCTGGCTCTGAAAACAGCCTTTGTTACTCTGTCACCGAAGCGGCAATTCTGAATCCCATGTACGGATACCCCATACCGCTGTCAGGATAGATTCTTGCGTCACATTTACAATCGTCCATCGAGGAGAGCCAGCTTCCGCCCCTGGCCACGAAAGATGATTCCGGAGAAAGAGGTCTGCAGAACTCCCATACATTACCGGCCATATCGAAGAGTCCCCAGTTGTTGCATGGAAAACTTCCAACCGGTGCGGAAAACGAAAAGCCGTCATCAATCGACGGGTGCCTGTGCAGCATGCCCTCACTGCAGTCGGAGAGGTTCAGAAGGTCGCCATCCGGTCTTCTTGAACCCCATGGCCATGGTCCGCCGCTTCCTGCAACGGCGGCCGTGTACCACTCACTTTCGGCAGGCAATCTGAAAGAGATACCGGATGTATCGGTTGCAGTCAGCCATTCGCAGTATTTCCCGGCTGCATTACATGTTAAACCTGCCACAGGATTGTTTTCAAGACCATCCTGAATCGCCCATTTCCCGAGGCTGTCTATGTAGAACGGCAGAGGGTAATCCCCTGGAAACAATTCCTCAACGATAGTAGTGCGCCCCCATCTGTTGGTGGTATCTCTCATGGGAACGGAATCAATTACTTCTAAATACCTGCAGAATTCGTCATTTGTTACTTCGTATCTCGATATAAGGTACGGCTGCTGAATCTCAGGACAGTCGCAGGCTTCCGCGGGGATGTAAATCATTTCTGAAGAGTAGAGTCTGGGAAGCGAATAGTGAAAAGCGTAAGGTTTATCGGCAATCAACGAAAAACTGTCCTTGAAAATAATCAGATTATCCACGGTAAAACTCAGATAGTGAGTACCCGGTTCATCGATGTTCACATGCAACGGAGTGCAACCCAGGAACGTACCATCCAGATGAACCGATGCGCCGGAAGGCTCACTGGAAATATCAACCGGGAATCTGTAAGGAAGAGAAATGAGAACCGGCTCTTCCGACATTTCAGGTAAAAGCAGAGTATCAACGGGAACCCTTCCGGGATGGGTCAGCGTAACGTTCAAACCACCGTACTGAACAGGGATAACAGCAGGAGAAATCCATATAAAACCCTCACCATCGGACACTTCAGCCCCGGAAGGAGTAGACAGGAGGTGAACGAACGCCACAGGCCAGGAAATATCCAGCAGGAGCGTTACCAGCAGGATCATCAGAGCGATGAGCAGGATCAATGCCCAGTGATCAAGAATGTGTTTCATTCTATTCCAGACTACCCGGATGGCAATGGAGATTGTATAGTGTTAAGGTGTCTATTCCATTCATAATTGCAATATAATAAAAGCACTGCTGAACGCTTCTTCTTCTAAAACGATACAAAGTAAGCCAGGCGGGAAATTTCATTCGGAAAGCGGGAAAGAGTATGATGTTATCAACGAAAAGCGTCTTTCTTCTGGCAATGATTACTCTGGCAGTTCATGAAGATACAGCGGCCCAGCCGCCCGGTCAGCCCTTCTCATCCTACTGGTTCCCGAATGAACTTCTTTCCTGGACCCCAGCAGGTGACCCCGACGCTCCTTACAACAGAGGAGCAGTAAAACTCGCTGCAAGAACTCTCGGAAATACTCAGGCCAATATTCACGCAAGGCCGGATGAAGGAAAGATAGCAAACCTTTCAATCATGTTCCCCTCCACCAGCGGTAATCCTTCGCAGGGAGCTGCCCAATTCGATATCTACGCGTTCAACTACTGGCAATATACCGACCGGCTTGTTTTCTGGGGTGGCTCCGCCGGTGAGGGTCTCATACTCTCTCCAAGCTCCGACGTTATCGATGCGGGACACAGGAACGGTGTCCCTGTTTACGGAACGGTTTTCTTTCCGCCCGTTGTATACGGAGGCCGGATTCAATGGGTGGAAGATTTCGTTCAACATACCGGTAGTGTCTTCCCGGTCGCGGATAAGCTTATAGAAGTAGCTGAATACTACGGGTTCGACGGATGGTTCATAAACCAGGAGACTGCGGGAGGAAATTCCGGACTTGCCCGGGATATGCGGGATATGATGGAATACATCCAGCTTAATTCAGATATTCGTATCATGTGGTACGATGCCATGGTTGAGTCCGGCGCCATTTCCTGGCAGAACGCCCTGAACTCCGGCAATGATATGTTCTTCGAGGATGGAGGAACGATCTCAAACGAAATGTTTCTTAACTTCGGCTGGTCAGCCGGGGGATTATCCTCCTCCGCGTCACTGGCAACCACGCTGGGCAGAAGCCCCTACGAACTGTTCGCAGGAGTTGATGTTCAAGCCAACGGTTACAACACTTCCGCCAACTGGGAAGGAGTCTTTCCGGCGGGAAACCCTCATGTAACTTCCCTTGGTTTTTACTGTCCGAACTGGTGTTACTCCAATTCCACCGGTCATGCGGATTTCTATGCTAAAGCCAGCAGGTTCTGGGTTGGAGCCAACAGAGATCCTTCCAATACGGAAACTCCACATCCCTGGAAAGGAATGGCGCATTACGTTCCCGCGACCACTCCGATTACAAGGATACCTTTCGTAACGAATTTCAATACGGGCCAGGGGCACGGTTTCTCGGTTGACGGCTCCCGGATAAGCAATACGGACTGGAACAACAGAAGTCTCCAGGATATCCTTCCGACCTGGCGCTGGATTGCCGACTGCAGCGGAACAGCATTGTACCCGGAGCTTGACTGGACTGATGCCTACTGGGGTGGAACAAGCCTTAAGGTATCGGGAGATCTCTTCCCGGGAAAGCCAACCGTTCTGCACCTTTACAAGACGGAAGTAACACTTTCATCGGGAGACAATCTGTTGGTCGCGTACAAAACCGGAAGCAGCGGCACTCCTTCCAACCTTGAAATCGGGCTGGCCTTTGAAGACCCTGAAACATTCGATTTTCTAAGTATGGGAAACACGACAACGGAAGGCTGGAACACGGTATCCATGGATCTCTCGGCGTATTCCGGCAGACAGCTTTCGGTGATAGCCCTCAGGTTCGACGCGGTAACGGCTGTAACCGGATACGAAATAAGAATCGGTCGGCTGGGTATAATCAGCGGAACACAGAATACACCCGCCCCGCCGACGAACCTGTACGTGGAAAATTTTCACCAGATCGATGACGATCACGGAACCATCAGGCTTAGATGGGATCATTCAACGGATATTGCCTACATGTACAACGTCTACCGGATAAACGCGGACGATTCCCGCACATGGCTATGGTCTACACCCGACAACGCGTGTTTCGTTCCTGAGGTTGTACGCGAAACGCCCGAAACAACCACTACTATAGAAGTTGTTACCGTTGACGATGAGTTCGGGATATCCTCCGCCGACACAACCACGATCAACTGGACAATAACAGGCATCGAAGAAGCTTCCTCAGGGGTGATTCCGGGTATACGTGATGACTACATGAACCCAATAACTTCAAATATTCCGATAAAGTTCGGAATCCAGAGTGAAGGCTCTGTAACCCTCTCTCTTTACAGCCTTGACGGTAGACTTGCGCAAAGACTGGTAAATGAGTCACTGCCGACTGGAAATCATTCCGCTGTGCTTCAGATGGAGGACCTTACTCCGGGTGTTTATTTCCTGAGACTGGTGTCAGAAAATACTTCGGATACCGGGAAGTGCATCATTATCCGATAAATACAGTCGATTCCATGAATCACAACACTTAAGGAAGAGTATATGGTCCGGTTTATCGAGCCGGGAATCTTTCAGGTTACTTTGTGTACGAAGCAGGGTCAGAATGTAATGTGGATCTGGAAAGCTTATCGTCATCCATCAGGCGCAGCTTTTTTATCAGAATCGTAATCGCGCCCAGTGTACCTATCGTCATTAAAATGGACTCCTCCGGTCCAAAACCGCCCCATGGCTGATGGTTCAGGGGTCTGAAAACAGAAGGAAGAACGGAGTTACCGCTTACGTTCCATCCGAAAACCATCCCGGTTATAAAATTCCAGAACCAGTGAAGCAGTATCGGGTAGAACAAGCCGTCGGTCACAAGCCTCAAGAGCCCGAACATGGCTCCAGCCAGAAAGATGTTGGCTATTCCCGCAAAAGAAGTGAAATCGTTACCCAGGTGCAGCATCGCGAAAAGTAGTGATGAAATCAGAAGACCGGTAATCCTGCTTCCTCTGAAACTGAGCGTGTCCATCATGAACCCCCTGAAGAGTACTTCTTCCGTCGCCGCAAGAAACAGAAGCGCCATGGCGAATATCAGCCATTCCAAAGTAATGCCCGCATATTGAAGACCTACGAAGAAAGCGATTACCGCAAAAGGAAGTATCCAGGCACCAGCCGATGCCGCCACCGGGAAAGCGTTTTTTCTTCCGAACCTTCCGGCAATCCATGGAACCGGTTTCCAGAGTGGAAACAGCACTGCAAGCGCGATGAAACCGGTAACTGCGTAGTTCAGGATACCGTTTTCAATGAAGCTGAAAACATATGATAATAGTTCCCTCAACAGTATCCACAGGATAAAGCCCAGGAGGGTTATACCGGATCTGAACAGAAACCTTACCGCAGGTGAAAATCGTTTCTCAGTAAAGATGTCACCACTGTACAGCCTCATCGTACGGCTGACCTGTATACTTCCATGGTTTCCACCGCTGTCCTTCGCCATGAATAAAGCCGCGAGTGCTGCAGACCCTTTTTCGAAAGTTTATCTCTCTTCCGGGGGGATTCGGCTACAAGCCTCATCGACAGACTGATTTCTGAAGTATCAAGAGGATTAACAAGAATGGCGGCATCTCCTGCTATTTCCGGAATGCAGGAGATATTGGAGGATATTACGGGACATCCGCTCTGCATGGCTTCAAGAACCGGAAGACCGAAGCCTTCATCCAGAGTCGGGAATACGAACGCGAGCGCGAAGGAATAGAGTTGAAACAAATCCTCTGACGGCACATCTCTGAGATAGACTATTCCATTTCCTTCCGGAAGTTGATTGAACTGATCTCTGAAACGCTCAATATCCGGAGGACTGCCGGACAGAACAAGTACAAGACAGTTATTCGATCTGACGTCTTCGGACAGTTCCAGGTAAGCCCTCATAAGCCCAGGAATGTTCTTTCGTGTATCCACCCTTCCGACGAAAAGAAAGTACGATTTCGCGTCGAGCCCGTACCTGTTCAGTAGATCGATGTTTTCGGAACGTGGATGGAATTCGTCCGAAGCGGCATCGGGTATCGATTTGATGGAACAGTTCGATTCAGGGTAATATTCAGCGAGCATATCTTTTATATAGGTTGAAGGCGTAATGATCGATCTTGCTTTCTCCATAATCGCCGGTGTCCGCTTAAGGTAAAAGCTTTTTAGCCCGGAACTCTCTGACAGAGTAATCGGGAAAATATCATTGATCGTGGCGACAAACTTCTTCGGCAGAACCAGAATTCCAAACGGATCGGTAAGATGTACCGTATCAAGGTTACGTGAAGACATCCACCAGAAAATACTGCTCAGACATTTCGTAATGAAGGATAGCCCGTTTCCAAGCATATTCCTGTGAGGAAGTGCTTTGCGCACGGTAACATTCGGAAGGTCAGCAAAGAGTTTTTCCAGTGTCTTTACGGCTAAGTTCTTTACTCAGTTTGATACGCTGTGCTTCACCACCTGAAAGTGTTGTTGCATTCTGTCCCAATGTGATATAGTCAAGTCCTACATCTGTCAAGGTTTTCAGTTTCACAGCTATAGAG
>CAZOQQ010000138.1:0-5999 GCA_964582075.1 uncultured bacterium | reverse complement strand
GCAAGACAGCCATGGCTTTCATGCCGCTGTTTCAGGCTGCCCAGGCCAGTATTCGCGGAGGTGGCGAACCGGGAACTCTTGAAATGTTCGCGAAGGTACATGCTGAAATGACCAACAGAAAGGACCCCGACGACCCTTCTAAGAAGCTGGATCATATGATAGTCATCGAGGAGAACGGTTTCACGCACGCACAGTGGCTTGAAATGGAGAGTTACTGGACTCCCAGAGTGGGCTCCGATGAATTTCCCGAATACGACCCGGAACTTGCCAGGAAATTTGCAGAACTTCTCCAGAAGGAAACCGACAGGGTTCTTGGAATAGTCAGGTAGTTTTTCTTAGCCGCATATACGATGCTGATGTGAATAATTGATCTACAAAGGGAGATCCGGATGTTCGAGAATTCCCATGAGCCATTGTTAAGCCGGAGGCGCTTCATAAGCAGGTTAGGCCGCACTTTTCTTCTGGCGTTGTCAATAATTTTCCTTTCAATGATTTGCGGGACTCTTGGTTTTCGGATATTCGCGGGTGATTCGTGGGACAGTTCTTTTCATCATGCCTGCCTTGTCCTTGGTGACCAGCAGCCCGAACATTACCCGAATACAGCAGCAGGAAAAATATTCTCCGGTATTTACGTTATGTACGCGAGACTGGTTTTTCTTTCCGCAGTAGCTATACTTTTTCTTCCTGTTCTTCACAGGATTCTCCACAAACTGCATCTTGATACCACCGGAACCGCCTCAGATGATTCTGCCGGGTTGTAAAGCGAGAAGATTTTATAATATTCATGCAGCAATACATTCGGTAGTTGTGTATCTGTGTACATTACAGCTATTGTAATTTCCAGTGAACATCGAAAATATTAGGCGAATGGGTACAACCGGAGCAATTTCTCTTGGATCATTTCAATAAGGAGTTACAGAAGTGAATAATGATCTGTTATCAGTCATTGAAGTGCAGAAGTACTTTCGCGCTATTCATGTAATGGCAATGCTTCTCCTGGGTTTCGGCTTTCTGATGGTCTTTGTCAGGAAATACGGTCGTTCAGCGTTAACTGCAACATACCTTCTCGTCAGTATCTCCATCCCGCTGTATTTTCTTAAAGACAGCCTTGGAATATTCGGTGCTGTTCATTCGAATATTGACAGATTGATCCTTGCAGAATTCGGGGCGGCAAGTCTTCTGATAACCGCAGGTGCTGTTCTCGGACGGCTGAAAATGTTCCAGTACCTGTTACTGGGTTTTCTTTTCATACCTTTTTACGCGTTCAATGAATGGTTACTGATGTCCGGCGGACTGGGGCTGATTCCAGCCGGGAGTTTCGTTGATACAGGCGGATCGATATTGATACATTCTTTCGGGGCACTGTTCGGAATAGGTGCCGCCTTCATAATGACCACAAAAAGAGAGTTCGCAACTCCTGTTGAATCGGATGCTACAAGTGATAGATTCTCCCTGCTTGGAAGTATGGTTCTCTGGGTTTTCTGGCCTTCATTCTGTGCTGCTCTGGTTGCACCAGGAGATATTCCCGGGACTATCGTTAACGTTATTATTGCTCTTTGTGGCTCCACGCTGGCAACTTACTTCGCTTCATTGAAACTGAGAGGCAAAGTCGTAATTGCTGACATTGCCAATGCGGCTCTTGCGGGCGGTGTGGCAATCGGATCAACTTGTGATAAGGTTTCTCCGGGTATCGCGTTTGCTATCGGTATCCTTGCCGGGGCACTTTCAACCTTCGGTTTCGCTTTTATACAAAGCAGATTTCAGAATGCAATACGAAAGATCGATACATGCGGAGTCCTTTACCTTCACGGTCTGCCTGGATTGTTCGGAGGACTGGCAGCGATGATAGCAGTGAACGGAATCAACATGAGTTCACAGGCCAAGGGGATTCTCATCACTGTGTTGCTTGCCGTTGTATCAGGGCTTCTGGCCGGCGGAATCCTTTCTTTTACCGGTAGAAGGAAGGTTCCCTACATCGATTCCGAGGAATTAGAAGCAGACTGATGTCACAGAGATTCCTGAAGGGGTTCTGAATGCGAAGGTTCGGATGTTTTGAGATAAGTACGTCGTGCGGAAGCTGTGGAAAGTCGCTTCCGATAAATGGTCCTTACAGAAAACTTCTTTGCACAGACTGTCTTGAGGAAACGACTGTTTCTCCCGATATAATAGCCGGATTTCTTAACGATTTCGAGGAGGAATACGAGGGGCTGACCGAGGGCCAGGGGCGGGGTGGAACCCTGATGAGCGGTAGCGGAACGTTCAAATACAGCTACTGGAAACTTGCGCCGCGTTGCTATTCCTGTAAGAAACCTCTTACCATTCTGGAAAAAGCGGGTAACACGGTGATCAAATGTAGTGAATGCGGAGCTTTAAGCTATATCTTTCCGGCACCGGACTGGCTTGTGAAGGAAGTACCATCTGCCAGGTACTGCTGCACTCCTCGACCGTATTCCGAAGATAATAGCGATAAGAACCTGGAAATTGACGAAAGCTCTGAAAAACCAATCGTAATGTCCTGCCCTAAGTGTGCCGGTGCGCTTACAGTATCAGCGCGAAGTGAAAGAATAATGAAGTGTGAGTACTGCAATTCGGAAGTTTACGTTCCGGATGCTGTATGGAAAAGACTTCATCCTGTTATGAAGACCGAAGAGTGGTTCGTCTGTTTTGATGGAAAAAACAAAAATCAGCTGGAAGCGGAAAGACGGGCCAGGGATGAGAAAGAGGAAAAGGAGGAACTGAGGAAGCAACGTTTTAAGAACGTACCAGAGAAAGCGGGAAGTGAATTCAGACCTGTTTATGGAATTATCCTGAAATTAATTATTGTTGCTGTTGCTGTGGGTATTGTTAACACAATGCTGGGAAATGATTTCAAGAACAATACTGATTTCTGGTCCAGATATTTCACTATTCTCACGATAACCCTGTCTATTCTGATACCCCTGTGGATGGTATTCCAAACGATGTTTTCCGCGAAAATTGGAAACAGGAAAAAGTGTAAACAGGCAATGGCCCGGCTTGCCGTAAAGCATGGCTGGAAACATGAAGCGGCTGAGTACAAAAGCATTCTGGGCTACATCAACGCGGAATACCTTGGAAGAGATATTGAAATACATCCCGGTGACGAATACGCCATTGAAGTGGAGATCAACGATTCTCCTTTCTACATTAAAACTGAGCCTCCGGGATACCCGCAGGATGGTGTTCAGCGATTTACGACGGGAGACGTAGAATTTGATAATCTCTTTCCCATCCGATACGCAACCCCTGAACTCGCGGAGAGAATCGGGAAATCCCCTGAAGAAGCCAGGCTTGTCCTTGCCCCGATTTACTGGTTTCTTGACAGATGGCAGAAGAAACTCGGCAGATTCATAATTGACTACTCGGATGCAGCGGCACATATGTCTTACAGTTATATTAACACATGGAACGACAGCAATCGATACGTACTCGGTGATGATCTGGAACCGCTTCTGGAAGATATGATGGTTCTTTCATCTGGTGTATCTGCAGTGGCCACAGGAAATGATCCTGAATTACCGTAGAGTCACGGTAGCCGAACCTGCGCGGTGATAATAATTAACAGTGTGAATGGATGCATTTTTATATTATTTACAGACACTGTACTTTCGGATGAATCATATTATAGTTCTATTCAGGCGTAACACAGTTCATTGCGGGTACTAACAAAAAGGAGTGAGAAAATGAAAATTCTATCTATCGCTTTTCTGGCTTCACTGCTGCTGGCAATTCCGGTAATAGCGGGTGAAGCAAGTGATGATGCGGAAGCTAAGCTTTCTGTCAAGCTGTCCGGAGGTATCGGAAGCGGGGCAATATGGGACGGTCCCAGAGATGTCCTGTACGATAACGGGCCCATCGTTACCAGTACCGGAACCGGTGTTGGCGGAGCCGACGAGTCTATTATAGACGCTACTGAAACCACTAACGGATTCGGATGTCAATTTGCCTCCGATTTCCGGCTCAGTGACGATTTCACGATTCCGGCGGGACAGACCTGGTCGATCAACTCTGTTACGCTGTTCGGATACCAGACAGACTCCGGAACCTCATCAACAATTGTCGGAGCCTATATTGAAATATTCGATAACCCGCCTGATTACGGAACATTAGTCTATGGAGATCTTACTACCAACGTTTTAACTTCTACTTCATGGATGAACTGTTACAGGGTTCAGTCTTCTGCTTCCGGTACGAACGACCAGAGGCCCATCATGGCGAATGTCTGTGATTACTCAACCCCCATTACCTTAACTGAAGGGACCTACTGGATATGCTGGCAGCTGGATGGTACAGGAGCGTCCGGTCCCTGGTATCCCCCGGTAACGATAAACGGACAGCTTGTAACCGGAAATGCCGTTCAGTACTACAATTTAGGATGGGGTGCCGTAACCGACAACGGTTCGGGTAACGCAAAAGGTCTTCCTTTCATTCTTTCCGGAACAACATCGGGTGCTCTTCAGAACGAAACCTGGGCTACGATAAAGTCAGTATTCTAGAGATGTTCGAAGGGGATATTGCTTCACAGTAATATCCCCTTATCTTTTTATTGATTCCTTTCCTAATCTCTCTCTTCCGGCGATCCGGAGTTCCCGGTATTCAATATAGTAAATGATACGATATCAACAATATCCTGTGGAACCAGTGATACCGGTTCATCAGGACTCCGGACGCTTCTCTCGAACAGTGGAGGAACGGGTTGTTCATGAGTATAAGCCACTCCCGCTTAACATTCATCTCCGGAAGTCAGTTATCGTCATGAAAGCATGAAACTGATATCCGAATCCTTTATTCATACCGGGAGATGGATTTGACATATCCCTGTAATTTCAGGTATTGTCTTCAAAGTTTCATTGAAACCGTGGAATTTTCGCAAGTAATTCAGAAACTGTTTTTGAAATAGAACCGTTTTCAGTAGTTATACATTTGAGAGGTCCATATGAAAAAAGATACTCTTTTCAATACGGACGATATTCTTTCCGAAAATGGTGTGAGGGAACTCTTCGCCAGTGTGAAAGTGCGCGAATCTGATATACTTGTCAAACAGGGAAACAAGGAAACGGATCTTTTCATTGTAGAATCCGGTCAGTTTGTGGTAACGGATGAAAAGGGGGGAAATCGAATCCTTGATTCGCTTGGAGAAGGGGACGTGTTCGGAGAAATGGCCTTCCTTGCGGGCGAGGATCGATCCGCAACCGTTACAGCCAATACAACCGGTACGGTATTGAAACTTGAACGCGAGCCTTTTGTTGCGTTCCTGAAAGGGAATTCAATTCCCGGGACGAAATTTCTTCTCTTCCTTGAGAAGTTGATAGTTGAGAGACTCAGGAAGGCGGATGCGCTGAGACATCTTATCTCCGGAGACCATGAATTAAGTGAAAAGAAAGAGCTCAAGAAGCTGAGATACGATATAAGAGCCAGGAACAGAAGACCGCTGATTTCCGCGGATGACCCTGTGCTGTCTGAGATCTGCCAGTGGATTTACGCGAGAGATGGTCAGGTTCTTTTCCGGGAGGGAGAAAGAACAACAGATCTTTTCATTATCAGGAAAGGCGAGGTTTCGGTTGTGGATGACAGCTCGGAGGGGTATGTTCTGGGCACTTTCGGAGCGAACGATGTTATCGGCGAACGCTCATTTCTTGACGGGAAACCCAGGGCATCAACCGGAAAGGTTTCCGGCAGCGCTGAGATACTGATGTTCTCAAGAGAAACTCTTCATGAGCTTTTAAGCAGGAACAGTGCGATGGCCATAAGCCTTAATCTCGGTCTTGGAAGTCTTCTGGCCAGAAGGCTGGGTATGGCCAATAAAACCCTTAGACTTCTAACTTACGAAGAGTTGAGAGAAAAGGCGGAAGTTTCAAGATTACTCGGTGAAATGCGAAAATCTCTCAGGATTAAAACTCTCCACTGATCGTTGTCAGCTTCTCCGCAGGTATTGAAAAACCGCCCGGTTGTTACGCCGGGCGGTAAACTGTATAAGTTTA
>CAZOQQ010000137.1:0-6035 GCA_964582075.1 uncultured bacterium | reverse complement strand
CGTATTTTCCGATCTTCATAATACTTTGTAATCCTCTGATTCCTTTGGAGACCTTGCATAATGCGATGAAGGTGAGTATTTTTGCTTCTTCAAAAAACAATCCAGTTTCGGGGGAAAAAAGATGTTAACCTGGTTAAGAGATAATGCTAAGATATTCCTGATTGCTACAATTGTCATATTTGTTGCCTTAATCTTCCTCAGGTGGGGTATGGGAGAGAGGGATCACAGACCCAGAAATCCTTACGAACGCCCTGTCGCGGTAGTGGACGGCAAGGACATTCTGCCCGATGAATACCAGCAGGCGCTTCAATCCTGGACTCAACGTTACCGCAGCATGCTTGAGCAGAGCGGTAACCCTGATCCGGAATCCATGCTCTCACTTATGACAAACCAAATATCGGATGAGGCTTTTAACGGGCTTATCGACCAGAAGCTCCAGGGAATTTACCTGAAGAATCACAACTGGCATAATTTCACGACGCGGCAGGCTGAAGAACTTCTTATCGCCCAGATAGGTATGCAGGATCTGGGTGAGATGACTGCTCAGGAATACCTTGACAAAATCAAGTCGGAACAAGCCGGATCGTATCAGCAATACCTCTACCAGACGTATATGAACGGTAATTCGCTGAGATTTCCGCTGGCTTCCGGAATGGTCAGCATGGCCAGTCTGGAGGAAGTAAATTACGAAATCCTTAACAATGTGGGTCAGATAACCGCCAGGTATATTGTTATAGATACAATTCCCCCCATCCCTGATGAAGCATATTTAACCGAGTTTTACGCCAGCAGACCGGATTTGTTCATTACTTCTGCCGGTTCCCGTTTAAGGTATATAACGGTTCAGGTTTTACCGGAAAATTCGGATCTGGAATTCGCTATGAACAGAATAGATTCTCTCGCGTATTCAACCGCAGGCTCAAAGATAACCGCCACCAGATCTCAGCTGGCAGAGGCATTTAGTGACAGTATAGTCATCAATGCCGGAGAAAGAACAGATCCCTTCCTTGGAATGTTCTCCGGTAATACTTCGATAAGCAGCTACCATGTTCTGCTTATGGATTCCCTTCATCAATCCACTGACACACTGTATTCATCATCTGATGATACACTCTTCCTTAGAAGCTGGGAAGTTCCGATTCTGCCACAGTACTCAACGATAAGAAAATTAATGTGGGATCTGGAATCAGGCATGGACGATATGCTGGCAGAAAGCATCCCGCAGATTCCCGATTCTCTTGTAATGGTTGATTTTGGCGAAATGCTTGTGGAACAGGATACCCCGCTTACAGGTATTGTTTCGAAAGAACTTCTTGCGTTCGCTTCAGATACGCTCTGGGATAATCCAGTCGGGCCCGTATTCTACACTTCCTCTTACCGCGGTGGGTATCCCGCTTTCACTATGGTGAAAAGACTCCAATATCTCCCGGCCGATACATCTTCGTTTGAAGAAGCTGCCGCTTCAGGGCTTTTGAGTGAGAGGGCAATGTATACCAGAAGAAGAGAAACCTCGTACTCGAAAGCTCTTCAGGTATTGAACGATATTCGCGATAGTAATGTTAACCTGGCAACCTACGCGGCCCTCGAATCACTTCAGGTCTTTACTCCACCGGCGTTTACTGCAATACAAATCGAAAATAACGCCCTTCTCGATCCCGAAGCTTTCGGTGGAATCCTCTATTCCGAGGAATTCGCTGAAGCGGCCCTTGTAGCCCCTGAATTCCATCCTATCGGACCTTTCAGGACTGGTTCCACATGTGTTATTGCTGAAATACTCTCCAGACAGGTTCCTGCTGATAACCAGAACATGCAGGCAATGACTTACATATCAACCGAGTATGGACATGAACAGCTTGCGGCTGAACATATTGTCAGTAACCTCAGAAATACCAGTGATATTCATGACCTGCGGGACGAATGGTCGGAGTACCTTGAAACAGTACAGGATTCCCTGAGAACTCAGCAGGAGCAGCTGGAATAACGGAACAACTCCCGACAAGAAATAAGACATTTCCAGCGGAACAGGGTTACCTTTGATCCTTCTATCAGGAAGTAAGCTGCTCTATTTTTTGAGGAGAAGGATAAGGAAAAAGGGTCCGCCTATCAATGACATTACAATGCCTATGGGGAGTTCCGCCGGAACGATAAGCACTCTGGAAAGAGAATCGGCAAGAATTACAAGCAGCATGCCGCCAAGCGCCGAAGCGGGCACAAGGTACCTGTAGTCAGACCCCGCAAACCGCCTCATTATGTGTGGCACCATCAATCCTACAAAACCGACCGGTCCCACAGCACCTACCGTTGATCCCGCGAGAAGAGCTGCGGATGCCAGAAGAAGATTTCTCTCCCTCTTCACGGATACACCTCTGGTATAAGCAATGTCATCACCCTGCGCGATCTGGTTCATAACCCCGGTTCTCGCGAGAACGACAATCATTCCCAGGACTACGGGCGGAAGCAGAAACAACGGAACATTCCAGCCAATAACAGCCATGTTGCCCATCATCCATCGCACAATCTCAAGTATCCTTGAAGCATCACTGAAATATTCGAACAGAAGGAGAATGGACGCGCCCACCAGGTTCATGGTTATTCCTGCCAGCAGCAGTGTTGAACCGTATTCTCCCCTCCTGCCCCTTGAGGCCAGCATGTAAACCAGAATAACAGCCAGCAGAGCCCCCGCAGTTCCGGCAGCTACAAGTGCGATAACAGATATAACAAAACCGGATACGATTACGGAACCGGCAACCAGCCCGGCTCCGGCGGAAATGCCCAGAGTATAAGGAGTCGCCAGGTCATTTCTTAATATTGACTGAAGGATACAACCGGAAACGGACAGGGAACTCCCTGCAAGGAGAGCAAGAATTATTCTGGGCAATCTGAGTTTCATAATGACCCACTCCGGAGGACTCTCCATTGGACCCGCAAAAAGTGATAAAGCACTTGTCAGAATAACGGCCAGCACCATCAATATCCAGAATCCCGGGGATGGTCTGGAAGAAATTCCGCTTCTCACGATTCTATTTCCGGAACGATTACCCATGATCCTGTTTTCCTGTCCCGGGAAACAAACAGATGAACCTCGAATACATCAGATAGTACTTCGGTCGTAAACACATCGGATGGACTGCCGAAAGCCCTGGCTTCCCCCCCGGATAGAACAAGCACGGAATCAAGAAAGCGTCCGGAGAGTGCCACTTCGTGCGTACTGACAAGAACAGCGATTCCGCTGAGGGCAAGTTTTTTTAGAAGCAACCACATGCGCAGCTGATGTCTGAAATCAAGTGATGAGCCCGGTTCATCCAGAAGGAGAAGTTCCGGTTCCTGGGCAAGTGCCGATGCCAGCATTACCAGTCGTTTCTCTCCTCCTGAAAGATTCGAGAATACTCTGTCCCGGAGTTCCAGAGTATCGGTTTGGATCATACACTTTTCGGCTGTTTCCAGATCAGAAGTGGAATCATGCTCCCATCCTCGCCTGTACGGATGCCTTCCAAGGAGTACCGTTTCCGTAACGGTCAACCTGGAAAACGGATTAAAATTCTGGGGAAGATAGGAAATTTTCCTGGCCTTCTGATTCCCCGAAAGAGAAGATAGCTCCTCGCCGGAAACAAGTATTTCACCGGTTACATCAACTCCAAGCTGAAGAATGCTTCTAAGAAGTGTGGTTTTCCCGGAACCGTTGGGACCAATTAACCCGCATATTTCACCGGATGCAATGGAAATACTTATATCAGACAGTACTTTATTTTCCCCGTACCCGGCAAAAAGCCCGTTGATACTCAAAACAGACAAGCGCATATCCTTTCAGCTGTCTTTCCTATTCTTGCTCCTGGAATCAGCAGGTATGGTTCAAAAAGACAGTGTACCTGTCCCGGCTCAAATCCGAGCTGCGCGAAGTAACTCTCTTCCGCCGCTGTAACGGCAGCACTGTCACTTCTTCCTGGATACATGCAGATAATCCGGTCGGGAGACATGTCAATCACACCCTCCGCGGATATCATTGGCCAGCTGCCGATTTCCGGAGCGGATATTTCACAATTTACAGAACGGAGTATATCCGCGAAATATGTACTTCGTCCGGCTACAGTCATGCTTGATGAACCAGGTTCATGATACACAACAATCATCGCTGATATGGGGCTTGCATCCCCCATTATCGCTTTAAGTGAATCAAGTTTCTCGGCAAGCTCCCCGCTGAAGTCGGACGCGTCGACGCCATACCTGGCATCCAGGGAATCGAGTGAATCGAAAACATCATCCAGTGTATCAAAATGATAGGAGTAGCAGGGTATCCCCAGCGTAGCTGCCAGCTCCCTGAGTACAGCGCTTTCACCGGAAATATGAATCGAAGTAGGATTCAGCGAGGCTATTTTCTCAAGCAGGGGATCAATGTAACCGCCAACCCTGGAAATGTTTTCGGTCTCCTCCGGCCAGTTGGAATAGCGATCTATTCCCACGATTCTGTTCCCGAGACCGGATGCGTACATCAGCTCTACAAGGGATGGACCTAACACGACAAATCTTGAATCAATCGCGCTGTTTTCCTTCATGCCTGAACAACCGATAAGCATTATGGCTGCCGAGAATAATATGACGTTTTTCATAAAATCAGTTATCTGCCAGTGTTGAAAGTAATCCATGATTCCTCAGCTTGTAAAGTGCCCTGATTTCCAGCTGTCTTACTCTTTCTCTGCTTATACCGAATATTCTTCCGAGTTCCTGAAGCGTACATGGTTCTCCGTCCAGAAGCCCGAAACGCAATGTGATTATCGTCTTCTCCCTGTCTGAAAGAGATACAAGCGCGGCATTGATTCTATCCCTGATATCGGTATTCACAGCTTCCGTATCCGGTTGCTGAAAACGACTTTCCAGGTAATCCGCGATAGTGGCGTCATGCTCTTCATCGGTATGGTCCAGGGAAAGCGATGGTGCCATACTAAGGTACACCTGTTCTATTTCTTCTCTATCGTTGCCCATATATGCGGATAACTCATCCATTGAGGGAACCCTGCCATAAAGTGCCGAGAAATCATCAATGGCCCTGTTTATCGAGGAATCCGCGTTCTGCAGCGTAGCGGGAAGCCGAACAAGCCTGGAATGTCTGATGATGGCCTTGATGATGTACTGCCGTATCCACCATACAGCAAACGTGGACAGTTTGTATCCCCGGCGGTAATCAAAACGTTTAACAGCATCCATAAGGCCCTGACAGCCTTCCTGAACATAGTCCATCTCCTCCATTATACTGCAGGGATAATACTTTCTAACCATGGAGACCACGAGTCTGAGGTTCGCTTCAACGAACCGTTCAAGAATTTTAGCGTTTCTCAAAAAAGCTTTTCGAAATCTTTTTGCAGTAGCTGAATATTCCTGAATACCCGAACCGGTCTTCACCTCTATAAGATCCAGTTCGTTCTGTATGGAGGCAAAGCGTGGAAGCAGTTCCCAGGCTCTATAATTGTTCCGAACGAAAGGTTTCATAAGTGATTCGTAATTCAGCGCTTCCGTAACGATAAGAATGTTCTCATCCTCCAGAAGACCTGCCAGCTTATTGCGGTTCCGTATAAGTTCTCTGCACTTCTCAATTCCTTCGAAGAGTTCCATGCCGAGATTTTCCACAGAATACCAGAGAAGATGCAAATCCCTCACTGATTCCCTTTTAAGGTAGCGATCCTTCATGTTCCCGAGAATTACACGAAGTTCCTTTCTTCGCGAATCGGGCAGATGGTTGTTGATGATGGACCAATAGGAGTCATCTATCATCTTTCTTCGCGGGATATTGCCTTCAAGCATATCCAGGAAAGGTTCAAAAAACATCTTTCGTCCCAGCTTTATTGAAAGGATTGACTCCAGCATATTGAATCTTTCCTTTTCCTGCTCCCCGATCAGTTTCTTTTCTTCAGTATCCGACATTGGAGATACAATATCAAGCTCCCGAAAGAAAATAGTACTTGCCGTGCAATCACGATTTCCGTTGTGAACCGAAATAGATACTCCTTTACCTGTAGTACTTTTTTTCCAGATTTTCTATCTCT
>CAZOQQ010000136.1:0-6083 GCA_964582075.1 uncultured bacterium | reverse complement strand
GGATTGTACAGAATTCAGCAATTTGAAGGATTGTCGAAAACTGAACAATTTGGTTGCGAAATTTTTCGGTTATATTTTTCACACTGACCGAATTGGAAATTTGAATCGCATACGTGAATCCGGTCTTGAAGTATTTATTGCGGAAAAACGTGAAGAGGGTACTGCATAGTGGAGAGGGGTCAAGTTTCGTTTATCGGTTTTCCGGAAGCAACGATGATACCGTTCTTATGTGAGGCAGTTTGATTCGAGAAAGAGTGTGCAGGCCCGATGGTTTTAGGAGGGATGATGAAATACGATTTCGATAAGGTAATAGACAGAAGAAAAACCAGCTGCATGAAATGGGATTACCTGAAGGAATTTTTCGGCGAAGATGATCTTAATTCCATGTGGATTGCCGATATGGATTTCATGACCCCACCGGAGATCCTTTCGCCAATAGTTGACCGGGCGATGCATGGCGTGTTCGGTTACACAGGCATACCGGATGAATTCTTCAACGCGGTGATATCCTGGTTCAGCGACAGGTATGGGTGGAAGATCAGGAAGGAATGGATTACAGCAGCGCCCGGAGTTGTTCCGGCACTGAACCTCGTCATACAGGAATTCACGGATAAGGGAGACGGTATAATAATCCAGCCGCCGGTCTACTTCCCTTTCAGAGATTCGATCGATCTGAACGAAAGAAAGTTACTGAACAACGAACTGCTTCTTGTGGACGGACGCTACGAGATAGACTGGAAAGATCTCGAAGAGAAGGCAGAAAGTGCAAGACTGTTTATTTTTTGTTCACCGCACAATCCCGTATCGAGGGTATGGACAAAGGATGAGCTCGAAAGACTGGGAGAAATCTGCGCCGATAACGATCTGCTTGTCTTTTCGGATGAAATACACGCTGATATAGTCTTCAAACCATTCAGACACCTGCCGACAGGACTTGTTTCTGATGACCTGGCCGGAAGAACGATTTCGGCTTACGCGACCAGCAAGACTTTCAACCTGGCAGGTCTTCAGATGTCGATAAATGTCATTCCGGATGAAGAAATACGAAAGCAGTTCGGGCTTTCAATGCGAAAACTGCATCTTAACATGTCCGGTATCTTCGGAATCACCGGTACCCAGGCCGCCTACAGCAACGGAAAGGAATGGCTGGAGGAACTTTTGCTGTACCTGTGGCGGAACGTTGAAACCGTCAGGGCATTCCTGAATGAGAAGATACCGGAGATTTTACTTATAGAACCGGAGGGAACCTACCTTCTATGGCTTGACTGCAGAAGGCTCGGAATGAACGATGATGAGCTTGCCGACTTCTTCGTGAGGGAAGCCGGTCTTGCTCTTTCTCCCGGAATTATGTTCGGACCGGGCGGGAGCGGTTTCATGAGGATGAACATAGGGTGTCCCGTCCGGAGTATCCTGTCCGCTCTTTCAGCACTGGAAAAAGCAGTCAAAACACATTCATGAGTTAATGAAGAATTCCATTTCAGTCAGGTTACACGAACCCGGGCCGAATTGAATTCTGAACCTGTGACAGGGAGATGGATTCAGCAACCCATCATTGTTTCTCCGGACCTTCGCCGAATGAACGGCAGATTGACAGAAAAAGTATTGTCACAACGGCAGGGTTGACAAACAGCATCATTATTGAAACTATACCCTATGTCAAAGATAGGGCAATTGATAAGAAAAGAAGGGTATCAGGTTCCGGTATTTTATGCCGTACAGGAAGGTAAGTAAATCCGGCAGTGAAAACAGTACGGAATATACTGGGGATATGCGCAGAATAGAGAGAGTATCGGCCGTCCGGCAAGCGCAGGGCCGGCAGAATACCGTTGCTGTAACATTCAGCGGGAATTGGTGATGTCTATTTCAAGTAAGGTGTACATATGAAAACTGAAATCTCCGGCGGAGTTCTTCATGATGTTCCGGGCTTGACCAGTATACCGGAAGCATTGATCGGAGTTGCCGACAAATATCCGGACAGAATTGCATTCAGTGAGCCGGACGGTAACGGAAATTACCATTCAATTACTTTTCGTGATCTGAGAAGGAAGGTAGATGCCCTTGCCCGTGCTATTCTGGACAGGTGTGAAAAGCCTGTTGTGGGTTTAACCGGCAGAAACAGTGTTTCGTGGGCTGTTACCTACCTGGCCGCCCTGAGAGCGGGCGGAGTCGTTGTCCCGATTGACAGGGAACTGCCGGTTCAGGAAATGCTTACCATACTTCATTATTCCGGGGCCAACATGATGTTTTTCGACGAGAAATACGCGGATGATTTCAAGGATAAACTCTCCGGAAGAGACATCAATACAGTGGTTATGAACGTTCCTCACGGTGATGGAATACCAACCCACGATGACCTTATTCGCGAGGGTTCCGGAAGCGCCGTAGTACTTCCGGATACATGGGATTGCGATGTTCCAGCATCGATCAATTACACGTCGGGTACAACCGGTCAGGCAAAGGGTGTCATGCTCTCTCAGAATAATCTGCTCAGTAACATTAAACAGATGCACGCTGTTCTCGCTATGAAAGAGAATGATATGTTCCTGTCAATCCTGCCCATGCATCATACATTTGAATGTACCTGCGGATTCCTGTTCCCGATGAGCCATGGAGTTCCCATATATATATCAAGAGGTATCAGGCATATAGCAGAGGATATGATCAATTCACGGGCTACGATTCTTTTAGCGGTTCCCCTTCTATGGGAAGCCATGTACAGGAAAATCTACAACACTATTCAATCCATGAAAGGTGGCTCGTTCAAGTATCGTCTGGGTCTGACAATTTCTGCCGTTGGCGAAATTTTCGGGAGCAGGAGTATAAGGAAGCATGTATTCTCAAAAGTACACGAAAAAATGGGTGGAAGGATGAGAATCTGTATTTCCGGCGGTGCGGGTATTTCTCCGGAAGTTGTTGATGGCTTTATGAAACTGGGATTCAATTTTATCCAGGGATACGGACTTACCGAAACTTCCCCGATTCTATGCGTCAATACTCTGGAAGCCAACAAGGTCGGGTCCGTGGGTCCGGCCCTTTCCGGTGTTACGCTGGTAATCAGCGATCCCGACAGCGAAGGGAACGGAGAGATCCTCGCCAGGGGTCCCAATGTTATGATGGGTTACTACAGGAACCCCGAGGCGACCGCCGAAGTCCTTTCGGAAGACGGGTGGTTCAGAACGGGAGATTACGGTCATATCGATGATGACGGTTTCGTCTTTATTACCGGCAGAAAAAAGAATGTTATCGTGGCCAAGAACGGAAAGAACGTGTACCCTGAAGAAATTGAGATGAAGATCGGGCAGGATCCGTTCGTTCTGGAATGCATGGTTTCAGGTAAAAAGACCCGGACCAAGGGTGAGGAAATATGGCTCATTGTCGTTCCGGATATGGAAAAATTCATTGAACATGCTGAGGAGCACGGGTTCAGCCTTACAACCGATTACCTTGCTGAATATATGAGAAAAACCGTTCGGAGTTATAACTTATCTCAGCCTACCTACAAACGGATTGCCCGATTCATCGTAAGAGAAGACGAATTCCCTAAAACAACTACAAGGAAGATCCGCAGGAAAGAAGTTCTGAGGGAAGCCGGACTTGAGGAAGAGATATCCTACCACGTGTGAATCGACTGACCGAGAAGCGATCCGCTCAGGAATTATCAAGGTAAACAACGCGGCATCATCCCGTATATAGTGTATATCCCGGGCATCATATCCATATATCGTGGCTGGCACGTACGGCATGTCAGTCGTATACTATATGGTGTGCAGGTGATGAAAACTAACATAACATATGGTATAAAATGACTGAAAAAGCTGTTCGGGAATCACAAATTTACGACGAGAGTAAAGTTAAAACTCTTTCCTCAATAGAGCATATCCGCCTGAGAACGGGAATGTACATAGGCCGACTCGGTAACGGGAGTCATCCCGACGATGGTATTTATGTGCTGTTCAAGGAAATAATGGACAACGCTGTCGATGAATTCATAATGGGCTACGGAAAACGAATCATGGTAAAATGCGACAGTACTTCCATGACCGTAAGAGATTACGGAAGGGGTATCCCGCTTGGGAAGCTTGTTGAATGTGTCTCACAGATAAATACCGGGGCAAAATACAACACCGATGTGTTCATGTTCAGCGTGGGGCTTAACGGTATTGGAACCAAAGCTGTGAACGCTCTTTCGAAGAACTTCAGGGTAGTGGCATACCGGGATGGCAGCTACCGGGAAGTCGTTTACTGCAGAGGTGAACTTGTTAAGGATACAAACGGTGAGACAACAAAAAGGAATGGTACCCTGGTTGAGTTTACTCCCGACCGGGATATCTTCGAGAATTATGCTTTCCGGGAAGAGTACCTGCGAAGCAGGTGTCAGTATTACGCGCATCTGAATGCCGGACTGAAAATACAGATGAACGGGGAAGAATTCCTTTCCGAGAACGGTTTGATGGATCTTCTCTACGAGGAAGCCGGAGACTCAGCCCTGTATCCGGTGATCTTCTTTCGCGAAAAGACATTCGAATTTTCCCTGACGCATACAACCGATTTCGGGGAACGTTACCTTTCCTTCGCTAACGGTCAGTACACATCGAGCGGTGGAACCCATCTCGCCGCTTTCAAGGAAGGCATAACGAAGGGTATTAACTCATATACCGGGGAAACATATTCGGGTAAAGATGTGCGTGAAGGCGTTATCGCCGCGATTTCCGTACGCCTGAAGGAGCCCGTGTTCGAATCCCAGACCAAAACAAGGCTGGGCAACAACGATATCAGGGGCTGGATCGTCAGCAGGATAAAGACCGAACTCGAGAAGTATCTTCACAAGAATCCTGAAACCGCTTCGATTCTCGTCAATAAAGTGAAGATGAATCAGAAAATCCGAACCGAACTTAGTAACATCAGGAAGAAGGCAAAGCAGCGCGCGAAGAATGTGGCGCTCAGAATACCCAATCTGAAGGATTGCAAGATCCATTACGGTGATGATCATGAGAGGGCGGAAGAAACGACCATTTTCCTGACTGAGGGCGCAAGCGCAGCCGGCAGTATCATTTCAAGCAGGGACGTGCTTACACAGGCGGTGTTCGCCCTGAAGGGAAAACCGCTTAACTGTTTCGGCAAGAAGCAGGACACTGTATACAAGAACGAGGAAATTTACAACGTTATGCGTGCTCTGAACATAGAAAACGACATCGAGAGCCTCAGGTACAACAGGATAGTTCTGGCCACCGACGCTGATGTTGATGGAATGCATATCAGGAATCTTCTTCTGACTTTGTTTCTGCATTTCTTCGAAGGTCTTGTTCTTGACGAACATCTGTTCATTCTCGAGACACCTCTGTTCAGGGTAAGGAACAAAAAGGAAACACTGTACTGTTACAGTGAGGATGAACGAAACAAAGCTGTCACCCGTCTGGGTTCAAAAGCGGAAATAACCCGTTTCAAAGGTCTTGGTGAAATATCACCTAAAGAGTTCACTCAGTTTATCGGTAAGAATATCAGACTGAATCCCGTCCGCATCGCTCGCCTGAAAGAGATACCGGGTTTGCTGGATTTTTACATGGGGCGAAACACTCCTGAAAGACGCGAATACATTATGGAGAATCTTGTATGAGTGAAACCAGTCTCAGAAGACTTTACAACCGCAATTTCATGGAATACGCTTCGTATGTCATCAAGGAAAGAGCCATCCCTGATGTAGCCGATGGTCTGAAGCCGGTACAGAGAAGAATTCTATGGTCACTATTCCAGATGGACGACGGCAGATTCAGTAAAGTCGCTAATGTTATAGGACACTGCATGCAGTTTCATCCCCACGGGGACAGATCGATAGGCGACGCGCTCGTATCTCTTGCCAACAGAGGATTTTTCATCGAAAGACAGGGAAATTTCGGGAATATTTTTACAGGTGACGAAGCTTCAGCCGCCAGGTATATCGAGTGCAGACTCACTGACCTTGCGCGTGAAACCCTGTTCAACAAAAGAATCACGGATTTCGAACCCAGCTACGACGGAAGGAACAATGAACCTGTTCTCTTGCCCGCGAAACTGCCTGTACTCCTTCTTCTTGGAGCCGAGGGTAT
>CAZOQQ010000135.1:0-6127 GCA_964582075.1 uncultured bacterium | reverse complement strand
CATTGCCTCCACCGCCGTTGATGGTGATATCGTTGTTGTCACGGGGCTGAATACGCCACTCATCGTGTTCATAGAAAAGCAGACCCTGAACATCGAGCGTATCACCAACATTCGGTTCGGTGAAATTACCCCGCGTACCTATGTAACAGCTGCCGCTTCCGTCATCGATCTCGTAACTGTGCTGGTTCGCGGTAAGCACTATTGCATCCGTTACCGCCACCAGTACACCTTCGTACTGTTCATCGCAAACCTGGGCGGTGGTTAACTGAACGGCGTCAGGAATCGCGTGTCCTTTTGTAATAACCTGGACAGCCGAAGGATAAGTAAGTTCCGTCATGCCGAAGTGTTCCTTAACCGTTCCGGATACGACAATGCTGTCGCCTCTTGCAAGGGTTGCGACACTGTCTCCGTAAATAGCGAGACCGCTCCATGGACCACCCGCCGCATCACAAATAATGGTGTATTCCCCGTAAAGCACTCCTCCTCCCGAGGTGACTATTCCGGTTACAGAAACTTCCTGATCAACGTAAGGTGAAGATGACTGCTGTCCCTGTATCTGGGAGCAGGTAAGGTAAGCGCTGCCGCTGCCGGAATCGGGTACGGTTACCTGAACTTCGTTGCTCCATGAGGTATTGTTGCCCGAATTCTTTGTCTGCAGCGCGTAGTAGTACGTTTCACCCCATGTCAGGCCGGTATTAACAAAGGTAGTATCAGACGCGCTGGATACCGTACTTACAGGGCTGGAAGGAGGGTTGGCGGAGATTCCGGATGTAGTCGACCGGTACAGGTTGTATTCAGAGAAATCGTTATCCGGACACATTGTCCAGACTGCAGAAACCGAATTTACAGTTCCTGCGGTTACCGCAAGGATGGACGCGGTAGGGTTACTACCTGGAGCTGCGGGGCTTTCATCGTCTCCACAGGAAATCAGTACGGCTGTCAGGGTAATGAACAGTATGAACGTAATTTGCTTTTTCATCTGGTTTGTACACTCCAATCGTTCTTTATCTTGATAACACCGGAAGGAAATTAAAGTTCGAGCTGCTTTTTGAGCAGCTTCATGGCAAGGTTTCTCAGGTCCGGGTCGGATTTATCATCAAGGTCGATATTTATGGATATTCTTATAGCCGGGTAACTTTCCTGTCTGGAAGAAACAGGCGGAGTTTTAACTTCCTTCTTTGGTTTCTGTTTTTTTATTTCGGGTGTCGCAGCGGCGATTGTTGCCGCTGCAGTTGAATTTCCCTTTGATTTACTTCCGGCCATATCTGCCAGATCGCACAGAACCTTGAAGGTAAGTATCATGTACGCGGCATCACGGTCTGAGGCACCGGTGTTGTTCCTGAAGAACTCCATCAGTCTGGAGCCTTCCTCTTTATCGGCTTCCGGATATTCGGAAAAAAGGGAACTGTAGGCAGTCCTTATAGCCCTGGCGAGAAGAAGTGAAGCCTGTGCGGGGTCATGCGATTTATCCCAGAGGGAGGACGGATTGCCGTTTTCGTCGATAAAACCCAGGAAGACAAGCAGTTTAAGAAGTCCCTCATCCACTTCCCGCTTGAAACCAAGACCTACAAGGTAGTCATGATCAACGAGTTTGGGCGTATCTGCCTTGTATACCGTGTTGAGCAGTAATTCTATGCTGCCCGGATTATGTAAAATAGGAAAATTCATGGAAGCCCTCTTAATCTGTTAAAGTTATTTCCTGATTTATAAGGCATAAGACAGATTTCCGCTAGCGGGTAATCTACAAATCGTTAGAGGCAGAATCATTAACCCCCGGAATAACCTTTACGGATAAATCAGCGCCCTTTCTCCAGAGAATATTTTCCGCCCTGGTAACATTAATCAGATCGTCCTGCAAGGCTCCGAGCCCGTCCAGGTCTTCCTCCGGGGCTTCTATCTCGAGAGCCTTGAGAGGAGAAGCCATGCTGAGGTTCTGTTCACTCTTGAATTTTCTGGACTGCTCGATAATATAGAGACTCATATCTCCGTATTTCAGAGCTTCCTCATCCATGTAATCCGGGTCAGGCCAGGGAGCGAGGTGAAGGCTCTCGCATTTCTCGGATTCTCTGAAAATTGACTGATAAAGTTCCTCCGTTACATGAACCAGTACAGGCGCGAAAAGCCTGAGTGAACCGTACAGCACCCTGTATAGAGCGTACTGCGCGGACTGTTTCCCTGAAGGATTATCGTCAGCGTACAGGCGTTTTTTAACAATTTCCAGGTAATTATCGCAGAGTATTTTCCAGAAAAAGTATTCAGCCTTGTCCATGGCCACGGAGTATTCGTACTTCTGCATTCCGTAAGAGGCTTTCCCAGCCGCGAGTGTAAAACGGGAGAGTATCCATCTGTCAAACGGCTTCAGATCGGGTCTTATTTCCGGATCGTAATCCTCGAGTCTTGAAGCGGCGAATCTGACGGCATTCCAGAGCTTGGTTACCAGGCGTCTTCCGTCTCCAAGGACTTCCTCGCTGAAAAGCACATCACTGCCCAGCTTGGAGCTGCATGACCAGTATCTCAGTTCATCGGCCGAATAACGCTCAAGCGCGAGAAGAGGATCTCCAGCCACGTTTCCCTTGCTTTTTGACATTTTCTCACCACTCGGGTTGAGGGCGTGCCCGCTTATCATAACATCCCCCCAGGGGATATCATTTGAATGAAGGTATGCCTTCGTGATGGTGTAGAATGCCCATGTGCGGATTATATCGTGAGCCTGTGGTCTCAGGCTCATGGGCATCAGGCCTTTCCTCTCGTTCTTCTCTCCCCATTTTGCGTTTATCTGGGGAGTAAGTGAACTGGTAGCCCATGTGTCCATCACATCAGATTCGGGTTTGAATGAAGTGCCGCCGCATTTTTCGCAGGCCTGTTTCGGTACATCTTCAAGAGGATCTACGGGGAGATCCGCCTCCTTCGCGAAGATCGGTTCGCCGCATTTTTCGCAGTACCATACGGGAAAGGGAACGCCGTAGTATCGCTGTCTGCTTATGCACCAGTCCCACTTCAGGTTCTCTACCCAATGATCGAAGCGTACTTTGAAATGAGGGGGGTACCAGTTTATTTTGTTACCGCACTGAAGGAGTTCATCCTTCCTGTCAAGTATTTTCACAAACCATTGCATGTTGACAAGATATTCGAGAGGTGTGCCGCACCTTTCGTGAACGTTTACGTCATGATCGATATCTTCACTTTTTTTCGTGTAACCCTCATCGATCAGTTTTTCAACAAGAACTTTGCGTGCCTTCTTCCAGTACATTCCCTGAAGGAAGCCGGCCCGCTCGTTCATATGACCCCTTCTGTCCAGTACTATTCGCAGGTCAAGATCGTACCCCTGCCACCACTCGATGTCCGTTGTATCACCAAAGGTACAGCACATGACTATTCCGCTGCCTTTTTCCATTTTCACTTTGGAGTCGGCTATTATCATTACTTCGTGGTTGAATATGGGAACAACAGCCTTTTTTCCTGCCAGGTAACTCCACTTTTCATCATCGGGATTCACGAAAACAGCCACACACGCGGGAAGCAGTTCAGGTCTTGTTGTTGCTATGGGTATTGTGCCGCTCCCGTCAGCGAGTTCGAAATCAAGATTATAGAATACGGATGAAAATGTTTTATCTTCGGTTTCAGCCTGGGCCACCGCCGTACCGCACCCGGGACACCAGAGTGTGGGTGCTTCCTTACGGTATACCAATCCCTTGTCTGCAAGGTCCAGAAAGGATCTCTGGCTGATTCTCTGAACCCACGGATCTATTGTTGTATAGAGCAGGTCCCAGTCACACGAAAAACCGAACCGCGTCCAGAGGTCACGAAACGTATATTCAGCCTCTTTCGTAACTTCCAGGCAGAGTTCGACGAACTGGTTTCTTGGCATATCCTGAGCCTTTACGTTCCTCTGCTGTTCAGTGAAGCGTTCGCTTGGAAGGCCGTTGTCATCAAAACAGAAAGGATAGAAAACCTCCATGCCTTTCATTCTGTGATATCTTGCCATAACTTCAGCCTGTACATAGCTGAAAATATGCCCCATATGAATTTTGCCGGATACTGTTGGTGGAGGCGTATCTATGGAGTACACCGGTTTATCGGAATCGTTGTTGTATCTGAAAATACCCTGATCTTTCCAGAACTTCTGCCAGCGTGGTTCTGACTCCTTTGCGTTGTAACGCTTTGGTAACGGCACTGTATGGTCCTTTCGTATTTCCGGAAACACTTTTCATAACATGAAGAGCAGAAAAGATAACCAGCGTGGAACCGGTGAACAAGTGCCCCGTACGCTTCCCGCATTTATTGAATATTGTTGTTCAGCGGGAACAGGCGGGACAAACTTTACCAGTCGCGGGTTCTGGACAGATGGAGGAATATTGGAAACACCGTTGTTCTTCGAAAAGTTGATTCCGGATCTTCTGGGTGGATTGGAGAATATTCTCAGTGCGGGCGCTATGGCACGAATACTGAACACAGATGTTACATACGTTAATGAGATGCTTCCGGAACTTGAAGAAAGCGGAGTTGTGTGCAGGAGGCGGCAGTACAATACTGAAGGATGGACCGTTCCGGATAAACCGGATGACGCTGCCGTATCGACAAAATGGATTGAGAAGCTGTCCGGGTACGTGCTGCAATCTCCCGGAGCTACAGTTCCGGAGATTGTGATGGTTCTGCGGTACGGGAACCCATCTTTGGAAAACAGGGCGTTCCTGCTTCTGGAAGCAATGAGACAGGCGTGGGAAAAAGGTGATTTGAGACTTTTCTCGAACTTCATCACGGAAATTATGCGATCGGATAAATCCGGCCTGACAGTGCAGCAGGTTACCGAAGTGCTAAAAGCGTACGAACCGCGAAAACTCAGAGGCGTTGAATACTCCATCGCTGTCGGGTTCATCAAAGCACATTTTCAACTGTTTGAGACGCCGGACGACAGGGTAATGGCCCTGACGCGACTTGGAGAGCTTGAACTTCTTGAGAACAGGCTGATGCAGGCGGAAAATAAACTGAAGGAAGCTTTGAAGCTGAGTATGGAAAGGCATTCCGGATACTGGATACCGGCGATTCTCGGCTCACTTGCCGAGATACCGAAAGATTTCGAGGGAATGAAAGATGTAGCCTCGTTGATAGAAACGGTAACAGGATGGCTGCCGGAGCTGGACGATAGCGATATTAAAGTCAGGATACTTGCCACTGCCGCCTCCTCGCTGGCCGGACTTGGAATGAACGCTCTGGCCGAGCAAACAATTCTCTCTGCCATGACTCACATGCCTGTGATCAATCTTGAAACCCAGCAGATACTTGAATGGTGCAGAGCGAAGGTATTTATCGCTTCGGGGAGAAAAAAGGCTGCGATGACCATGCTCCAGCGGGCACTCATGCTGGCCGAGAGTGTTCATAACCAGCTTGCGGTCATGGAAATACTGAACACGATAGTTTTCGAAATGAAAGAAAGCCCGGTTTACACGGTAAGAAGCCTGATCAGTATAATGCAAAGTGTTTCAAAGAGGACTTCGACCAGCGGGAACCTTTCAAACAGGCTGTACGCCCTTGATCACATGGTTGATATGTATACCAGAACCCTGCAGATTGAAAAGGCAAGGGAAACAACGCAAAGGATTTACGAAATAGCCGGTTCGTCTGATTTGCCGGAAGATGAATCAATGACGGCCTGGTGTGAAACCTATCTCGATTTTCTGTTTGGAAATACGGAAGCGGCAGGCGGGAAAGACCTTCTTCCGCCTGGAGCCGACAGTTTTCTGAAATCCCTGGCCGGTGGAATTGAACCCGTTTCCGAAGCGGGAAAAATAGCTGAACATCTTCTCGCTTCTCCGGGGAGTGATTTCGTTGTTTACGCGCTGATTCTTGCAATGGAAGCTTTCGCGAGAGGTTTTAACACGGCTGCTTCGTCTATTGCCGTCGCGCTTGATTCATCCAGCAGCCACAGGGAACCCTTTCTGTCATGGAAACTCTGTGTCAGTGGTATTCTTGCCTCGAAGGAGAAGCATGCTGATGATTTCTTTCAGTCAGCTCAGATTCTGGCAAGGCAACTGGATATGCTCCTGCTGGTATGGCTTGTGCTTCGTTGCAGGATCAGATTGAATTCCGACAGGGATTCCCGGGAAACCGCGAAAATAACCCTGTTGCT
>CAZOQQ010000134.1:0-6277 GCA_964582075.1 uncultured bacterium | reverse complement strand
CATGTTCATGCCGAATGTAATCCAGTCAAGACCTTCGAACTCAGCGTACTGTACATCCGAGAGTGTCAGTCCGGGCATATTCATAAACCCTGACAGCATGGAGAACTGCTCATCGTAGGCTTCCTTGACGTCGTCAAGCGTTGTTTCTTCCTGCATTTCGTATACTGCAACTATGTGCATCGGATTATCGGCATCTATCGTCATGGACATTGCTGTATTCTTTGCAGTCTGCGCCCAGAAATTAATCATGCTCTGCGGAACATCATGTATGTTCAAAGCGCTGAAAACAGCGTTCATCGCGGCGATGCTGGTTGACGGATCAAGACTTACCCTTCCGACAGCCACGTTACCCATGGGAACCAGACTTGTAAGATCTGTTACTTCGGCGGGAATTATGTACTGGTCAAGGGAGGAACCGGGAATAAATTCAACTGAAGCATTACCCGTAATGTACTCCGGTTCCAGCGTAAGAGTCAGCGTCATCGATTTCGTTTCGTTAAGTATAAGATTGATGGCTTCGAAGTACATACCCATAATTTGCTGAGTCAGTTCCATATTGGTATTTTCAGCACCACTTAATTCCTGAAGTATCCGTGGTCTGAGCATTGACAGCTGACTTGCGATCATAGGACCGAATGATTCTATGTTCGCAAACAGATAGAAACTGCCATCAGGTATTCCCGGCAAATTCGACGGAAGATTACCATCGATGCTGGAAAGCATATTCTGCATTCCGGCTCTGCTTCCTGCTCCCAGAAGCAACCCATCGGTATAGCAGAAATAGATACTGCCGAAATCAACATCTACCTTACTGACATCGTAACCCTCAAGCGGCTCAGCGGGAACCGGTGTAATGCCGATTCCTGCCCAGAAAGCATCGGGATCAGAAACTGTCAGAGCCGCACCCATGCTCTGTGGCATCATGCTTTCCATGAAGAAAACCATGCTTCCGCTGCTGTTGATACCGAACTTTCTGTCAACTTCGGATATATCCGAGCAGTCCAGGGCTGACAGAATCCATCCTGATATCGCATTCTCGCCCAGGATGTCAACACCCGAGGCGTACCCGTCAAGCGATGAAATAACCGCAGCAGGGTTAACTACAGCTATTGAAAAGAGGGGAATTTCCGGAAGCACATCCATTGAAGATGCTGAAATACTTTCCTGTCCCGGCTGTGACCCGCACGCGAAGAAAGCAGTCGCTAAAAAAAATGAAAGTACCACAATTGCTTTCATGATTCCTCCTAATATGAAAAGATTACATGTAACCCGCTTACAATCTTACTTAATATTATATGATATTCCTGCAATTTGCCAAAATATGAGGACATTCATAATTTTCGGGTTTTCAAATCTACTCCGGGTAATTAGAATACAGTCATGAAAAACCAACCTGATCTTTTTTCTGTATCGAGTTCGAACGAAGAAGATAGCAGTATTCTTTTTCTGGATACCGAAACTACGGGAGTAGATCCTGAAACAGCTCATATATGTGAAGTTGCGTTCCTCCTGAGCAAATACCGGGGTTTCACGCGGAAACCGGGTGAAGATGAAAGACTGCAGGAGATGGTACTTCCACCGGAACCTGTTCCACCGGAAGCTTCAGCAATACATCACATTACCAACAGCATGCTTGAGGGGAAGCCTTCCATTGAGGACATCTCCGGAAGAATAAAAAAGATTGTCGACAGGGCTGACTATATCTGCGCTCATAACATGCCGTTCGATTTCACAATATTAAAAAGACAGCTTCCGGAAGTCTTCAATAAGATAGAGGACAGGATGAAACTTGATTCCCTTCGACTGTCAAGGCATGTCTGGCCATCGATTCCATCACATTCTCTTCAAGCTCTCAGATACAGGTTCAATCTGGATGCCGATCTTGAGGGCGACGCTCACAGGGCCATGTTCGATTCAGAACTGGCCCGTTCCCTGGTCGAATACATCCTTAACAGCAAATTAGTCACTCCTGACGGCTGGGATGATCTTATTGCTTTTGCGCAGTCTACTCTGGAAGTTTTGATTTTCAGCTTCGGTAAATACCGGGGTAAACTCGTTGAGGATATCATCGCCCGGGACAGGGATTACATAAAATGGCTTCTGAGGCAGAGCTGGATGCCTTCGGATTATCCCGACCTGTACCATACTCTTCTTAACAAGACTTCTGTCAAGGCGAAAAATACATGAGTATTCAATCTCCGGACACATACATTGTAAAGGGTGGAAACCCCCTGTCCGGTATACTCAAACCCAGTGGCAGTAAAAATGCCGCTCTGCCGATTCTATCAGCATGTCTGCTGACCGATAAGGATGTCACCCTGCACAATCTTCCGGATATACGTGATGTAAGATCCATGCTGTCCCTGCTTGAGAGTGTAGGTGTTTCCATAAGTCGTACCGTTGACGGCTCAACTTGCTTGAACGCCTCCAATATCAATCCTGATAATATCGATCTGGCAGCCTGCAGGGAAATTCGTGCTTCCATTCTTCTTGCCGGACCGTTAACGGCAAGAACCGGCCGGGTGAATCTGCCTCCCCCCGGAGGAGATATAATTGGAAGGCGCAGGCTCGATACTCATTTCCTCGCACTGGAACAGATGGGAGCCGATGTAAATTTTTCGGACAGAATGCTTTCATTTTCTTCAAAGGGTCTCAAAGGTAAGTTCATTTTCCTTGATGAGCCTTCAGTAACGGCAACCGAAAATGCCATTATGGCTGCAACACTTGCTGAAGGTGATACCGTTATCTACAACGCGGCGTGTGAACCGAACGTTCAGGACCTTGCAAATATGCTTTCCTCAATGGGAGCCGAAATAGCCGGTATCGGAACAAACCGCGTAACTGTCACCGGATCCGGTTCCTTACTTAGAGGTACCGACTATTCGGTAGCGCCCGATCACATCGAGATAGGCAGTTTTATTGGTCTCGCCGCATGCTGCGGGGGAACCGTGAAAATACCGGATGTACCTCCTGGTATCCTCAGACCAACCATGAACGGCTTCGCCAGGCTGGGTGTATCGGTACACAGTAATCATGAATACCTGATAATTGACGGAACTTCGGAATTGGAAGTTCAATCCGACCGCGGCGGATCAATTCCCACAATTTACGATGCTCCCTGGCCAGGATTTTCTCCCGACCTTACAAGTACAGCTGTGGTAGTGGCAACCCAGGCAAGAGGAACTTCACTTGTTTTTGAGAAGATGTTCGAGAGCAGGCTCTTTTTTGTTGACAAACTGGTTTCCATGGGCGCCGGCATCATCCAGTGCGACCCACACAGAGTAGTAATTTCCGGTCCTTCCAGACTTCATGGAACGGACGTAAGCAGTCCGGACATAAGAGCTGGCATGGCACTTCTTACAGCGGCTCTTTGCGCTGAGGGGACCAGCATTATCCGGAACGTACACCAGATCGAACGAGGTTACGAAAATCTGGTGAACAGATTGAAGAATCTTGGCGCGGATATAACAGCGGGGCCCTCGTATGAAAACCTCTGATATACAGTAATCCTTTTCCCACATTTGGAGCGTGATAATGAAAATCATAATTTTATCCGTCATGGTTGGTACCGCATTGATTTCCTGTGGAAATAATCCTGCCGAACCAAAAGTATGGCCGGATGGAGCTGTTCTTTACATTTCCAATTCTTACCCTGATACTGCTCTCTCATGGTCCCCTGGAGGAGACGTTCTGCTCTTTACCTCTTATGCGTACACTTCCCAGTGCATTATAGCTTTTAACGGTATTACTGACCCCGTTCCCATTGCTGCTTCGAACATGAATGAATCGTCCGGACCCAACGGTTGCTGGAGCGGTGAGCGTGGTTTAATAGTTTACACAACTTACAACACTGATTCAACTTCGACTGTAAGAACGGTTCCCGGAAATTTCGGAGCTCTTCTTATTGTCATCAACGACGGTGGAAATTACAGATATCCCACATGGACAGCGGATGAAGATTCGCTTCTCATGTGTTCGTATGAAAATAACCACTGGGGCTTATGTAAAACCGTCTACAACGAAGACAGCCTTCTTACCCCGGAGGATTTTTTCTCGCCGCAGTACGATTGTCTGAGACCATCTTATTCACCAAATGGTCAATGGATTCTGTTTGAGCGTTCCCATGGGAATCAATCCGATATCTGGCTTATACGCTCCGATGGCTCCGATCCTCATGCTGTAATAGAGGATTCCTTCGATAACATTCATCCATGCTGGGGACAGTACAACGACTGGTTCGCCTTCTCATCCAACCGGTCAGGTAATTATGAAATCTGGATCAGTAACCTTGATGGCTCCAGTATTATCAGGGTTACAGATGATCCGGCAAAGGATATTTACCCTGCATGGAACCCGGGATATGGCTGGTTTGTATTTTCTTCGAACAGGATCAGCGGAAGTGATAATTACGATATTTTCAGTATCAATGCACCATCCCATTGATCTGAAGTATTTCAGTTAACAAAAGACCCCCCCGACAATGTCGGGGGGGTCTTCTTTTCGGTCTTCTTTTTAACTACCGATCAACATGTTTTGTATTACAGTCATCAAGCTTGTGACAAATGTAGGATCATTCACGTTAAGACCAGTACCCTGTCCCTCGCTAGTGCATGTAAACCACGCGAACCTGAAATGCTGTCTGTAGAAAGCCAGAGCGGCTGCCGTACCCTTCAGCTTCATGTTATTTAAACTCTCGTACCCTTCGTACTGAAGACCATGACCGAAGGAGTAATCACTTTTCAGGAAATCAATTGCCCATGCTTCTACGCATCCTAGAAGTGGATCTCCATTCTCACCCCTAATATCCTGCAGGATGCAGGAACCCGCGAGAGCATCGTACAGGATCTGTCCTCCCGGAGAACCCGAAGTATCCAGAATGCGGTAATCGTAACTTACCTGATTATCAACATTGATCCAGGTGTAGTAGTTATGACCGCCAACACTCATTACTGCAAGTGGAACGGTTATGTAAACCCATCCGCCGGCAATACTGTCCACTTCGCTGCTGACTGTGGTGTAACCGTTTACTGCTTCAAGAATCGCCATTACACCGTTATTCAGCGGCTTGAAACGATATGGCATAGATACATCACCAACAATTGCATGAATCGAGTCCGCAACGTATACAAGACCTGAATCAGCAGTCAGAGCGAGTATGGGGTTAAGTACGGCACTGGAAAGATCAGGGTGCAGGCATTCAAATTTCGTCCACATTGTATCCTGTACCTGGGATTCCTTGTACGCGTTAATCGGATAGTATCCCGCTCTCTGCTGTATTGCCATGTAGAAGTAATTATCTGCAATTCTCCATACGTCCGGCAGGTACAATGACGCCCACCCGGCACCTAAATAGGCTTCAGGTTTTGATGGATCTATATCTATAGCATTAAGAAAGTAGTCAAGCGATAGCTGGAAATCGTTGTTATGGTACTTTTCCCAGCCCAGATTGATAAATCCCTGGTACCCTATCTTTTCGGGAATATCGGTGGGATTATTCGCGCAACCGCTGAGCAGCACGAGGGAGCCCAGGATTGCTATTGCTACTGTAAATTTCATTTCTCCCTCCTTCCTACTCTATTCGGAGCATTTTCTGTGTAACGGTTTCTCCGCAAGCCTGCAGTCTGCAGAAGTAAACTCCCGCACCTACATCATTGCCTGTTTCGTCGAGTCCGTCCCACATGAGTGTATGTTCTGCCGCCCTCATCTCGGTGTCGTTGAGATTTCTTACGACGCGACCGCTCATATCGTAGATTGTAACATTAACACGTCCCGCAGATGGCAGAGAAAAGCTGATGGCAGCCTCTGTGCTGAAGGGGTTGGGATACGTTCCACCAAAACGGAATTCTGCTGGTATCTCCGGGGAATTAACCCCTGGCGCCTCACCGTAAACGTAGGTTCCCCCATCGGATACGACAGCACACATTCTTCCGTTCTGATAGTAACTGTCCATCTGCTTCCAGCCATCGATCGTATAACGATATACAGCGCCTGCAGCACTCGCGGCGGGGAAGGACAGTGTCGAATTAACGTTGGGAATACTTACCGGACCCGCAAGTACACCGGTCATCATTCCCGTAACATCCTCTACCGAAGCCCGCGTTTCAATCGAAAGATCCAGGATGCCGGATTCACAGAGACTTACCATGGTTCCAGGTGCTGCAGCGCCTGCCTGAACGTCAAGTGTTATTCCCTTGACGTTAAATACCATTCTATCGGTCGAGACAAACCCGACGGATATCCTTCGGCTCTCTTTGGCCATAAATCCACTGCTGTCGTT
>CAZOQQ010000133.1:0-6318 GCA_964582075.1 uncultured bacterium | reverse complement strand
CTGATTCCATCGCTCTTCTGGTGGTCCAGGGTACCAATCAGAATATCATCGTACTTTCCCCGTGGTAACCAGCGTTCAATATTCAACATTCCGTACTGATGATCGCTGTTCATTATCGCTTTTTCCGTGATAAGTATTTCGCCGAATTCAGCTTTCTGCACTAACCTTGCCACGGTATTTACAGTATCACCGTAGACTGTGTATTTACACCGTCTGGAGTTACCTGTAATACCGGCATAGACAGTTCCTTCGGATATGCCGATTCGTATGGAGGTACCCAGTATGTCTTTCAGTTTCATGGAAAATACAATGGCTCTGGAAGTATTGTTTTCCCATGAGACAGGTGCTCCGAAAAGAACAAGCGCGGTTGCAGATTCCGGATCTGAACAGAACAGACCGTTCATGTCACCACCGTATACGGAAGAGATGGAAATAATTTTCGATACTTTCCCGCGAAAACCATCGTTGCTGTTAATTTTGATAAAAACCGGTGTTACGGATCTGAACTCACCGGAAAGGCCGCTCGACAGTATGGAAGCCGAAACGAATTTTGAAGCAACACTTTTACGGATGCGAACGAGGTGGTGATTCATAATTGTTGAATCCTCAGCGGCAGTGTCTTCCGTTAATATCCCATGATATTGTTTGACAATATCCATGAAGTCAGGATGAACCCCGATTGTACCGGGTTCGTTCATTTTAGAATTCCGCACCGCCTTTGAAAGGGCGGAACCTTTTATATAGTATGCAAGTCTTTCGTTACCGATTATGCCCCATTCAACCTGTCCGGGGGCCAGGGATAATTTCATCGAGACCGGCCATCTGCCGGAATCCTTTCCCCAGAAAGATTCTTTTTCAAAATATCTTTTCAGATTGGCAGCGGCATGCAAAGGGGCTTCGGGTCTGCTGATCGGGAAAACCGCGATTATTGCGTCTCCTTCGAATTCAGCTATTACTCCACCGCTTCCGTAGATCTCGTTAATTGTCCGGGAGAATATTCGGTTCAGTACTCCACCGAGAATTTCAGCCCCTGTTTTTCCCTGTTCAAGCAGCGATTCCGTGACTGAAGTAAAGCCCGAGATATCGGCATACAGAACGAAACCTTCATGAATGCCTGACTTCTTATTGTTCAAGTACATGTTCTGTACGGGGCGGGGTATTACATTAAGCAGAATAACCTCCACGGGAAATATTCAAAGCTTCCTCCTTAATTCGGCAGCTGGCACTCAGGCAGTGGTGGTTCCAGGATTGCGATCGTATCCGAAATACAGCTGTAAAGGTAAGACCATGATTCCGGACTGGATTCACAGGACTGTATGAGAGACATCAGTTCGCCGTTTTCCGGCTTTTCTGGTCGAAGACTGTCTCCCGGTGGAAAGACCCAGTATCTTGCCAGGATTCCAGCCCATTCCTGAAGTTCACTCCTGCTTCTATCCGAAACAGCGCTATAGGAATCAGGTTCGTTACAGGAAGAAAGTAAGGTGAGCGATATTATCAAAGGAAAGATGAAAATTCTTCTTTTTATCATTATGCTCCTGTTCGATCTGGAACCCTGACAGTATAGTCAGACACAGGCAGCTCGTACAGTGTTTTCCCGTTGAAGGCTGCTGGCGGGTATAGCGGGATTTCATACATCGTGTTTGTATGATTTCATTCCGCGCTGGCGTAGACGAATAGATGCTTGAAAGCAATGGAAGACGGATAGTATCTATTTCCGGTTCGGCGGATAAACCGGTACAAAGGGAAACTTTCAATAAAAAGGAATTTACTCATGCCCGCTGCTGAATTTCCGTAAACAGCAGACATGAATAAAAGCATTCCCGTTCAGAACTCGATGGTTATGTATAACCAGCTCATATCATTCAGGATTTTTCCCTCTGTATTCGAAAACGCACCGGTCTCCCTCTTTGGTAAGAGTTGGTTTTCCCCGTTCTTTATACAGATTAACAACATCTGCTTCCCACAGTTCATTACTGAACGATTTTAGAAGAGCCGGGAAAGGGCACAGAGTTCCATTCAATTCCGCTTCTCCTACTCCCTTGGGACAAAACCGGCAGGAACTGGTTTCAATTGATATTGCAGTTTCGTTTTCTTCTTCCTTGTGAATGATTTCAACTTCTTTTGAAATAAACAACATCTTTTTAAGAACTTCAACTGATTTCTCAAATCTTTCCCGTGCACTCCAGTTTTTCGTGGTTGTTAAATTAAGATCATCCATACCCTTCAGTTTCGCGAACCTTGCCAGATGCGCGCCTGCTCTGTCAGAAGCTTTGTTGATAATTGCCTGATTCAATATGTTGTAAAGATTCAATCCGGCAAGAAACGACGCAAAGAAAATACTTTCCGTGTCAAGTTCCCTTCTGGTAACATTTTCCTGAAATGCTTCATTTGTCATTTCAACCCCTCATCCCCCATTTTCGCACACATAGTGCTGTTTCGGACATTGTCCGTTTCGCATAACAAACCCATATTATACAACAGTATTGCCGGAACGCAAGTACTGTTCCTTTTTTGCAAAACCTATTCTACGGGAAAATAGCCGGATAAGATTTTCCTCTGCGATAAGTGCGTATAAAACTGCTCTACCGGTATTAGTGGGAGATAGGTATATTGGATTTAAATAGCGCAATACAAGAGGAATCCGGCGGGAATCAGTTTTTCTGTTATCTATCTGTAACCAATTTCGGCAAGGTGTGCTGTAAGTCTTGCGAATTCGGTTTTCACAACCTTCAGCATGATGTCAGCATTTGACAGATTCCCGCCTGTGCAGAGCTGTTCCAGCCGCAGGCAGGCTTCGGGCAGACTTACGGCCCCGATATTGAGAGCCGAGCCCTTAAGTGTGTGTGCGATGTTCTTAACCCGATCACTGTTTTTCTCAGAAACAGCGGCAGACAGTTCATCAAGATTTTTCTCGGCTGTTGCAACAAACATGCTGATCAGTTCACGGATTGTATCCAGATTTCCGTCAAAGTCTTTTTTCAGCTTTTCTTCCCTGAAGGTTTTTTCCGGCTGGATAGAATCAATACCGATTTCGTTCTCGTCCTGTTTCTCAGGGGACCAGTTTTCAAGTACCTGTGAAATCGCCGCAGGGGTTACCGGTTTGGTTATATAGTCATCCATTCCTGCCTTGATGCAGATTTCTCTGTCTCCTTTCAGAGCATTGGCAGTCATCGCCACAACAACAACGCTTCGGTTCACAACTTCAGAGTTTCCAGAACGTATTTCCCGTGTTGCTTCGTAACCGTCCATGACAGGCATTTGACAGTCCATGAAAACAATGTCGTAATTGGTTTTTGTCAGGGCTTCGACGGCTTCAGCACCATTCGCAGCCAGATCGGCTTTGTAGCCCAGCTTCTCCAGAATCTTCACGGCTACGAGCTGGTTCACCGGGTTATCTTCTGCTACAAGTATTTTTACCGCCCTCTTTCGGGATTCCTTAAGGGAATGTTTTGTTACCAGAGGCGGTTTACCCTTTTCAGGTTTGTGCCCGTAAACAGTTGTAAGACAGTTGTACAGCTGTGATTGTTTTACAGGTTTTGTAAGGTAGGCGGAAAATCCAACTTCATGAAGCCTGGCGGCTTCACCACGGGTTCCTATTGAGGACATCACTATCAGCCTTGGTGAGTGAATCTCAGGATCTCTGAGAATTCTTTTTCCCAGTTCCTCTCCGTCCATCTCCGGCATCTGCATATCCAGTATTGCTATTTTGAAGGGATCGTTATCAGCAGTTGCCTTCTTGAGGATTTCCAGGGCTTTCACACCGGAGGATGCCATCTGATATCTGCATTTCCACGATTCAAGAAGCAGGGAAATCAGCCGTCTGTTGGTTGAATTGTCGTCAACTGCAAGGATTCTGATGTTTTCTATAGATTTTGTTTCAAGGGAGGATAGCTGCTCTGTATGCTTTTCAAGGGTCAGGGTAAACCAGAACTCCGAACCGGTTCCTTCCCTGCTGAGAACTCCGATTCTGCCACCCATTAAAGAAACCATTTTTTCACAGATGGAAAGGCCAAGGCCTGTTCCTCCGTACTTTCTGGTAGTGGAAGAATCCGCCTGGGTAAACGCTTTGAATATGCTGTTTACCTTTTCTGCAGGAATACCTATTCCCGTGTCTCTGACCGAGAACCGGAGTTGTACCTGCGTGTCCGTTTCATTCTCAGGGCTTACAGAGATGCTGACTTCACCCTCTTTCGTGAATTTGATAGCATTGCCTGTCAGATTCAGCAGTATCTGCCGTATCCTGCCCGGGTCTCCTTTTACCATCGCAGGCATGTCAGGCGCGATAAACGAAATGAATTCAAGCCCTTTGTGCTGTGCCCGGCTTCCCATCATATCGGCTACGCCTTCCAGAAGAAGCCTCATGTCGAAACTGGTAACTTCAATCTCAAGTTTTCCCGCTTCTATTTTACTGAAATCAAGTATGTCATTAATAAGGGACAGAAGAGCGTCCCCGCTGACTTTGATTGTTTCGGCGTATTCCCTCTGTTCGGGTGTCAGGTCTGTTTCTATAAGGAGACCGGTCATGCCGATAATCCCGTTGAGAGGGGTTCGAATTTCATGGCTCATATTAGCCAGAAACTCACTTTTTGCTTTGCTTGCTTTCTTCGCGTGCCTGGCTGAGCGTTCAGCCATTTTCAGCGCTTCAGACAACTGATTGTTTGTTCTTTCGATTTCCCGGGCTGCCTTCTCTTTCTCTTTTTCGAGATAGATGTTACGAACAGAATAGGCAACATCGTTGGCTACTTCCCGGAAAAGGCTCTGCTCATCGGCAGCAAGGCTAAGCTCCATTGGGAGTTCCGTTGAGATTACTCCGTAAATAGTGTCATCCACTGTCAGTGTGGTGGTAAATGGCCGACTGCCCGGTTCCAGACCGAGAAGAGGACAGTTTCCGCAACGATTTCTTACATTGTCTATGGTAACGATGCTTCGTTTTTCAATGGCCAGAGAGGAACAGAAGCAGCCGGGCCCTTCTTCAAGGGTTTTGATCAGTTCCTTCATGTTTTTCTCCGGAATTCCCGCGGAGACAGTCTTCTCGAAAATGTGAGTTCCTTTTCGGAAGAGGGAAATCCATGCGGAGGAGTATCCCCTGGTAGAAATAAGGGCATCACAGATGTTCTGAATCATCTGATCGAGTTCTCTCTCCTGGGTAATGATGTGGTTCACCCGTCTTATAGCTTTCAGTGATCTGGTGAGATGTTCAGATTCATCGCGCTTTGCTGCCAGTTCCGAAATATCGGTAAAAGAACCCAGAACACCACTTTCATTTCCTTCGTCGTCAATATCTGGAACCACGCTTGCCATTACAGGGAGTTCCGTTCCGTCTTTTTTTATGAAAATTACTTCAAACGAAGGGTTTTCAGATGACATAGTGGTTTTTAACTTGTCCATAAAGGAAGATCTGAGATCGGAAACGATACGGTTAATGACTTTTTTACCCGTAAGTTCGTCTGTTGTTGAATAGCCCAGCATTTTTACCATGAACCTGTTGCAGAAGATTATTTCCCCGTTATTGTCAATTCTGCAGATTCCGCGTTGAATCGAATTCAGGAGGAGGTGAAAGCGTTTTCGGGTTGTTTCCAGTACTTGATGAATCCTGAACTGTTCGGTGATATCATTCAAATAACCTTCAAGACCTGTAACAACACCGTTACCGTCAACTATTCTTCTGGTGTTGATCAGTGCGTGAATATATGTACCATCCGCCTTCTGCAGCCTGCCTGTGCAGGTGCGTATGGCATCGTCGTTATTGTTAAGGCTTTCAAGGAATGATTTTTGCATTTCAGGGTCGGGGAAGAAATCCTGCGAAAGACACTTTCCCTTTATTTCACCGGAAGAACCGTAACCGAACATCGTTACTGCCCGTTGATTAACTTCAGTGATCGTTCCCTCGGTATTCACCTGAAAGTACGCTTCGTTCATGCCGTGGAAAACCCGGAGCAGATCTGTTTTTTTCATTCCGTTCCTGCACAGTCTCCCCTCATATATTAAGATGTTAATATAATATACGTATGTAAAGCACAAAGCAATGCGCTATTAATAGTGATTGAAGTACTACTGCAGCATGGGCTCCGTTCGTCAATATGGTGTATATCAACAAAGGCTCTGACAGCAACTATTCGATTTACCGTATGCTGGCGGCCCGTTGTGCAGACGTTCCATAAAAAAGTGTCCGGATCCGAGTTGACTGGTATCTGAGTAGATTGTCTCCTGTATTTTACGTCAAATGCAGTGTTGTTACTCATCATACAGTTGCGTATTGTAGTGGAGTTATTCAGAAGGAGTAATATGGATCATGTGCCGGACAGAGATGTACTGAAA
>CAZOQQ010000132.1:0-6349 GCA_964582075.1 uncultured bacterium | reverse complement strand
TTGTGGTCAACGATACAAAGGGTAACGATCTGTTTGAAACAGGCGTGTCGGATTATCGCCGGGAAGAATAGGCAGTTATCAATTTATTTCAGGCAGGATAATACAATGAAAATAGACATGACGCTTAAGAACCTCGGTGATCTTTTTCCGGAGGATTTTTCCGAGGAACAGATTGCCAGAGCCAAGACGATTTTTCTGAAGGAACTGTCCTACAGCATGCACAAATTCTACAAAGGAAAAATGATGACCGTTCCCAAGGCAGGACTTTACGGATTCAACTGGTTCAATGTCTGGTATACCCCGGGTGTATCAAAAATATCCACTACCATCAGGGAGAACACCGATGCAGCTTACGACCTTTCCAACAAGGGAAACCTGATTGGAGTGGTGACAGATTCTACCAGGGTACTGGGAGACGGTGACTGCACTCCTCACGGAGGACTTGGAGTCATGGAGGGCAAGGCTTTTCTGATGAAATATCTTGGTGGAGTGGATGCGGTTGCCCTGTGCATCGACGATCGTGACGAAAACGGAAAACCCGATGCGAGTAAAATTATTGAATTTGTCAAAATGGTTCAGCCGAGTTTTGGTGGAATTAACCTTGAAGATATTTCTCAGCCAAACTGTTTCGAGGTTCTGGATTACCTCCGCAGTGAGTGTAAAATACCTGTATGGCACGATGATGCTCAGGGAACCGGATGTGTTACGCTCGCCGGATTGTTTGGCGCTCTTGAAGTTGTCAAAAAGAAACTGGAGGATATCCGCATAGTGTTTTTTGGCGCTGGAGCCGCCAACACGACGATAGCAAGGTTAATAATAACCGCGGGTGGTGATCCTGAAAAAATGATAATGTTCGACTCGAAGGGAAGCCTGTCAACGGACAGACTGGACATAAAGGACGATAAACGGTTTTACAGAAAATGGGAATTATGTCAATCCATGAATCCCGCCAAAATCAAGACTCACGAAGAAGCCTGCAGGGGAGCGGATGTATTGATTGCAGTTTCAAAACCGGGTCCAGGGCTTATTTCCCGGGATTGGATAAAATCCATGGCGCGGGATTCCATCGTTTTCGCGTGTGCGAATCCGGTTCCGGAGATATACCCTTACGAAGCCAGGGAGGCCGGTGCAGCAATAGTAGCAACCGGAAGGGGTGATTTCCCCAACCAGGTTAACAATTCACTCGGGTTCCCGGGTATTCTGAAAGGTACGCTTCTGGTCAGAGCGAGAAAGATAACCGATAATATGGCAGTGGCAGCGGCAAGATCTCTCGCGAATTTCGCTGGAAGAAAAGGACTTAGCCCCGAATACATTATTCCGTCAATGGACGAAGAGGGTGTGTACGCTGAGGAAGCTGCAGATGTGGCAATGCAGGCCATCAAGGACGGGGTTGCCAGGCTGGAAAAGACAAGGGAACAGGTTCTGATGGAAGCAAAGGCGGATATCAGGGAATCCAGAGACCTTGTTAACAGACTCATGGAGGATGGATTCATAAAACAACCTCCGCCTGAACTTATTGAGGAAGCGGTAAAAACAGCAGTTGATTCTGTCAGCTGAGGACGGGGAATATCGTACCCGGGTAACGTAATTATGCGGATTGAATCTCCAACAAAGAGAACAGCGCGGGAAAGGAAACACCATGAATGAAATTCTGATGACAAGAAGAAGAAAGATCATTCGTTTTACCTGTCACGGGGTACCGACGGTTCCGGGAACGGCAGGTGTGCTTTTTACCGCGCTTGGGAAGAAAAATATCAATGTTGTTCATATGTTCAATACCGAGCATGGAAGTGAAGAGGGAGACATTTCGTTCAGTGTAGACGAGAGCTTTTATGAGAAGGTGCAGGAAGTTCTCGAAGATATCCGGAATATTGTCGGATTCGACGATATAACCGTAGAGTACGATCTTGCAATTCTCAGTTTCGACCTGGAGGAAATCGTATGTGATACGGTGATAGGAACCATGACTCTTGCGCTGAGCGCACTTGCCAGGGAACATATTGATGTAAAGCACATCGCCGCCAACAGAAACAGGGTCTTTGTCGTACTTATGGATAAAGAAGCGGACACGGCCTCTTACCTGCTCAGCAGGGTTTTGAAGGAAGATCCTATAATTCACCCGATTTGACACTGAACCCGAAGAAGTGCTTCAGACACCCCGCTCAGAAATTTGCAGCTCCCTGCAAATATCCGCTTGAATGGAATGAGTATGAAAATATTGAATGTTATCTCAATTCTGTTTTTACTTGCATCGTTATCGGCGGCTTATTCAGCACCCGGTCCGATTGAAATATTCGACTGGGTCGCTTATCCGGAAGCAGGCAATCCGGGTCTTATAAATCCGGCAGGTTTCAGTTTTATCAGCAGCCTCAGGCTTCGTCTGGGCATGATGGCATCGGACAGTGCCTTCGAAAAATTCGACAGAATCTCGATAGCTTTCCCGGGAGCGGGTATTTCAGGATGGTGGGACGATGCCGCCAGCATGAGGAAATTCAACATTTCTTCAAGTATGAATCTGTTCGAAAACACGGCATCCTTCGGTATGGAGTACACATGGTACGACCCTACCGTGAAAACCAGCCTCTTTTCAGGCAGGGACTGCTTCACTCTTGGTCTTATAGTCCGTCCAGTCGACTGGTTCAGCTTTGGCATGGTAAGAAGGGGGGGGGTTGATCTACCCGGTGAGAGTGACATAGAGTCCGTTTACAGAGCGGGTTTCGCGATAAGACCATTCGGTGAGAACTTCACAGTTACCTCCAACCTGGAGACCGGTACGATACTTGAAGATTACAGATTCTCTGCCGGGTTTGAAGTTCGTCCCGCGGACGGACTTGCCGTAAGGCTGGATGCCGGAAATCAAAAAATCTGTCTGGGCCTGGAAGCGGGCTTCGGATCAGCCGGTGTTTCCCTGGGAGCGACAGGTAATTATTCGTACCAGGCCTCAAGAGGGGATGTTACGTTTACAAACGATCCCGGACCGAATCTTTTTGAGCCATCGGGGATTTTCGTTCGATTCGAAACTGGTGATTATGAAGAACTCAGGCAGAGACCTTTTTTGGGCTCTATCCAGTCGTGCTTTACCGAAACAGCTCTTCTTCTGAACAGGATCGTTTCAGATAAATCCGTTTCCGGGGTGATAGTAGATATAACAGGGTCTGCCGGTTCTCTGGCGCAGTCTGAGGAAATAAGGAGCCTGTTGCAGCGGATAAAAGGATCGGGGAAAAAAGTTTATTTTTACATCGAAAGCGGTGGTAACGGAGAGTACTATCTTGCTTCCTGCGGCAACAGAATATGGATGCACCCGAGTGGAAGCTTATCGTTTTCCGGTCTCGCATCGGAAGCCGTATTTATAAGGGAATTTCTTGATCGCCTGGGAATCTATCCGGATTTTCAGCACATAGGAGAATACAAGAGCGCCAGTGAATTACTGACCAGTTCGGACATGTCCGACGCACATAGAAGAGCAACTTACAACCTTCTTCAATCGATGCAGGAGGAGTTGATCAGAGGGGTTGCAAACGGAAGAGGACTTGAACCGGGACAGTTGCTGACGATCAGGGATGCCGGATCGTATACGGCTTCAAGAGCGGTAACGGCTGGAATGGTGGATGGAGTCTGTTACAGTGATCAGGTTTCGGAAAGAATATCTGACGATCTGGACAGGGAAATATCAGTGGTTTCAATGAAGGACTATGGCGAATCGATACCGTCATCTGATGACTGGGGACCGGACAGACACATCGCCGTTGTTGTGGCTTCAGGTATGATTCTGAGAGGGGAGAGTTCTTCTTTGCCCGTTTTTGGAAGAACCATGGGCAGTGAGACAGTCTGTGAAGATCTCAGGGAAGCCGCTTCACAAACGGGTGTTCAGGCTATTGTACTCAGAATCGATTCGCCTGGCGGAGACGCTCTTGCCAGTGCCGACCTGCATCACGAAGTTGAAAGGATACGAAGGGAAATACCGGTTGTTGTTTCCATGGGTACCTCGGCGGCATCAGGAGGTTACTTCATGGCCTGCGGAGCAAACAGAATATTCGCCGATAGAATGACAGTTACCGGTTCAATAGGAATAATCTCGGGTAAAATTTCCATAGGCGGATTGATGGACAGTCTTGGAATAAACGTCGAGGAAGTAAATACGGGTCCCATGGCATCGATGAACAGTATGTTCCACCCGTATACGGAAAGAGAGCGGGGAAGGTCGTTTGACCTTATGGAGGATGGGTACAATCTCTTTGTTCAGACGGTGGCTGAAGGCAGAGGTATGACTTTTGAGGAGGTGGATTCCATCGGACGGGGAAGGGTGTGGTCCGGGAGCGATGCCGCTGAAAATGGACTTGTTGATGAATGCGGAGGTGTTGTCGATGCTGTTTTCTACGCTGCTGAACTTACCGGTACGAGTACCGATGACGGATATCCCGATGTCAGAATTTACCCGACACCGTCTTTTCCCGGTGTAATGCTGTCGCCGGGAGCAGGGATATTCGAGACTCTTTTTGAGTTTACGGGAACCGGGCATCTGCTTTACCTTCTGTCCCCTATGACAATCAGATAGACAGATACGGAGAAACTTCGTGATATCCGGAGAAAGAAAGTTTCATATAGATCCCCCCGGGTATTCCAGCGAGCGGAAAAGCGCGGACCCGGGCCGGATGCTGATGGCCGGTTACGTGGATACCACCGAACCTGACCGTCTGAGCAGGCTGACGGGCGGCATACTTTACGATTTCAAGATAGGTAAGCGATTCAGCGCATCGGGGTGGGATGTTGAGTACTTCAACCTCGAATCTCTTCCCAGGTACGCCAAAATGCTTAAATTTCCTGCCGCGGAGATTATTTCCCGCCGGAGCAAAAGTAAGTTCGATGTTCTTGTAACAGATCTTGGTTCAAGTTCACTCACCCTTGCCCTTCAGAGAAAAGAACGACGTCAGGGCCGATTCACTGTGCTCATTTGTCATCATTTCAGGGGGAACCTGGAGAAAACACCTGTAAAACGACTTCTCTACAGATGGACGGAGAAGAGAATCGTAAGGGAAGCGGATTTCGTGGTAGCGAACAGCAGCCTTACCGTTAGAAAGCTGAAAGAGTTCGGGAGAAGCGATAAGGATGTACTGCTTGCTCAACCCGGTCTTAATGTCCGTCTCGCGCGGAAACCCCGTTTCAGGGAAAATCCGACGAGATTACTCCTTGTGGGAAATGTTGAATCACGGAAAGGTGTTGTTGAGGCTGTTAAAGCTCTGGCGTATTCCGGTATAAAGGGCGCTGAACTGCGTATTGCCGGGGAACGCTATTTCGAACAGGGATATCTGGGGAAGGTGAAAGACTGCATAGATGAACTGGGCTTGGCCGACAGGGTAAACCTCCTGGGCAGGCTTACCGACGAAGAGCTCAGGAGTGAGTATGAACGTGCCGACGCGTTCATTTTGCCCTCTTTCTGGGAGGGGTATGGAATGGCTATCGCTGAAGCGATGGCGTGCGGCCTGCCGGTAATATCCACTACAGCGGGAGCGATTCCGGATATGGTTACCGACGGGGTTTCCGGTCTTCTGGGAGTACCTGGAGACTGGAGGGCGACAGGCACTGATATCCGAAGGATATTTTCCGAACCGGATCTGAGAAAATACTTGGCGGTGCAAGCCCTTGATGCGGCAGCCAGGTTTCCATCCTGGGATGATACTACACGTAAGGTTCTGGAGGCCATTGAGAAGAGAACAGGTATTTCCGGTGGGAATAATTCCGACTTGAAGAACTAATTCGAAGCACCTGTCGATCTTTCGTTTGCAATCCCGTTAAGAAATTCGACCATTTCCTTTCCCCTTGCGTCCATATTCATCCTGCCGTCAAGGTCGGAGGGAGTTTTCAGGATTCTGAAAACGCCGGTATGGATGTCCCGGTTAATCTCCTCAAGAGTGTTGCATACCGAGTCTGCATCGTGCAGGGCCGTATATCCGGCATCAAGACTCTCGATAAGATCGGTCAGATCTCCCTTCGGGGCTACAGCGAGAACTGGTTTTCTCGCCAGCAGATATTCAACGGTTTTTGAAGGATTCTTCAGCTCGTTGCCCGCCTGGGGCGGCAAGATTAGAAGAAGTATATCGGAATCGAGCTGCCATTTTCGCACTTCAGTGAAAGAAACGGTTCCCAGCACCTCCACGGAATCCATAATGCCCAGTTTTTCCGGCAGATCCATATAAGCGCCGAAATCCCCGACAATCCGGAATTTGAGCCCGCTGTCCGGATGTCTGTCGAGGAACATCTTCATTCCGGCAAGGAAATGTTCCGGAGTCTGGTTGCCCATAAAAAAGCCGGTATAAGTTATGATCAGTTCCCTGCTGGAAACACCGGGTTC
>CAZOQQ010000131.1:0-6386 GCA_964582075.1 uncultured bacterium | reverse complement strand
AGCAGAACCAGGATCAGCAGAATCAGGATCAGCAGAATCAGGATCAACAGAACCAGGATCAGCAGAACCAGGATCAGCAGAACCAGGATCAGCAGAACCAGGATCAGCAGGATCAGGATCAGCAGAATCAGGATCAGCAGAACCAGGATCAGCAGAACCAGGACCAGCAGCCCCAGGTACCGCCGAAAATAGAAGAGATGACGCCGGAACAGGCGCAGGCAATACTGGACCTGGTAGAAGATAACCAGGAGCCTGAAGATTCGACAGGAACCAAAAAAGCAGGCTATTCCGGCGGACCGGTCTGGTAATGATTCTACTGCTTCTTTCACTGATTTCAACCGGCCCTGATGTTTCAGTGGTTGTTCCCGATTCCGTTGAAGCGGGCTCAGCATTCACTTTTGAGATTATCGTAACAGGGGAAGGTATCGGCTCGGTTAACTGCGCACCCGTATTTTCTGATGGCCTGCAATATCTTGGAAGCAGTAACATGAATTCCTTCTCTACAACAACCACTTCCGCGGGAACATCGACTTTCTGTGAAATTCATATTTCAATGACTTTCGCAGCCTACGAAGCCGGAACCCGGACAATCGGGCCGTTGAGACTTACTTCCTCCGGAAGAGAGATCATGGAAATTCCACTCAGAACTATATCGGTTCTGGGTAACACTTCCGCTGGGTCGTTAACGGGCTCACACGCAACTAATTCATCAACTGATCACTCGGATGAACTCGCGTGGATGGAAATAGAGATAGATACGACTGGAAGAGTTTATCCCGGGCAGACTTTCAGCATCGATTATTACGTCTACAAAACCCGGCGCAGCGCCGAAATAGTAGATCTCTCCCTGGAACCTTCCGATTACGCTACATCGAACCTTGTGGATGATGTCTCAGAACTGCAATGGGTAAGATGCAAGAATGGAGTTTACAGAACCCGTCTGGCCACCCTTGAAGTAACACCGGCATTTGCCTGTACGCTTTCTCTCCCCGTTCTGAAGGGACGAATTGGTATTCCGGGAGGGATGATGAGACCACCCAGGGAATATTATATCTCGACAACTGGAGAAGAAATACCGGTATACCCTTTTCCCGATTCCGGCAGGCCTGATAATTTTACAGGTATTACCGATGAATTAATTTTCAACCTCGAGAGAATTACAACCGGATACAGTTCTGCGGGTGAGGGATGCCTGCAGCTTTCGGTCTCCGGTCCCGGTTATTCCCAGCTTGAAAAACCTCCCGGACTTACCGTAACCGGTCCCGCCGAGCTGCTTACAGGCAGTTCATTCTCTCCCGCAAATGATACTGAAGCATGGTATATCCTCGTGGAACCCTCCGACAGCGGCAGGGTTATTGTAGGCCCTGACAGTGTCGCATGGTTCAACACCGCTGTTGAGGAATACAGACAGGCTGTTATCCCCGCGTGTACTCTTTCGGTCTATCCAATATCCGGGAGACAGGTTGATTTGCCAATTCTGGACGCTAACGAGAAAGGATCCCCGTTGATATGGATAGTCACGGTTCTATTGTTCCTGGTTCTGATTATCCTTCTGTTACTTCGCCACAGAAACAGAATTACCGGTTCAACCCTGGAAATATCCGATGCTAAAGACATCGAGGAACTCCTGACAGCTCTGGGTTACCGGTTATCCGGAATATTGACCGGCTCCGGCTTCTACATGGGTGCTGAAGAACTCGATGAAGCCCTTGATGAGAAATATGTGGATACTATCCTTGGAAGAAGACTGCTGCGGCACTGGAAGGATCTTGAAATTCTGCTGTCCGGGAAGACGGTATCGGACACGCAACTTGAAACACTCAAGAAGAAGAGCCTGGAACTTATCCACGACCTGAACACCGAACTGTCAGGAGATACTTCGGAATAATCGGAGGGGTGCTGCCGCGCTTTTCAATATCTATATTCCCGATAAATATTCACAACCACATTGAGGGGATGAAGGATGCTACTGAATTATCTTGCCGTAGGAGCTTACGCGACTCTTATCATAATTATAGGCCTGAAAGGCATGAAGAAAACCACTACGTACAACGATTTTCTTCTTGGAGGAGGCAAAGTCGGCCCATGGATGACGGCTTTCTCTTACGGAACCGCCTACTTTTCCGCTGTTCTTTTCATAGGTTTTGCCGGAAAACTGGGTTGGGGATTCGGTCTTTCAGCCCTCTGGATAGCACTTGGTAATACTATTATCGGAGTTTTTGGTGTATGGTTTCTTCTTGGCAACAGGATTAAAACCGTTACACATTCTCTTGGTGTCAAGACTATGCCTGAATACCTTGAAGCAAGATATAAAAGTCCTTTTCTCAAGGGGTTCACAGCACTGGCAATTTTCGTATTTTTCATACCTTATACAGCCGCCGTATTCATGGGACTCAGCTATCTGTTCGAATCCACATTTCAGCTTCCTTACACCTGGATACTTCTCTTCATGGGTCTTTTCACCGGAATTTACATGATAATGGGCGGATACAAATCGATGGCCATGATAGATGTCATCTTCGGGATAATAATGACCATAGGTGTTATAGTGCTTTTATGGTTCAATATCAGGAAGGGTGGAGGAGTACCCGATATCGTTTCCAGTCTGAAAGCAATTGAACCAAAACTTGTCACCCCTGTTGGACCTCCCGGCATTATTCCACTTGTTTCCATTATTTTTCTAACCAGTATTGCACCTTTCGCAATGCCGCAACTTCTTCAGAAATTCTACGCGATTCGCGACAAAAAAGCTGTCAGAACCGGCATGATAGCATCATCTGTTTTCGCTCTCCTGGTTACCGGTACAGCTTACTTCACCGGAGCCCTGACGAGAATATTCCTGTCACCTGCCGGTTCTCCTGGTGCCTTCACAACAGCCGGAACACCTGTCTTTGATGCTCTTATACCGGAACTCCTGACAACTGTAATCCCTGCGGCCCTTACGGTAATAATTCTTTTACTCGTTCTCTCCGCTTCAATGTCAACGCTTGCAGCTCTTGTACTGATCTCCAGCTCAACGGTAACGAAGGATTTTTATCACGGATTCATTAACAGGAATGCTTCGGATAAAACTCTCACGAAACTCGGGAGGCTTAGCAGCGGTTTCTTCATTATCATTTCTATGTTACTTGCATGGTTCAAACCAGCCGTAATTGTGACGATTCTTTCTATTTCCTGGGGAGCCATTGCTTCGGTTTTCCTTGGCCCGTTCATATGGGGTCTGTTTTCTAAAAATTTAGGAAAATCGGGAGCCATTTCTTCATCCATAATCGGGCTGGGTTCCTGCCTTTTTCTTTTCTTCTCATGGGGTTCATCCAGGGTTCCACAGGCGGCATCTACAGGAATGCTCGTTTCTCTTACAGTACCGATTATCTTCTTACTTGCACGGAAACTCAGATCGTCATGAACACGCGATGACATGAACACTTTTTAAGGTTATCATATTGAGGGGGTTTATGCAGCTGATTGGCGCAGAATTCAGTTATATCCCTGTATTCTGTGTTTATAGCGCCAGTTACCGATTACTGCAGGTTTTTAAAACAGTAGTGAAGAGGAGATAATATGAAAGATAAACTCCCTGTACTGGACAGATCGGTTCTAAGAACATCTCTCGGAGACGATAATGACCTGATCAACGAAATACTGGGGTTGTTTAAAAGCACAACACCGGAAATCATTGCGGCTCTTGACAAAGCTGCTGATGAAGGCAACACGGATGAAGTCAGAATATGTGCCCATTCGCTCAAGGGCTCCGCTGTTAATATCGGGGCTATTGCACTGATGGAGGCTATGAAAGACATTGAAGACGCATGCGCTGGTAAAATGTCCGCTGGTGTTCGGGGAAAGGTTACGGCTGCGCTCATCGAGTACAATATTCTCAAGTCAGAGCTTGAAACTGATTGAACCTGAAAATGGTTACTTATGAAAACTGACCTTCCACTTGTACTGGTAATCGACGATGATGAATCGATCAGGAAACGCATAATTGATTTGCTTGATAATGAGAACATATGCAGAACAGTCGGTTCTCCCGGCGGCAGAAAAAGTATTGACGAAACGATATCCATCGAGCCGGATCTGGTATTAGCCTCTTATGCAATGTCAGGAATGAACATATCCTATTTCTGCTCTATTCTGCAGACAGATCCTGCTACAGAGTTTATTCCCATTGTTGTTGTTTACAGTCCCGATGATATTTTACAGAGCAACATACCCGAATTACCGGTAGGAGCCGTTGCCATCGTAGCTTACCCTCCCGAAGATGTCGACAAATTTCTGAATATCATTAAGTTGCATCTAAATACAAAAAACAGGTGGATGAGCTTCGCAAAAGAAGGTGAACATAACAATGTAATCACAAATGATTACACCAGTTTTATCAACTTCCTTTCCAACGCTCTTAATCTTGATCAGGACAGGAAGGATATTATCCTCAATGGAAACAGGAACTCCATCTACGAATCCGCTTCAAGTATCGGTATTGATGAAGAGGTTCTTGCTAAATATTTCGCAGATTATTTCAATCTCGAATATTTCCCCTTAATTGATCCTGAGAACCTGATTCCCGATGCTTTTCCCGTTCCTTTCAGCAGGTCAAAACTGGTTCTTGCGATGCGTTCCGGTAATGGAACAAAGTACATCCTAAGTAATCCATTCGACCTGCAACTGAGGGACACCATTGATCTTATCTCCAAAGATACTGAACCTGTCATTGCAGTATCCCAACCTGACAGCATTCTTGCGCTGCTAAAGATTGAGGATCCCGGGGATACCGAAGTAGAGGTTGTTTCCACTGGCGATGATGATGAAGATGATGATACCGTCATTGAAACTGAACCCGGATTTAACGGTATACTGGAAATCGATCATGAACCCACTGAAGATGACATTAATAATTCACCTATTAAGTACATAGCCGATAAAGTCATATATACTGCTGTAAAAGAACACGCAAGCGACATACATATGGAACCCAAGGCAGATAAAACCGTTGTCAGGTACCGTATAGATGGTGATATGACAGACAAGTTCACACTGAAATCTAAAACTGGCAAGATTCTTCTCAGTCGTTTCAAGGTGTTGGCTGACATGGATATCGCTGAACGTCGAAAACCACAGGATGGAGCCCTGGAAGCCCTGATAGGAGGCAGGCATTACAAAATGAGACTCGCAACCACATCTACACCAAGAGGAGAAAGTCTTGTTATACGTCTGCTCGATATGGAATCCAAGCCCATGAATCTATCCGAGCTTGGAATGACTCCTGATCAGGCCAAAACAATGTATGACGTTTCACAACAACATACCGGAGCAATAATAGTAGTAGGCACTACCGGTTCAGGTAAGAGTACTACCCTTTACAGCCTTATTTCCAACATCGATATAAAAAACAAAAGTTTGATGACAATTGAGGATCCCGTAGAGTACGACATTCCATACGCCAACCAGCAGGAGGTTAACGAAAAAGCCGGGGTAACTTTCGAAGCTCTTTTAAAATCCGCGGTCAGGCAGGATCCAGACATCGTTTATCTTGGAGAAATACGTGATCCGTTCACTGCAAAAACTATTATGGATCTGGCAAGCACCGGTCATCTTACTTTCGGAACCTTGCATTCCGCCAACACGACAACATCTATCGGAAGGCTGGAACGCCTCGGTGTAAGCAGGGCCGATCTTGTTGACTCCATTCTTCTTATAGAATCTCAAAGACTTATTAAGCGACTCTGTCCATACTGCAGGAAGGTAAGACCTATTAAACCTGATGAAGCGGAAATGATAAGCCTTTTCACGGACGATGTTCCCGAAGAACTCGCCGACCCGGTCGGATGTCCCAGGTGCGGTAACAAAGGCCATATTGGAAGGCAGGGAATCTACGAGATATTGAGATTCAATCCCGAAGTCATTTCCATTGTAAAAAGCAACGATACAGTTTCTGAAATGCGCAGGAAACTTCACTCTACGGGTCAGTACCTTATGAGTGATCATGCAATCGATCTTCTCCGTGATTTTACCGTCTGTTACGAAGATGTCTACCACACCGTTTTCCTTGAGGAGAAAAGACTTACGGGAAGAATCATGAACGTCTCCGATTCAACACCAGGGAATATTCCATTAACTGCTGTAACCGTTTCTGAACTGTCAGATTCTTCCGTTTCGCCTGTTTCAACGGGTGTTGTTAAATCAAAACCTTTCAGCAAGTGCTCCGATGATATCATTGCTGCGGAAAAGAAGGGAATCGACACTTCAGGAATAAATATTCTCGTTGTCGATGATGATGCCGATCTCAGGGAATTCATTACTTTCATTCTTTCAAAGAACGGCTACAATGTCACCGCTACGGGCGACGGAGTGGATGCAATAGTAACTCTCAGCTCACAATGTTTTGA
>CAZOQQ010000130.1:0-6424 GCA_964582075.1 uncultured bacterium | reverse complement strand
TCCAATAACGTTTCTGTTCTGCGCACTTCAGACAATACAGTGGTAAAATCCATAAACATGTATACGGACCCTATAGGTATGTGCACACTTCAATCGGGAGAGTATTTATACGTCTCGAATTTCGGCAACGATGTATTAGCAGTAGTGCGTACATCGGACAATACGGTGATAAAAACTATAAATGTTGGTAACGGCCCGTGGGGAATCTGTTCTCATTCTTCAGGAGAATGTATTTACGTTGCCAACAGCACCGACAACACCGTTTCAATTGTGCGCACTTCTGACAACAAGGTATTGACTGACAGGAATGTCGGAAGCAACCCTTCCTCCATCTGCTCACTACCTTCAGGCGAAGCGGTTTATATCGTGAATTTCCATGATGGTACGGTGTCAGTGCTGGAATAATTTTTTACAACACTTGGTCCCGCGCTCTACCTGGCGATTATGAAGCTCTTTACGCCGGACCAGTCGCCACTGGTAACTCTTACGTGATAAACGCCTGATGGAACAGTCTCTCCATCCGAGTTATCCAGTTCCCAGACGATGCTGTGTGCCCCGGCGGTCAGATCTTCGCTGGAAAGATGTCTGACAACACGGCCGGTTAGATCGTAAACATCAACGGTGGCAATACTCTCGTTCGCCAGGTTGAAAGGTACCGTTACACTGTTCGTGGCGGGATTAGGATATACAGGGCTGATTCCATTAAAGTAATTTTGTATATCCCCACTTTCACATCCCGTACCGGTAACGCTTACAGCACCCTGATACGAAATACAATCCCTTGCCCAGGCAACTACCGATATGCTGCCTGTTGATGCGGGATTCACGTAGAAAGTACACTCTCCGGAGGTGTTCGTAGTATCAACAATATATATGTCACCTGTCTGCCAGTCCCCTTTCTGCAGGCAGATTCTTGCCCCGCTTACAGGCGAACCTCCGGATGTTACCGCAACATTTATACTTGTCGCTCCGTTAATGCTCACAGGATGCGTTACATCAAGGTCGGATGCGGTCTTTGACCACATTGGCAATTCAGGATCTCCAAACAGATTGTACTCCTTTACGCACCAGTCCACCGTCTCAGCTCCCGGAGGACACATTTCATCGTTACCCATATGATGAGTTACACCTAGAATGAAGAGACCATCATTCCACATTACATCGTAGAAATATCTGGACAGGACTTCACTTATACCGTATCCCGGGTTACCCGCGTTGCCAAAGCCGTACCTTGCATTGAAGGCTCCGAACCCCCCTCCATTTTGAGAGTTATTCCATGCGTCACCAATGCATTCGTAACCATCCAGGCGTCCGATAAGACATGATATCGAGTTCCATATTGCCGGAAGACCTCCGCTTGAGATATTGGTGAGATTTTTGATATTGTGAGTTGTGTAATAACCTCCGGGAACCGAGAACAACGTAGGGGCACCGTGGCTGGAATGGTATACATGATGCGGTCCCGCGTTGAGCATGCTGTCCGTTATCGCAAAACTGTTGTTCCCGCTTGAATCGTAGCACTTCTCTTCTTCCCATTCGGATGGAACGTATTCTGAAATCAGCTCTGCGCCGGCAGAACCGTAACATCCCGGCCAGAGTAATTCGGTCGTGTATCCTATTCGCTCTTCAATTCCCGAACTTTCAAAGTAATCTCTGGATGAAATCCTCTCGTAATCGTATACTTTCCCGTTGAAGATGGTGCATTCGTCCGTTGTGTTTACGCTTGCCCTTCCGGTCCATAAATCCGGATGGTAATCAACGTCGTCGTATTCAAATTCACCCCATACGTGGTTGTTGTTACTGTCCCAGAGATCCGCTCCGGGTATCATGTCGTTGATATCCGACCAGTAAAGGTCTACAGGCGGGTACTCCACAGTCGATCCGGTGGTTATCTTCACATCCCTGCCGGCTATAATGTTGTCATCTCCATAGATTAGAACGTATTCAACTCCTTCATCACGACAGTCCGTAAGGAATGCCCGTATTTCCTGCTGCAGATCGTAACAGTTGTAGTTGTTATCAATCCAGGCTGTTGTGTAGACATTGGCGGGAACACCCTTGGAAGTTTTCCAGTCAGCCAGTTCCTGAGCATAGCTTTCGTAACTCTCAGTCGCGATAATTACGTACTCGCCGAAAGTCAGTTCTCTTGAATCAACGATAACCGCACCGGAAGAAGATACGCCATCAGGATTCACCACGGTATTCCTGACCGTTTCCTGCGAACGAAGTTCACTCTGAATGCTCCTTCTGGAAACCGTTGAAGCCTCGGAACTGCTTTCGTATGTAACCCTCAGCGTCAGGTCGGTAAGAATTTCCACAGTTCTGCTGGCGGGATTCCATTTTACCGGAAACACTTTTACATACGCAACAGGAATTCCGAGTATTACACTGGAGCCGGCAAATTCGACTGGACTTGAAGGATAGAATGAACTGGAATTGTAAATATCAGGATCCGGTTCAACTACGGGAACATCCCAGTCAACAGACAGGGGAACCGGAGTCTGTTCCGGCATGATATTGTGAAATCCGCGAGTTTCCGTGAACTCAGCGTCAACAATCTCAATTTCAGTTGCGCTGCAACCTGAAGGCAGCGCTATCCTTGCGGAATACGCGGGAAGACTCGGTGCGCCGATTACATTCATAAGCCCCATCCCGCTGCCGGTAATTCTTGTATAGAATCCGGCTTCTGAGATATTTATGGCTGAGGGGTTAATCGGTATAGAAACAGTCATTTCACCAGCGATGAGGGCTGTGGTAATTAAAAGAAGTACGGCAAAATATTTCATAATTATCCTATCTGAAAATTTGCAGAATTATAAACATCCGAAGAAATGAAACCGGCTGCTTAATAACAGATAAAACAATATCCGGTTCCATTGCATTTGCTAAAATGATAGATTCACTGAAGCAAAATGATACTTCCGGATATCATCAATTGTCAAACCTGAAATATGATACACAATCCCGTAAAAGAATCGGAGTGCGTATGGCTCCTCTATGGAGGTCAAGCAATTGAATTAGACTTCCTGATAAATTCGAGACAGGAGATTATTACAAAGAATTCCCGATTCACGGAATCACAGATCGTGTCAATCCTTGTAAAATCCACTTTTTCATTGTATTTTTCCGTGCTATTCTACATTGATAATGTAGTATAATCCTTGACATTATACATTACAAATGCTACATTCCAATCGGAGTGATGATTATGAAAAGAATACTGGAAAAGCAGCTGCTTGCGTGGAAAGATTCCAGCCGGCGTAAACCACTTATCCTTCGCGGGGCCAGGCAGGTTGGTAAAACATGGCTTGTGGAGAATGTTCTTGCCGGAGAGTTTGAAAACATTGTAAAAATTGATTTCGAAAAGAAAAAATCTTTTCGTTCATACTTTGAAGATGATCTTGATCCTCTAAAAATCATCAACTTTCTGGAACTTGCAACAGAGACCATTATCCCCGGGCGAACTCTACTCTTCTTCGATGAAATCCAGGCATGCCCCAGAGCTTTCATGGCACTTAGATACTTTTATGAAGATATGCCTGATCTTCATATTGTTGCTGCGGGGTCTCTGCTGGAATTTGCTTTTGGAGAAATCTCAGTCCCGGTTGGCAGAGTTCAATACATGCAGGTCAATCCTTTGTCATTTTTTGAGTATCTTCTTTCAATTCGTGGTGAACCGCTGGCTGCTGAATCACTTAAACATCCCGGCACGGTAAGCGGGCATGTTCAGGACATGCTTTTAGATGAATTACGCCAGTACTTCTTTGTCGGAGGAATGCCTGAAGCAGTGAAAACCTGGCGTGATACGAAGTCAATGGTTGAAGCTTTTGAGGTTCAATCAGAAATACTGAATTCGTACAGAGATGATTTCTCCAAGTACAAACCCCAGGTAGACTCAAACTGCCTTGATGCTGTTTTTCTAAACTGCGCCAGGATGGTTGGAGAACAACTGATATATACGAAACTCGATCCTGGTCACGGTGGTCAGACCAATCGTAAGGCGTTTGATCTGCTGGTAAAGGCCAGGATTCTGAACAAAATACCTTCATGTAATCCTTCGGGTATTCCCCTTGGGGCAACTGCAAACCAGAAGAAATTCAAGGCCTCATTTCTGGACATTGGCCTGATGCAGAGGCTTTGTGGTATACCTGCAGATACAGAGCTGCTACAGAAGGATTTACTTTCCATTTACAGAGGGAAGCTGGCGGAGCAATTCGTAGCTCAGGAATTGCTGGTCTACCACGGTCCCAGTCTCTTTTACTGGGCGCGGAATGCCAGAGGAAGCAGCGCGGAAGTGGATTACCTTCTGTCATGTAACGGGGAAATTTACCCGATTGAAGTTAAATCCGGCTCAGGCGGAAGCCTGAAGAGCATGCAGATGCTGTTGCGAACATACCAGAATTGCCCGCGGGGTCTGGTTATGTACAGCGGTAATTACAAACTTATTCCAGAGCAGAAACTGGAATTTTTACCTTTGTACAGTGTTGGAGCCCTGTGCAGTTAGTAAATTGATCGCATTGCCTCACCAAATATGTGTGTCGATGAAAGCTTTTCTTGTTCAGTTGTTTTGAATGTCCAAGCACCGGCACTAAGATAAGGATGTTATGAATATTCCATCTTTTTCTAAAGCTTACCATCAATCTCTCTTATTGGAGGTTCAATTCTAAGATACTCCCTATATATTCTATCTTTATAGTCCTGCCCTAACTCGTTAACAGCATTGATGAAAGCATAATATGCACCAACACCTCCTATTTTATCCCAGAACTCATTTCCGATAAGGACAACCTTATCATGTTTCATATCAAACCATCTTTTAGGAAATTCCCATTCATAATCTTCTCTTCGACCATATGGGTTATACGGTAATGCAAAATATGCAGAATCAACTTGAGATGGTTCCATACAAAATAGTTTAAACATTTTTTCTTTACTAACTTTAGTCTGATCGCTATTAGGAAGTGGAGCCTTTATTTCAAAAGAATAGCGTTTTTCATTCTTCCTATCTTCTACATACACATCGCATATGACCTTAACGGGAAGTAATTTGCCTTTGCCCGCTAGAATATATTTTAATTCATCATCCCAATCTGGTTTTACTCTATCTTTTCCTCTTTCACGATGTTCTAAGCGATTCAATACTTCTGAGATGCGTTGTATCCTACCTATTTTAATATTTCCTATAATTTCATGATGAAGTACTCCAAAACCCATTCCATGTTTAGCGGCAACAACTGCAAGTTTTTCCCATGCTCCGCCGAAAGGTGTGACAAATCTACGTTCGAAATGTGAACCTTTGAATATTTCATCGGGAACTAATGCAGCATATAGAGGTTTCGCTGCTCTGTGGTTCTCTGGAATGAAAGGATCAGTATATAGCACTTTTTCCATTATTCTATCCATCATTACTTGAATGACTTCTTGTATATCCAGTTTCAATTGTTTCTGGGACATCATACTGATCCCCTTTAGCCTTTCTTGCGCCAAATGAATACGGATTCATAAAACTCTGTTGAGCGTCTTCCTGTTCTGCGATTTACATGTCGAACAACGATATCTTCAACATCTACATCAATCATTCTTGCAATCTGACCATATAATTCATGTCGATCACCAGCAACTACGATTAATCTCCCACCTGGGCGTAAATACTTAAGTGTATGACGAAATGTTTCTGCAATATCATTTTGATATGCTATTTGGGCTTTCTTGCTTTTCCCTGCAATACCAGGACCTATTTCTTTCTCGCGTTGATCCTCCAGATTAAGTAAATGATATGCATATTCATGTTGTAAATGATAGTCGATTAATCCCACGTAAGGTGGACTTGTAATAACTCCATCTATAACTGGTAGCTGCACATTCCGACTATCATCATTGAATAAAGTAACACTAGCATCTGTCTGAATAAGTGAATAATCTCGCAATCTGGATAATGTATCTAAACTGTATCGCTTTAGAAATTTGAAAGCCTCTTGAACAGGAGTACATGTCCTTGAGTGTTTGTAACACCAATAAGGTTCAGTTTGAGGTTCTTTAGGAAAATCCAAATCATAATGAGTTGTTAAACGAGCAGAGCGTGCTGCACGAGTAAGAATTATCTTGAGGGCATTCTTATACTTGTAATTACCTTCTTCAATAAACCTACGGTATGCTAATAAACTTTTCAACGATTGAGGTGCATACCATTTAATGAGATATGGATCTTCTGTACTGATATCATTGTATTTAGATTCTTGAGTTTCCCAAAGTGAAAGTTGATTTTCATTTCTATTTTCTAGTGCAATCTGGGTTCTATTTAGAATATCAGTAACTTCGTTTTGAAGAATACCATATTCGTAGATATCCGATTTTACTTGACATAGTAAAATGTTAAATGCGGATATATCACATCCAACAGAGTTAATTCCTAACTCATTTGCTT
>CAZOQQ010000129.1:0-6512 GCA_964582075.1 uncultured bacterium | reverse complement strand
TGTTTCGGCAACCGAATTCCCTGCTTCGTTTCCATCTGAAGAAACATCATCTGACGGCTGCTCTCCGCACGAAATAAAGAGGATAAACAAAACAACATACAGAAACTTTCCCATAATTTTCTCCTTAAAGACTGAAATAAAGTGAGTGTTCTTTCGGGTGAGGGCTTCCCTGAAATTCGGCGAGTTCGTTCCTTTTCATCTCTACGTAATCATCTATCATATCTTTCGAGAACACCTCTCCTTCTTCCAGAAATGACCTGTCGGTCTCCAGCGCGTCGAGTGCTTCACCAAGGTTTGCCGGAAGCCTTTGAAGTTTATCCGTATTGTAACCCTCTGAAAATACGTTCTCATCGATCGGACCGTAACCGTATTCCTCCGGATCCATTCCCTTTTTCATTCCATCGATTGCCGCCATCAGCATGGCGCTGATCGAGAGATACGGATTGCTGCTTCCGTCGGGAACCCTGTACTCGAACCGCATCGTTTCCGCGGTTTCCGCATAGGATGGAATTCTTATTGCGGCACTCCTGTTGGGGCCGGAGAAGAATCTGTATACCGGTGCTTCCTGTCCGGGAACGAGTCGATGGTAACTGTTGACCGTAGCGTTGCTGAAAGCGCACACAGCGGGAGCGTGGTGAAGAATTCCGGCAATCGCGTTCAGAGCGGGTTTACTCAATCCGCAATATCCATCCTCATCGAAGAAAATTCTTTTCTGCTTGTCGGTCATGAACATGTGGAAGTGCATACCGGAACCGGGTTCACCTTCCAGAGGTTTTGGCATAAAAGTCGCGGAAAGACCATTTTTTAAGGCTATATTTCGGACTATATGCTTCGTCAGCATGATATTGTCCGCGGTGCTGAGCAAAGGAACGAAGCTGACTTCAACCTCACTCTGGCCCATTCTGCCTACTTCATGGTGGTGATACTTCACCTGTATTCCCGCCTTCTGCATCTTCTCTGTAATCCCGGACCGTATATCGTGCAGACTGTCCACAGGATACATCATATTGTACGCTGATTTGCAGGGATGAACAAAGCCCTTCGATTCCGCGAGTCTTGAACTCTCCGGGTTTTCGATACTTCCAATCTGATAACCCTGGCTTCCCCGCTCGGACCAGAAGTTCGCCTCATCAAAAACGTAGAATTCAAATTCCGGAGCCCAGTAACTGTGGGTTGCGATGCCGGAATCTCTAAGATAAACGGCTGCTCTTCTGGCAATTCCCCTTGGATCCTTGTTGAAGGCCTGTCCACTTGAGGGATCAACTATATCCGCGAAAATCACAATCGTTTTTCTGTCGGTGAACGAATCCTCAAAAACTCTCATCGGATCCGGTCTCAGGACAAGATCTCCATTTTCTGTATGCGTCATCGCCGCAAGAGAGGAACCGTCGAAACCCACTCCCCGGTGGAAAAGTTCTTCGTCAACTTTAGCAGCCGGTACCGTCATATGCCTCCAGTACCCTTTCAGATCGGTAAACCGTATATCCATTTCATCGTAGTTCTCGTTTGAAATTCTCTCAAGTTGAATGTTCACCATTTTTTCCGAGACCATTTCATGTCCTCTCACGGTTTTCCGATTTATGAATGTAAGAATTCACGACACCATTGAGATAGCTCTTTATATCAGAATCCGGTATTCCTCCGGTATTTTCTCCTTCGATAAAGAGCTGTAAACCGGATGGGGTTGCAATCAGGGCTATATCCGCGTCCCTTGCCTCGCCCGGGCCGTTCACTTCACACCCCATTACAGCCACGGTTATATTTCCAATCGTACCCTCAAGACTTTCCTGAATGGACCCGGCAAGGCCCGCGACATCTATACGGGTTCTCGCGCACGTCGGGCAGCTTATTACCCTCGGAAATCTACGTCTTATATCCAGCGAAGACAGAATCTCCCAGGCTACAACCGGCTCCTTTTCGGGTGAACCGGATAGAGAAATCCTTATTGTATCACCTATCCCTTCCGCAAGCAGAATCGAAAGAGCAACCGTGCTTCTGACGCTTCCTGTAAGGCGGGGACCGGCTTCGGTAACCCCGAGATGAAGCGGATAGTCGCATTCAGCAGACGCCATTCTGTTGGCTTCCACCGTAAGCATCGGATCGCTGGATTTCAGTGAAAGAACTATATCCTTAAATTCCGCTTCTTCAAACAGTTCCAGATGTCGTTTCGCGGAAGCCCACATTGAATCCCTGTTAACACCGCCGTACCTGTCTCTCAGGTCGCCGGGCAGGCTGCCGGAATTTACTCCTATACGAATGGGAACCTGCAATTCCAGTGCCTTCTCAGCGATTCTCCAGATATCGGCTTTCCGTCTGATGTTTCCCGGATTCAGTCTGAGTTTATCTGTTCCGGCCTCAAGCGCCATCATCGCAAGTTCCGGATCGAAGTGTATATCAGAAACAATCGGGACAGGCGATTTCTCTATGATGCTCCGCAGGGCTGCGGCCGATTCAACATCGGGTACGGCTACCCTGACTATTTCCGCGCCGAGAGTTGCGAGCATGTCTATCTGAGTGGTGACCGCTTCAATATCAGTTGTAAGGACGTTAGTCATTGACTGAACGGATATTGGAGAATCTCCACCTATCGATATTCCTCCGGCGAAAACTTTTCTGGTAATCGCTCTGTCGATACTGAAACTCATTTTCCTCCCGACACAAATTCATAATATTATGTAGAATATGCAAACTGAGGATTCTTTTTACAAGTTATTCATATCTTATCGCGTGTTATGGAAAATCCCGGCATTTAACATTATCTGCATTTTAGTTTTCCAATAAAGACAGAACCCGTGAGAACCAGCAATGATACCATGATAAACGTGATATTGTAACCCAGAATGGATATCAGTGTCCCGAGCAAAAACGCATTGCCTCCGGCATTCAGAAGCATGGAGGGTATTATCGTATCGATATCCATGAAATTGGTCGCAAGCGAAAGAAATACTCCATGCCAGATAAATGCCCTGTAGTTCGATTTTGATACGCTGTCAGTTAAATATTATTCATCCGGGCTAGATGCCGTAAATCAAGTATTCCCGTTCCGGGCATTCTCTTCTGTCACAGGTATTGCGGTACAAACGAAGTCAATGAATTTGCAATATCATGTGGCACGGGCTACTATAATTCTCAACCTTCCCGTAAGGTCAGGGAGCGGCATTACCTCTTTCCAGCGCGGGCTGTTCTTCAGCAACTCCGAAATTGTCCCCACCTGCGTGCTGTCCAGTTCAAGAGCGAGAACCCCTCCTTTTTTCATAATACCGGGTAAAGAATCTATCAGCAACGAAACCAGATCAAGCCCGTCTGTTCCGCCATCAAGAGCTATCCGCGGGTCACCGTTTCTAACTTCAGGTTCAAGGTTCTGAATCTGAGCGGAAGGAATATACGGAAGGTTAGCAATTACACCGTCGAATATTCCGGAATCCTGTCTGAACGCGTGCAGAAGATCCGCCCTGAGGAACGTAAGGTTGTCGAGCGCGAAAAGATCCTTATTCTTTTGTGATACGGCAAGAGCGTCGCGGCTGATATCGGTTGCTATCACAACGGCATCCGGAAACTCAAGAGCAAGTGAAGCCGCAATAACACCCGATCCGGTTCCAACATCTAGAATGTAATCGGGTGAAACAAGTTCTTTTATGAACCGTTCCGTTAAAACCTCGGTTTCCGGCCTTGCAATCAGGGCTCCTTTTCCTGCGATGAAGGTGCGCCCGAGAAAATCCACTTCGCCTGTAATATACTGGAGGGGTTCTCTGTTCTTCCGCCTGATGACCATTTTTCTATACTGATTCAGGCTGGATTCACCGATCTCGTTTCCATGTTCCAGATAGATATTCCGCAAATCCCAGTGCATTAAATGGCACATGAGAAGCTCGGCTTCCAGCCGTGGTGATTCCAGATGCCCTAGATTTTCTTCTGCCCTTCTGCAGGCTTCCAGAATCTTCATACGATCACAAACTCGTTGAGACCTCTGCGAGGAGTCTTTCCTGTTCAGCTTTTATTAGAGGATCTATTACCTGATCAAGGTCTCCGCTGAGAATATCCTTTAGCGAATGAAGAGTAAGATGAATCCGGTGGTCGGTAACTCTCCCCTGGGGGAAGTTATAGGTTCTGATTTTGGCACTTCTGTCACCGGAACCAACCATGCTCTTCCTTGTTTCGGCACGTTTAGCCTTTTCCTCCTCCTGCTTTTTCGCGAACAGTCTTGTTCTGAGAACTTTCATGGCCTTCGCCTTGTTTTTATGCTGGCTTTTCTCATCCTGGCAGGAAACGACAAGTCCCGAGGGGACATGGGTAATTCTAACCGCAGAATCCGTTGTGTTAACGCTCTGCCCTCCAGGACCCGAAGAACGATAGACATCGATTCTGAGGTCATCCTGGTTAATTTCAACTTCCACTTCCTCAACTTCGGGGAGTACGGCAACCGTGCATGCGGATGTGTGAATTCTACCGGAGGTTTCCGTTTCAGGAACTCTCTGGACTCTGTGCACGCCTGCTTCGAATTTCATTCTGCTGTACACACCTTCTCCCCGCAGAGCAAAAGTAACTTCCTTGAACCCTCCCCTTTCCGAACCACTGCTGCTGAAATTTTCCTTTGTCCAACCCTTCTTCTGCGCGTAATTCGTGTACATCCTGTAAACGTCCGCCGCGAACAGGGCCGCTTCCTCACCGCCTGTTCCCGAACGCAGTTCAATAATTACATCCCTGTTGTCGTTCGGATCCGGAGGAATAAGAAATTTCTTCAGGTTACTTTCCAGATTCTCAAGCTTCTGCTCAAGCGAAGGAATGTCCCCTGCGGCAAGGTCAGCCAGCTCCTGATCACTATCATCCAGATAAGTCTTCATCTCCTCGATTGAAGAGCTGGTCTGTCTGATTTCATTAACAGTCCCCAGAATTCTTGAAAGGCGGGCACGCTCTTCGGTGAGGGAACGGATAAGAACGGGAGATTTCAATGTTTCCGGTAAACACAGACTGGAATCAATTTCCTTCAGTCTCTGTTCAAGAGAATCAATATCAGGTATTTTCATTTTTCTCTCCGGAGCTTTGATCAATCTCACCTTTGAACAATTCAACCTCCGGTCCAGGATCTTTGCCCAGAGAAAGGTACAAAGACGCGATTGCTACTTCGATTTCCTTTAATCCCGCTTTTCTTGTCGTCAGCTTCTGCAGAAGCAGGCCGGGCGCTGTTACCGCTCTCGCCAGGACGGAGGTCTCGAGATGCTTGTCCGCCAGCTTGAGCAATTCATAGCTCAGTCCCATGACAAGAGGAATGAGAGGCAAATGGTACAATATTCTGATAATAGCACTTGGACTGAAACCTGTCAGCAGCACAACCAGGGAATCAAGCATTCCATAGAAAATAATCGTACCAAGCATAACCAGCAGCAGAAAGCTGGTCCCGCATCTCTGGTGAAGCGGGCTTTGTTCCAACGCCTTCTCATCCAGAGGTGAAAGACCTTTTTCCCACGCATGAATTGTCTGATGTTCAGCACCATGGTACATGAAAAGCCTTCGAACATCCGGAATGAACGATATCGCACCAAGATACAGAAGAAAGGCTATTATTCTGAACAATCCCGCAAGCATGTGGATTCCAAACTGCTGGCCTGCGGCAGAAGAAGCGCTTTCAAGCAGCCACTTGCTGCCCTGCAGTGGCAGCCAGGCAAAAAGTACAATTGCGAGAACGAACGCGAGTGCCGTGGAAAGAAATGCAGCAGAGCCCGAATGACTTTTTTCTTCTTTTTCGGAATCGTGTGACCCCTCAGCTATTTCTGCAGACCAGTTCAGGGCTTTCATACCAAGTCTGAGAGTATCTATTAGAATTGCTGCTCCGCGAAAAACGGGTTTTGTCCAGATATCGCTTCTGTCTTTAAGCTGCTTCATTTCAAGCTTTCGGGCCAGAATCCGCCCGTCGGGAGTTCTGACTGCAACCGCGGTGGAAACTGGAGAACGCATCATTACTCCCTCTATTACAGCTTGACCTCCAGTTTTTGATTCCACGGGAGCCTTGTCGTTATCAGGATGGTTGTTCATTTCTCTCCTGCCGGTAACTTCGGTGAAGAACAATAAGGCCGGAGGAGTGCAGACTTCCCCCGGCCCTTCTGAAGCTTAACAGTTATTTCTGACTGTCTTTTTTTCCGTATCTCTTCAAATACTTGTCTACTCTTCCAGCAGAGTCAACGAGTTTCTGTTTCCCCGTGTAAAAAGGATGACAGTTTGAACACACATCAAACCTTTTGTCACCGCCTGTTGAACGGGTCTTGATTTTGTTTCCGCAGGTGCAGGTGAATGTTACTTCCCTGTACTCCGGATGTATACCCTTTTTCAATTCATTTCCTCCATAGTTATCAATCAAATCATCAGCATTATTCCGACATAGTTGCCATAGCATCAAGAAATCTCTTGTTCGATTTGTGCTTGGAAAGTTGTTTTTTCAGTACTTCCATTGCTTCCACAGGGTTCATGTCAACCAGAATCTTCCTCATTATCCAGATTCTGCTAAGGACTTCCGGGTC
>CAZOQQ010000128.1:0-6564 GCA_964582075.1 uncultured bacterium | reverse complement strand
CTTAGTAATTAACCGAACAAAGCCTTATATTACAAACGATACAATTTAACAATGAATATTAATGGAAAGGTAAAATCATTGAACTGTGAAACCATTCGAGAAGACTATCTGAAGATGTCCGATAAACTTTCGAGATTAAAGGAGGGTCTTTGACTTCACCACTCTGGAAGACAGAGAGCGGAAACTGAACAAAATAATGGCTGAACCCGGTTTCTGGGATAACAGGGGAAAGGCCATGGAAATAATTGACGAGAACAAACAGGTTCTGGGATGGCTCGATCCGATTCGCGATATTGAGAATAAGCTTGAAAATATTAAAATAGCCTTGGAGCTGCTGGAAAGTGGACCCGATGAGGATCTACTGAACGAAAGCTCAATCAGTCTTGCTGCAATCGACAGGAAGCTTAACAGGCTGGAGTTCCTGCAGATGCTCTCAGAGCCGCATGACAGGAACGATGCTATTTTAACAATACGTTCCGGAGCCGGTGGTCAGGACAGCCAGGACTGGGCTGAAATGCTCATGAAAATGTACATATACTGGGCTGAAAAACAGAATTTTGACATAGAAATACTGAACATCAGCGAAGGTGGTACAGAAGGTGGGATAAGGGAAGCGACCCTGGCTGTAAAAGGGCAGTGGGCCTATGGATACCTCAGAGCGGAGGGCGGTATTCATCGCCTTGTAAGGAAATCTCCATTCGATCAGAATCACCGGAGACACACCAGTTTTGCTTCCGTATTTCCTCTGCCCGACATAGAAAACGATATAGAGATTGAACTGAACGATGATGAAATAAGGGTTGATACGTTCAGGGCAAGCGGCGCGGGTGGTCAGCATGTGAACAAAACATCTTCAGCTGTCAGGCTTACGCATATCCCAAGCGGAATAGTGGTAACCTGTCAGAATCAACGGTCCCAGTATCGTAACAGGGAAGTTGCCAGAAAAATACTGAAGGCAAGACTCTACGCGCTTGAAGAAGAAAAAAGACGGGACAAAAAAGCTGAACTTGAGAAAACCAAAAAGGACGTATCCTGGGGTAATCAGATACGATCGTACGTTATGCATCCTTATAGAATGGTTAAGGATCACCGCACCGGAATGGAAACATCCGGTATTGATGATTTCCTTTCAGGTGAGATTCAGGAATTCATTGAGGAATATCTGAGAAAGAGCGGTAAGAAATGACAAATGAAAAACATCCAGTCAGAGTGGCAAAACTGCTTCGATTGAAGGAAGAACTTGGAATAAACGCGTATCCGGCCAGATGTGATGAATCGAAATCAATTCTCGAAATAAGGGATGCTGGCGAAACGGAAGACAGTGTTACCGCGTCGGGAAGGCTTACCGGCAAACGGGAACACGGAAAAACGGTATTTGCCGACCTCCGGGACGGCACAGGATCGATTCAGCTGTATCTTGGAAAAAAAATCCTCACTGAAAGAGACTGGTCCGTACTTGATCTGCTCGATCTGGGTGACATAATTCAGATTAAGGGAACCGTCTTTACAACAAGAACCGGTGAATTGACAGTAAAATGTGAAGAGGTCAGGCTGCTGTGCAAAAGCCTGAGACAGCTCCCCGTGGTAAAAGTAGACGCTGATGGCACAGTTCATGATGAAGTTACCGACAGGGATTTCCTTTTTCGCCACAGGTGTGTGGATCTTCAGGTGAATCCCGAATCTCTCGACAGATTCATCAAACGAAGCAGGATAGTATCAGCTTTAAGATCTTACCTTGATTCTCTCGGATTTCTTGAGGTTGAGACGCCTGTACTGCAACCGCTGTACGGAGGGGCTGCTGCGGAGCCTTTCGAAACCAGGTACGGAAGCATGAACCGGCAGTTCTATCTCAGGATCGCTACGGAGCTTTACCTTAAAAGGCTTGTAGCCGGAGGAATCGATAAAGTGTACGAGCTTGGGAAAGATTTCAGGAATGAGGGCATTGACAGAACGCACAGTCCGGAGTTCACTCAACTCGAGCTTTACGAAGCGTACGCTGATTACACAACTATGATGAACAGGTTCGAGGAGATGTCCGTTTCCGCTGCCGCTGCAGCAGATCATGGCAGGAGTTTCGAGTATCAGGGAACCGTTATTGATTTTACTCCTCCGTTTCGGAGGATAGGGTTTCTGGATTCTCTGAGGGAAGCAAGCAGAGAGGATCTGTTTTCGTGGGAGACAGAGGATCTGAAGGAGTTAATTATCAGGAACGGCATTAATACACAGGCCGATGATCGTACAACAATGCTTGATAAACTGTTTGATTTTTACGTTGCTAACAGGATAGTGCAGCCGACTTTTGTGGTCGATTATCCCGAGGAGCTGTCACCACTCGCTAAGAGAAAAGAAGACGGTTCCGGCGTTACGGAGAGATTCGAAGTGTTTCTGGCTGGCCTTGAACTGGCCAACGCTTTCAGCGAACAGAACGATCCTGTTCTTCAGAGGAAAATTCTGAAGGCTCAGGCGGATGCCGGAAAGCACAGAAAAGGTAAGCCTGACGAGGATTTCCTGTACGCTCTTGAAACCGGCATGCCTCCCACTGGCGGGATGGGGATAGGTGTTGATCGACTTGTAATGGTACTGACAGATACCAGCAGGATAAGAGACACAATCCTGTTCCCGCATTTAAGGCGAACCGGTCAGTGAAACTGTTTCTTGTCTTCCGTATCGCCTGGCGTCAGATTATGAGCCGATCAAATTCCGGTTTCGTAAGAACGATCTCCTTTCTGTCAATCGCGGGAATAGCCATTGGAGTAGCGGCTCTGCTGGTACTGAATTCGTTCATGGACGGATTTTCAGATACCATTCTGAAGCAGTTATCCTCAATTCATCCTCCGATGGAAATCAGAACTCCTGGAGGTTTTGTGCTTGATTCCGAATCCATTCGATTTGTGGACAGCCTGGCTGGAACTTTCGAGAATATTACTGCCGTTTCGCCGGTTCTGGAAAAAACGGTGGTTGCCGCCGGGAACAGTGGAGACGTTGCCGGAGTTCGAATAAGGGGTGTGGACTGGAATGTGGAACCTGCCCTGCTTACCGGTAACAGACTTAGTAATTTGAACGTAACCGGAAGAGGAGCTGTTCTGGGTACAACACTAGCGGAAAGACTGGGTGTTTCCGGTGGGGATACGATAAGACTGGCTTCTACTGATGCAACTCAATTTTCTTCGATGGGGAGGCTGCTGGTTGACACCATTGTTTCTGTAAGTGTAATTGAAGTAACCGATTTCGGTATCGATGAATACAACTCTTCAATAATTATTGCCGATATGGAAACCGCGTCATTGCTTTTTAAAGATCCGATCCCGGCAACATCCATAAGCGTAGGCCTGGTGAGTGGTGCGGAGCCCGTGAACGAAGCGGAGATTCTGACTTCCATTCTGAGAGACTCCTATATCTCCGGGGATTGCGATTACATGGTATGTACCGCTTTCGTATCGGGTCACAAAAATCTCTTTGAAGCACTGGGACTGGAGAAAACAGGAATGACCATCGTACTTGCTCTGATAAGTGTTGTAGCTTTACTTAACCTTCTCAGCGCTCTTAATATGATTGCGATTGAACATAAAAGAGATACGGGAGTATTGAGATCGATGGGGGCATCTCCCGGTATAGTTGTTTCTACGGGATTGATGCAGGGGGGTATAATCGGTGCAGGTGGTGCCCTGGCGGGAAGCATTTTCGCGGTGTTTTCCGTTATGGTTATCAACAGATATTTTCCGATACGGCTTGAGAGCAGTGTATACTGGATCGACATGCTCCCGGGGAAAGTGGAACCGCATTTTATCCTTGAAATGATAGGAGTTACAATCGCAGCCTGCCTTGTCGCGTCGGTTTTCCCCGCTCTGCATGCACTGAGTGTGTCTCCCTCGGAGGCGGTAAGATATGAGTGATACTACAGTCCTGTCGGCAGCAGATATCTGGAAATCTTACGGTAAGGATTCAACTTTCCTTTCGATTCTGAGAGGAGCGTGTCTCGAAGTATCCACGGGAGAAGTTGTATCAATCGTTGGACCGAGTGGTTCCGGAAAAAGCACTTTTCTGCATGTCTGCGGAGTTCTTGATCCACCGGATCGCGGTACCGTATCTATCAGCGGAACGGATGTATGGTCAGTGAACGAAACCAGAAGAGCAAAGCTCCGGAACACAGATCTAGGTTTCGTATTTCAGTTTCATCACCTTCTTGATGAGTTTACATTACTGGAAAATGTCGCAATGCCTTCCATGCTGGCTGGAAACTCGCGGAAGGATGCCCTTGAATCGGCATCCGAACTGCTTGAAGAAGTCGGACTTTCCGGAAGAGGTCAGCATTTTCCTTCGGAGGCTTCCGGTGGTGAGCGTCAAAGAGTCGCTGTGGCACGGGCATTGATTCTTTCACCTTCCATAGTGCTGGCGGACGAACCGACCGGGAATCTGGATACCGCCAACAGCAGACTCGTTGAGGATATGATTCTTGAGCTGGCCGAAAGACGAAACCAGGCTTTTATCATAGCGACTCACAGCATGGAACTTGCCGATAGAGCTCACAGACGCCTTGAGCTTGAGAATGGAATACTAAGTTCCTGATATGTTAAGATTGCAGAGTTTCCTGCACAGAATTATCTTTCAGGAACCGGGAAGCACTATTTTGGATAGATGTATCCCGTAGTCAAGATTAATTACGGAGGAGGATAAGTGCCGGAGAAACTGACGGAGAAAGCGCGTGCCGCTCTGGAAATATCAGTTAACGAGGCTGAACGGTCCGGACAGAGTAAAGTAGCCACCGAGCATATTCTGTTCGGTCTTATTTCTGTTAAGGGATCTGCGGCTCTGATCATTCTTCATGAGCTTGGCGTTAGGGTTGGAGTACTCAAGACAAGGCTTGAGAACCTGATGCGCAGGCCGGTTGCGAACGAGATCAATCTTCGGGAAGTAGGCTGGACCACCAAAGCCCGTCTCGTCCGGCGTGAAGCGGTAAGAAGAGCCGTAAGCAGCGGTTCGACGGAAACAGGTACCCACCACCTTCTTCTTGGTCTTCTGTCCATAGGCAACTGCCAGGCTTCAAGTATCCTCAGGGAGAAGGGGGTATTTCTGAAGGCTGCTGAAGAAGCTGCCGATGAGCTTCCGCCTCATATCGAATCCGATACGACTGAAAGATCCAGAAACATGCAGGAAATCCCCGGAATAGATTATTTCTGCAGAGATCTCACCAGTATGGCCAGAGAAGGCAAACTGGATCCGGTCATCGGCAGGGAACGGCAGATAAGCAGATTGATGCAGGTTCTTTGTCGAAGAAAGAAATCGAATCCTATTCTTATCGGAGAGCCGGGAGTAGGAAAAACCGCGATTGTTGAAGGTCTTGCCGGACTTGTAGCGCAGGGAAAAACACCGGATCTGATAGCGGGTAAACGAATACTTGCGCTTGATATGGCTGCCGTAGTCGCCGGCACGAAATACAGAGGACAGTTCGAGCAGAGACTGAAAAAATTGCTGGGAGAAGTTGCCGAATCGGGAGATATCATACTTTTCATTGATGAAGCGCATGTACTGGTTGGAGCCGGGGCGGCGGAAGGGGCCATGGACGCGGCCAATCTTCTTAAACCTGCGCTTGCAAGGGGCGAATTACAATGTATCGCTGCGACCACACTGGATGAGTACAGGAAACGTATTGAAAAGGATGGAGCACTTGAAAGAAGATTTCAACCGGTTCCTGTCGATCCTCCGGGAGTGAACGAGACGATTGAGATTCTCGAAGGTTTAAGACAGAGGTACGAAGAACATCACGGAACGGTTTATACCGATGAAGCTGTTCAGGCTTCCGCGAAGCTGGCAGCCAGATACATCAGCGGCAGGTTTCTGCCGGACAAGGCAATTGATGTAATGGATGAAGCCGGGGCGAAGAACCGGGTATCTCATTCCGCTTTGCCCGATAACATCAAGGAGATGATAAACTCACTTGCTGAACTCCGGAAAGAGAAAGCTTCACGGGATGAAGACCCCGGCGTCGTCAGCGGCCTGAGTGAAGAGATTGAAAACCGGGAGAAGGAACTTGCCGAAGCTCGTTCAACATGGCTGGCCGGAGTTCATATTTCACCGGTTTCGGAAAAACAGGTAGCTGAGGTTGTGGCGGACATGACAGGTATTCCCGTTAACAAAATTGGAAAAAGCGAAACCGCCAGGCTTCTGGATCTTGAGGATCGGCTTGAAAGCAGAATCGTAGGACAAAAAGAAGCGATAGCAAGTATCACCAGCGCAATAAGACGAAGCCGGGTAGGCCTCAGGGATGTGAACAGACCAGCCGGAACATTTCTTTTTCTTGGACCTTCAGGTGTAGGGAAAACTGAAACAGCAAGGATACTCGCGGAACTGGTATTCGGGGATCCGGCATCTCTTATCAGAATCGACATGTCCGAATTCCAGCAGAGTTTTGCCGGATCAAGGCTGATAGGCGCGCCCCCGGGGTATGTAGGGTACGATGAGGGTGGACAGCTGACCGAGAAAGTTCGCAGAAGACCTTATTCAATAGTACTTTTTGATGAAATAGAAAAAGCGCATACGGATCTGTACAATATGCTTCTGCAGGTA
>CAZOQQ010000127.1:0-6612 GCA_964582075.1 uncultured bacterium | reverse complement strand
GACCCTGATCGTATTCGCCGGGTATCTCGCGTCCGATATCTTCCTTGACGGATACATTGCCGCCCTGGCCGTGTTTTTACTTGGATTTGGTGAATTCCTGTTCCTTATGGTCTTCCGCGGGAAAAGACAATTCTCACTTATTCTTGAAGGCGCTGTACTCGCGGCAGCAGGTCTGGGAGGAGACAGGCTTGCAGCGCTTGGCTACAGGGGTGCAGGTTACGTGATTCTCGAACTTGTTCTTGCTGCCGTGCTGCTCGTATCAACTGCTAGAGGGAAGCCGTGGCTGTCTACCCAGATGAAGAAAATCACGGGATTTTCCGCTGGCAGGGAATTCTCAGGTGAGATGTCCACGGTTATGGGTTTCCTGTTTCTGGCTCATGGAACTCTTCTTGCCGTTCTTGTGATCCTGCAGGGGAGGGTTGCAGTGATCCCCGCCGTCTTTTCCTTCTTCGTTCTGTATGCGGCAGCCCTTTTCATTATCAGAAGGAAGCAGAGGGAAAAGAGCATAAGGAACGAACCTCGTCTTCTTAAAGGTGACGAAGGGAAAGTGATACTCGAGCTGGCAGGGGAGAAGCTTGGCAGCCTGGTATTGAAGCCTGGAGCCGTAAGCATAGTAACGGAAGTTGAAATCGATGGGAATCACCAGGCTCACGAACTGCTTACCGCGCTTGAGACTTTTCTGAAGCACCGGGGCTGCAGAGCCGTAAGGTTTACCGTATGGGAAGATGACGAACTCCCGCTGGAGATGTCGGGCTACAGGAAAACTCCCACCGGCTGGAACAAAATCCTTTGAAGAAATAACTCCTTGCGTATTGCATATAACATTGGAGGAATATGAAACGGTGGGCAGCAAACAGAGAATTGATGAAATCGCATTTTGACTCTCCTGAGTTTATTGAAAAAGATTCGGACCAGGTTCTGGGAGTCAATCCGCCTCCGGTGGAATCAAGAGCTTTTTCAGGTACCGGAGAAATCGCACTTCCTGAATACGTTTTTGCGGAAGTGGTTAAGCCTGACCTTGCGGAATGCGTTCTGGAAAGGGTAAGCAGGCGAAAATACACTTCCGGAAGCGTAACTCTCGAAGAATTGTCATTCCTTCTGTGGGCAACTCAGGGAGTGAAAAAAACAATCAGTGCCTACAACGACAGGGGAACCGTAACCTACAGAACGGTTCCATCAGCAGGAGCCCGTCACCCCTTTGAAACCTATCTTGCAATCAACAGGGTTACCGGATTGGAACCCGGTATATACCATTACTCCGCACTAAGGCATAGCCTTGCTTTCCTGTTTCAGGTGAACGATATGGAGGAAAAAATCACTGCGGCAACTGTAGGACAGAGTTTTGCAGGCGAGGCTCCGGTTGTATTTTTCTGGGCGTGCAGACCCTACATGGGAGAATGGCGTTACAAAGGAGAGTCTCACAAGGCCATGCTTCTTGATGCCGGTCACGTGTGTCAGAATCTCTACCTTGCAGTAGAATCTCTTCAACTTGGAACGGTTGCCATTGCCGCATACTCGCAGAGTAAAGTTGACAACCTTCTTCAGCTTGACGGAGTTGATGAGTTCGTGGTGTACCTGGCCCCGGTTGGAAGAATCGGGTAACCCGAAACCGTCATTTCGGGATTTGACTACAGAGAGAATCCCATGTGCGGTTGATTATTAATACTCACTGCCATACCGATTGATGTCAATTGCGATTTTCTATTCGATTTACTTTCCAGCTTGTATCTTAATGAAAAGTACGTTCTTACATGTATTAAAGAAGAATATGAAAATAACAGGTATATTATTCTATCAATTTTACATATTTATTCAAAGTTTCAGATGAAAATTAATTTATATGTATATTTAATACTCAATATAAACTAATATAACGATTAGTGTATTTTCAATCTGTATTAATCTTGAACACTGTGCGAAATTTGAGTATACTGAAAAAGTATACAAGTATTATGCATACTGCGAGTATAGGAATATGGTATTTGTCTTTTTCAGAAGATATGTATTGTTATATCTGATACTCTTCAAAATTCATATCCTTCATGAGCATTCAAATATCCATAACGAAATCCTGTTGGCGGTTGCTGAATCATCAGGCATGGCCGGGCACGTTAAAGGAGTGGATAATGACTGCAAAAGTGAATAAGAGCAAAAAAAACACACGCAAATCAAGTACAAAAAAGAACAGATACGGACTCAAGCTGATTCATGCAGATATCACTCTGCGATCTGCAAGCGGCAGATCTATTCATGAAAAGAAAGTGAAGATAAATAGCGATACAATCAGGGAGTTCTATCCTCCTGAAGGTATCTCGAAGATAGTTGAATCCATTGTTGAATCGATGGGGCTCCGGATAGTGACCAGGAACAGGATAACTATCTGCATTGCTGCTCCGATAGATGAATTTGAAAAGATCTTCAATCTCAAACTTGAGAAGAGGAGATTCTTCCCATACGCTGTTCCCGAAGAACAGAGAGTACCGGATAGTAAGGGGTGCGGTATTGATATCCTTTACAAAAAAGGTAAGAAACTTCCGATTCCCAAGCAGCTGCAGGGCCTTGTTGATTCTATTCACCTTGCTGTTCCGGCATTATTCTGCCAGTCATCTGATCCTCCCAATCCATCATATTTCCACCTGAAAGTGCCCGATGATGTAGCCAGGTTGGTGGATGCTGTACAGTGTCATCAGAAAGGGATTGATGGTTCAGGTGTGCGGCTGGTCATGCCTGATCAGGGCACATTCGATCATCCCTATTACACTGCCAGGGGATACAACATCACTCTTGATGAAACTGCCTATGATGATACCGCTGAAAACGGCAGTCATGGCACTGCAATTGCAGCAAATGCTCTTGCCGTTGCACCAGGTGTGGAATTCATTGGGATCCGAAACGGGAAGAAGATTTCAAGTGCTACAGCCGCTTTTCTGAAATCTGTGGAATACAATCCCGATGTTATCACAATCAGCTGGGGAACAACGAAGGATGTACCCGACCTGAGGGCAGCCATTATTCAGGCGATTGTTGACGGTATTACTATCTGCTGTGCCTGCGGAAACGGAGGCACTCTTGTGTTCCCGTCATCCATCCCTGAACTGATAAGTGTCGGGGGCACATATTCCAACGATACCGATTCGTTTGAAGCTTCCACTTATTCCTCGAGTGGAACGATTGCAGTTGATAGCGGGCGCCAGATGCCTGACATGACCGGGTTTGTAGGTCAGTCACCAAAGGGTATCTATATTACGCTTCCGTGCCATTCCGGATCCGATGAAGATAAAGCCTTTGGAGGTTCTTCATTCCCTGACCATGATGAAACCACCGATAACGATGGATGGCTTGTGGCAAGCGGTACTTCAAGCGCGACTCCACAAGTTGCTGCTGTAGCCTGTCTTCTGATTCAATCCAATCCATCTTTCAGAGGGCAGCCAGCTCTGATAAAACAAAGGCTCATGCAGACAGCTGTTGACGTTACTGTTGGGAGTAGTGCAAACGGTGAAGCAGCAGGCGTTGGAACGGATAATGCAACCGGTACAGGTGTGGTTGACGCTTTCATCGCTATGAACAGAGTGGATATATGGATGAAGGATAACAGTATCGACAGGGGACTGGTCCGCAGCAGGGGTGCTCACTGGGTTTCACCTGATATTAAAGTGGTTGATTCTGTTCTTGCGAATCCGAACAATGATTTTGCAGCTGCTGTCCATGAAAACAGACCTGTGTTCGGTACAGATTACTACGTGTATATCAAAGCCAGAAACAGGGGAGTAGATCAGGCTAATTCAGTTACAGCCGGATTCTACTATGCAGATCCAAGCACTTTCAATGCTTTTCCTGCTGACTGGAAAGATGGGCAAAGCGGGAATCCCATGAACGGAACCATCACAGTTGATGGTAATCCAACGAATCAGTTCTTCATCACTTCCATTCCAGCGAAGGATTCAAGAGTTGCGGGACCTTTTGTATGGAGTCCTCCGCTTCCTACAAGCGCCACACAGGTAGAAAACACTCCTGACGGCAAAAAAAGAGGACACTTCTGTCTTCTTGCAAGATTGGAGTGCGCTGCAGATCCGATCATGCATCCCGGGGGATCGCAGGCAACCGTCTGGTTGGATAACAATATAGGAATGAAAAACCTATGGGTGGTTGAGTCGGATATGGTTTTTCCGCTTACTCTGGGCGGTCACAAATGGGATGCCAGAAAGATGGGCTTGGATATCAGTATGAAATCGATCCCGAAGAATTTCGTCTTCCAGTTAAGAATTCCAAAGAGTGTCGTAGATCCCGGCACACTGAAAAAACTGAAGTACAGACAATCAAAGACCCAGAAAGGTGTTATTTACATTTTGCTGGCAGGAGGTCGATTCCATTATATCGGACTTCGAACAAATGAACCTGTTCCGATGCAGGGCAGAATTATCCCTTCTCGTACGTTCGTTAGAGGCATTTCACATAAACGGGAAGTCAGAGAACCGGATATCAGAATTGATATCGCACATGTTCTGGATGACAGCATTATCGGAGGCGCGAGCATAGCTTTGAATCTTAAGCGGTTCTTGAAGAGGAAGTGAACTGTTCTGTATTCATTGAAAGGAGGTGAACCTTTACTCAGATCCGACTGGCCAAGAATAGCTGAACGATTGAACAGCTACAATATTCCTTTCCGAATGGTTACAAATGGACTTCTCCTCAAGGAGAATATTTCTGCTCTATCCGATCTTGGGATTGCCACGGTTGGTGTAAGTATTGACGGACTGGAGGAAACCCATGATCGCATACGAGAGAAACCGGGTCTTTTCAGGAAGATAATCTCCGGAATTGAAGCAGCACTCGATGCCGGTGTTCCAGTGGCTGCCATCACTGCGGTTAATCATTTGAATGTAAAAGAGCTTCCATTACTCCAGGCATTCCTGGAGGAGCTGGGTATAAAGCACTGGCAGGTTCAACCGACCTTTGCCCTTGGCAGGGCCAAAAAGGGCAGTCTGGATCTCTCGGAGTCGACATTTCTTGAAATAGGTAATTTCGTTCATACCAACATTATCAGCTGCAGTGATACAAGTATCGGAATGGTACCAGCCGATGGAGTAGGATATTACACCGATCTTGACACCCGTGATCCTTCCTGGAAAGGCTGTGCTGCAGGCAGGGCGTCCTGCGGGATCACCAGCAATGGAGATGTTAAGGGTTGCCTGTCAATGCCGGATCATCTCGTTGAGGGTAACCTGCGGGACCGGGATCTATGGAGTATATGGTTCTCAGAGGATTCGTTTGCGTACAATCGAAAATTCACTCCCGATGATCTGGGGGAATTCTGCGAAGGATGCGAATTTGGTGAACAATGCATGGGCGGTTGCGCAGTTATGTCACATTCTTCAACCGGTGAATTTCATAATGATCCGTACTGCTTTCACAGAATACTGAATCGCGCATAGACATGAACGTTTGGAAACAGATAGAGGTACGAAGAAAACGGATTTCAAATTGCTCTGCATTTTCAAAACTCGACGGGACGGAATGGGGCAAAATGTTCTTTAGGACTCGATTTAATTGTGTACTAGATAGGAAGAAGGAATAAATGGATATTTCACAGGAATCCATAACAGTACTAACCTTTCTTTTGCCTGGTTTTCTGTTCATCAAAGTACTAAGCTTAAGATGTTCTATCGAGAAATATGAAGTTCATCATTACGTTGTTGACTCCTTGATAGCATCCCTTGTCATATACGCGATTGCAAAGCTGTTTGGTGTCACTATATCCGGTACTGATTGGAAACCAATACTTAGTGTACTATCGCTTACAATTATACTGGCTTTACTATGGTCAGTTATCATCAATCGTGACTGGATTGCGAAAGCACTACATTCGGGTGATGCTCGGCTATCTACTCATTCAAGCATCTTTCCGGTAAAAGCAATAGAACAATTTACTGGAAAGTGGCATTTGATCAGGTATTCAGATGGTAAAGAAATCGTCGGAATCATTCGGGAATACAATCATGAAACACATGAAACTTTGATCGAACGGGGTAGATTAGTATTGAAAAGCGGTGCTCTGAGCCCGGAGTCAGCCTGGTACTATTCGCCATCCGGAGAACAAATAGTATACATGAGGACATTAGAGGAGAAACAATCATGATGAGAGAAGAAGAAAAAGAGAGTAAGAAGATAATCCATCAAGAAGGAATTATCGGAAAATCAATTCCTTTTAGCAGAGAGATAACAAGTAATACCAGTAATACATCCGGAAAGATTCCGATATTTACAAATGGCAATGGTAATCAATCTGGCGAAAGCAGCTCAGTTGAAACGGAATCTACTGAGTAAGATGCGGAAGTTATTATGCTCAAGAATGCACCTCTGTCAAATAGCTTGTGATGGAGGGAGCAGAGGGCGAGGCCGTTGCACTCCTCGTCAGGACCACAGGCCTGGTGCCACTTGATATGGGAGACCTTTTTCCATTTCATCGAAGGGTACTATCCCGGTTTAAGCCTTCTATTGTGTAGTAGATGCATTATGTAGCTATTGCATAATAGTGGGAGGGTATATTGTATGAGAGCCTCCGGAATAAAGTGGAAAGAACACCTCTATTCTCAAATGCGAAGAGCATCAGGT
>CAZOQQ010000126.1:5511-6627 GCA_964582075.1 uncultured bacterium | reverse complement strand
CTTATCTTCCTTAAACTGACAGTGGCGGGACACCTGACGATCTATCTGACACGAACAGGCCACGAACCCTTCTGGCGGCGTCCATTCCCTGCCGGTAAACTGTTCTGGACATGTGAGACCACACAGGCTATTGCCACTCTGATCGCAGTTTACGGACTGTCGCTTATGCAACCGATCGGGTGGAAACTGGCTGGACTGGTATGGGGCTACGCTCTGGCCTGGTTCGTCCTGAACGATTTCGTCAAAGTACATGTTTATCGCCTGATAACACATCTCGTCAAACGGGAAAAACAACATCTCAGCCGCGTTCATTCCTCTCTGCAGCAATACCACCGCTAGAAATGCAGAATTCCCGGTTCGCGCGTTGCGCACTTGCATAGCCGGCACAGTTGACATCAGGTAGAAGCGGATAGAAGATTACATTCGGAACAATCGGCAGCAGGACTACGGTTCTTTTTCAGGAAGTCTTCGGCCTGGAGGTGAAAGATAAGAGTAAAAGATGGTCTACCGGGAAAATTATGGGAAATTGTACTGGATCTGGCAGCTTTCCTGGTATTTCTCTACATTCTCTGTTTACTTGGCGCGCCTTTCATTCTGGTTCTTGCCGCCGCACTGTTCCCGCCGCTGATCTGGCTGGTTTCTTTGGAGTTGAGCGTTCTACTTGCGGCGGGTGCGGGGCTTGTACTGCTGGCAACAGTACTGATAGCTTTCGGATCATCCGAAGGTCGTATAGCCATGATTCGCGAAGGAATTATCCGACGGGTTGTCTCGTCCAGACATCGCCGTTTCAGAGCCTGGAGCGGATACCTTACAGGTATCGTACTGGCTTCAGCCGCAACTTACCCGCTTTTTTGGGGCTGGATTGCGTTCCGAACCCTGACCGGATCGGCCGGGCTGAAGTGGCTTACGTCTGGTGAAATAATCGAACTTGTCCCTGCACTGATACTGATATTCTGGATAGCCATTATCCTTGGCAGACCCCATCGGCATCTGAGCAGAATTCCGTTCCTTGGTCCGATAATCGTGAGGATGCAGGTTGCCTTCGCAGATACCGTAGAGGGGATCCGATTTCCCAAAGCGGCCAGGCTGGATAGAGAAAGATTCCTGAAAGCAGCT
>CAZOQQ010000126.1:0-5411 GCA_964582075.1 uncultured bacterium | reverse complement strand
GATCCGATTTCCCAAAGCGGCCAGGCTGGATAGAGAAAGATTCCTGAAAGCAGCTGGAGAAGAACAGAAAAATCATTCCGGAAAATTCCGGGGTGACGCTTAAATATTTTCGATCAGTTCTGCGGCAGTAAGAACACCTTCTTCGGTTTTCATGATCGCTGCAAGTTCTTCTGCACGTTTTCTCATGCTCGATGACCCACAGGCTTTTACTATCGCATCCGAAAGCCGCCTGCGTGTCAATTTTCTTCGGAGAAGGGGCTTGGGCGCAACACCCAGTTTGAAAAGCCGGGGGCCCCAGAACAGCTGGTCCACACCGTACATTACCACCACAGAAGGCAGAGCACAGGATACAACAGTATGAGATGTACCGGCCCCTCCATGATGCACAACAGCTCTGCACCGCGGAAACACATTCGTATGATTGTTCTTTCCAGTGACAAGTATTCTACGATCACGAGGTGTCCAGCTGAGGTCATCTCTGTCACACTGGAGTATACCACGCTGCCCGGCATCGATAATCGCGTCCGCGACAGTTTCCATCAACCAGTCAGGTTCCGGTTCAAAATGTATCATGCTTCCGAAAGTTACATACACAGGGGGTGACCCGGAGGCCAGAAATTCCGCAAGCTCCGGAGAAAGTTCGCTAGTCCGGTCATCAGGATCAAAGGTGCCGCAGACATGCACGTTACCCTTCCATTCGATCTTATCCGGAAGCATAGCTTTACTGCAGGCAATCAGGGTCAGGTCGCTCGTTTCCAGCAGCCAGTGATACACATCCATCACGGGTGCCAACCCCACTTGGGTTCTAAGTGAATTCACCCGTTCCCGCAGCATTCCCGACATAACTTTTGAAATTACTTTCCACATGAATGAGTTCAGTAATCTCCCCGTCCAGGGTAAGCCGCCCGGCTGAATATCCGGCGATGGCATTACAGCGGCAGTAGGTGTAACATCGATCAGGGGTGTGCCGGTACTCTCCGCTGCTACTGCAAGCGGGTATACCAGCAGATGCCTAACCACTACGTCACAATTCCGGCAGAGCTGCTTGCTTTTTTCCATAAGTTCATCTTCTATGGGATCGAACAGATTTTCCAGCAGGAATTTGAAATGGTTCATGGGATTGCGATCGTTAATAGCCATGCGACTGACCTTCACGAATTCATCCCGGTCGGCAGTGATCCTTGTGGTCTCTGAAAATCTTATACCAGGTCTGTCGAGCATTCCGGAGAAATCACTGTAATCGATGGGCGAGGCAACCATCTCCACCTGGTGGCCCCGTTTGGAAAGCCCGGTTGCAAGAGCTATAAAAGGTCTTATATCGCCCTGGCTGCCCCACGTGATAATACCTATCTTCATTCTGCTGATCTCCTGCTTTTCTATAGACTATACTTCGCGGCCAAAGGACAAAAGGAACAACCGCGGAGGCATCAGCTTTCAATTACGAAAAGGCTGTCACCCGAATTTACCGAGGCTCCCGATTCAACTGAGATCTCGGAAATTACGCCTGAAACGGGCGCGGTTATCTCGTTCTGCATTTTCATGGCTTCCAGAACGAGAATCCCTGCACCGGCTTCAACCTGTTCTCCGGAACTTCGCATTACTTCCACAACCATACCGGGCATGGGCGCTGTTACAACCAGTCTTCCCCCAACCTGTTGCTTCGCGGTAGTGATTACTTCACGCTCATCCGTGACAGTGAACTCGTAAACCTCACCCTTTGTTACAACCTGGTATTTATCCCTGAAGCGCTCCACTTCGACATTGTAAGATTTTCCGTCGAGAATAATAGACAGGTGTACAGGAGAAATCCTTGATATACTCAGTACCCTGGTCACACCATCTATTTTAACTTCAAAAAGCTCATCATGTGGTCGGACTTCAAGCCTTGAAGCTTCAACTCTCAGCAGGTGCTCACCATCAGATACTTCGAATGCCACCGTAGATCCTTCCGGATAATTTCCATCTGTCACTTTGCTTTGTATCGGGATCAAAGTCAATCCTGTCATTATCCATCGCTACTATGGTCGCTGCTATTGCGGATATTTCAAGGAAATCGTCTGCTTTATCCTTCTCAATTCTAGCGACAATACCGGTATCGTACTTTCCCTCCGTAAAATCTCTGTTAACCAGCACTCTTCTATGAAAAGGTATTGTTGTTTTGATTCCCTTTATCTTGTATTCATCAAGAGCCCTGAGCATTCTGGCAATAGCCTCCTCCCTGTCCTTTCCCCACGCGACAACCTTGGCGATGAGAGGATCGTAGAATACTGGAACGTCATAATTCGCCGATATTCCCGATTCAACCCTTATTCCCGGTCCTGAAGGTTCAACAAGCTCTTTTATGTAACCCGCCGAAGGAAGAAAAGTGTCGGGGTCTTCAGCCGAAATTCTGCATTCGATCGCGGCTCCGTTTATCCCTATGTCCGCCTGGGTCAGGCTGAGTTTTTCCCCGGAAGCGATTTTTATCTGTTCCTTGACCAGATCGATACCCGTTATCATCTCGGTTACAGGATGTTCTACCTGAAGCCTGGTATTAACCTCCAGAAAGTAGAAGTTACCGTTTGAGTCGACGAGAAATTCCACCGTACCAGCATTCCTGTATCCCGATGCCCTGACAGCTGTAATCGCGGCTTCTCCCATTCTCCCTCTCATTGCCTCATCAAGGATGACACAGGGAGATTCCTCGATAAGTTTCTGATATCTCCTCTGAACGGAACATTCTCTCTCGTTCAGATGAATGACATTTCCGTAGTTATCGGCAAGTATCTGTATTTCAACATGCCTGGGTTCAATCAGGTATTTTTCCAGGTAAATGTCAGGATTGCCGAATGCGGCCAGGGCCTCGGCTCCAGCTCTTTTCAGAGCGGGTATCAGTTCGTCCTCCGAATAGACAACGCGTACCCCTTTTCCGCCTCCCCCCGCGGTGGCTTTCAGCAAAACGGGATATCCCGCTTCCGCGGCAGTGGACAAGGCTTCGGCTTCCGATTTCAAAGGTTCCAGAGTTCCGGGAATTATGGGAACACCAGCTTTTTTCATCACTTTTCGTGCTTCAGTCTTGTTTCCGAGAAGCGACATCGATTCAGCATCGGGACCAATGAAAATAATCCCTTCCTTCTCGCAGGCAGCTGGAAGGGCCGGGTTTTCTGCAAGAAAACCGTAACCGGGATGAACGGCCTGACAACCGGTCCGTACTGCCGTCTGAACTATTCTGTCAATTACCAGATAGCTCTCGGTTGAGGGGGCAGGTCCTATTTCGTAAGCCTCATCAGCATATCTTACGTGCTTGGCCGATCTGTCAGCCTCCGAGTACACAGCAACCGAAGTTATTCCCGTTTCGTGACATGCTCTGGCGATTCTTACCGCTATTTCGCCCCTGTTTGCTATAAGGATCTTGCTTATGGCATTCATAATGGCCCGTTCCCGTGCTTCCTTGGAGGCATATTTTCCCTCTTGCCATCGAGTATCTTCAGCGAAGATATAATTTTAGGTCTTGTCTCGTGGGGTTTTATAACCTCGTCAATATATCCCATTCCAGCCGGCACGTATGGATTGTTGAACTTCTCGTTGTATTCGTCGATCAGCAACTGACGCTTGGATTCAGGATCTTCATCCTTCGCGATCTCTCTTCTGAACAGAATTTTTACGGCTCCCTTGGCTCCCATTACCGCTATCTGAGCGGAGGGCCAGGCGAAATTCATATCCGCGCCGACATTTTTCGAATTCATTGCTATGTACGCTCCACCGAATGCCTTTCTTGTAACCACCGTGATTCTTGGAACGGTTGCTTCGCAGAAAGCGTAGAGCAGCTTGGCACCCTCTCTGATAACCCCTGAATGTTCCTGCTCAACACCGGGAAGAAAACCCGGAGCGTCTTCAAAGACCAGAATCGGTATGTTGAAACAATCGCAGAATCTTATGAATCGCGCGGCTTTGGCAGAAGAAAGAGTATCCAGTACGCCGGCAAGCACGGCGGGCTGATTGGCAACGATTCCTACCGGTTTTCCGTCCATCCGCGCGAACCCCACTATCATATTCGGAGCGAAATCTTCATGCACCTGCAACAACGTACCGTTGTCAACAACCGAATCTATTACGGATTTAATATCGTAGGGTAACGATGAATTTGCAGGTATCACCGTATCGAGGGATTCATCGCTTCTTTCGGCAGGATCGGTACACTGTATCCCCGGCGGATCGCTCATATTGTTCTGAGGCAGATAGGTCATAAGCTCTCTTATCAAGGCTAGACATTGTTCCTCGGATTTGGCGATGAAATGTGAAACTCCACTTTTGCTGCTGTGAGCGGCTGCACCCCCCAGCTCCTCGAATGTTACATCTTCGTGTGTAACTTCTTTTATTACATCAGGTCCCGTTAAGAACATATAGCTTGATTGATCAACCATGAAAACAAAATCCGTAAGAGCAGGAGAGTAAACCGCGCCGCCCGCGCATGGTCCCATGATTGCGGAAATTTGCGGTATCACACCGGAAGCTTTAACGTTTCTGAAAAATATGTCCCCGTAGCCGGCCAGGGAATTTACTCCCTCCTGTATCCTTGCTCCCCCGGAATCTTTTATCGCGATTATCGGAACTCCGTTTTTCAGCGCAAGATCCTGTACCCTGGTAATTTTATCCGCAACTGCTTTCGAAAGAGATCCGCCGAAAACGGTAAAATCTTCAGCATAGATGTAAACCTGCCGACCATGGATCTTTCCATAACCTGTTACAACACCGTCTCCGGGAATCTTTCTTCCCCCCATACCGAAATCACTGCAGTTATGGGTAACCAGCATTCCCATTTCATTGAAGGTCTCCGGATCCAGAAGCAGATGAATACGTTCCCGCGCGGTCAGTTTACCGGCTTCATGCCTTTTTCTAATCCTGTCCTCGCCACCACCTAAAAGCGCTTCAGATTTCAAATCATCTAGTCTGGACACAAAATACCCCCTGGATTTCCGTTTAGCTTTTGGATCATTCTTCCTTTCTGATAAGAATAATCATTCCGGTGGAATCTTCGCTTATATATATCCCACCCGTTGAATCAACCGCCACATCTTCGATATTGAAAAATCCCCGCGCAAAAACAGATGCGTTGCCACGCTCATCAACGAGAGAAAGCCTTCCCGAACCGTTTCCGGTATCTTCCTCGGCAACGTACAGAGGAAAAGATCCGTCACCGCTGCAGCAGATTCCTTCACACGCATGCAGGCCTCTGCAGAAAACATCCCATTCACCCGACAGTGGATTCACGCGAAGTACCGACGCGCTGATAAAACTGTATCCGGCCAGTTCGTTGCATACATACAATACTCCGCTGCCGTCCGTGATAAGATCGGAGCAACTCCAGAGATAAAGGGAAGAAAACAGTAAGAAAGAACCGTTACGATCAACCCTGATAACGCCTGTCAGAA
>CAZOQQ010000125.1:0-6638 GCA_964582075.1 uncultured bacterium | reverse complement strand
AGTAAAGTTCCGATAGCGTACATACCAGCCTGATAACCCCTATCCCGTGCATAGCGATACGCAATAAATACATTAATCAGAAGGACCCCTGTCATCACCAAACCGACTATGCCTATCAAGTCGTCTGGCATTCTGTTCCCTCCTGTCGAGAATATTGTCATCAAAACGATACTGGCAGTAAATATCATGGATAAAGTGATTAACCACACGCGCTGATTTTTCATTGGTATCTCCTAACCTGTTTTGATTCAGCTAAACACCGTGAACCACGGACACCTGAAGCAGGGCCTAGCAAGATCCTTGCTTCCTTTAGCCTCTGTAATCCATACATGCAGACTAACAAAAGCAAAAGTAACCGTAACTATTCATTGTTTAATTTTCCTCTATGTAGGTGAAATTTCAACGTAACAGGTAATGAATTGTTGCAGTCTGTAAAAGGATCATAGCATGTTACATCATGCAACCGGTCTACTACCGATTCTGAATAGTATCTCGTCTGATAAACCATGATTATATTCATTATAATTCCCAGTAATTCCATAGTCAATGAATAACCTCATACAGGACGCACATGCTTTCGGTTACTGATTGATATCGATACTGTTGATATTTTGTAAGTACATTATTGGTATGATTTTATACTATTCAATTAAGGCGAGTACGGGTGGCAGTTAACCTGCGACATCCATGACTTAGCCCTCAATGTTAACGAACATTCGAAAAGAATCTGAAAGTGCAACTGAGTATATCCTGAGTTGAGCGGTTCATTTGTTTTCACGCCCGAATCATTATGGATATTTACGATTTTCAGTCATTCTGATTATTCTATAATGCTTCCGGAGAGATTCGAACAACCGAGCAAAGTGAGACAGGCTTTTTGTCGTGTGCTCAATCAGTACTGATTCATCTTGTTCAGGCGTTTGGCTTTCTTTTCCATTCTCCTGAAGATCACGAGACCAAGAACAAGATAAAACAGGCTGTTGCCTGCAATAAACAGATACCACCAGAAAGGAGAAGCTGTACCCTCCACTATAAACCTGCGCATTGCCGCAGCACCGGCGATGAAAGGCAGGAACGAATACGGTGTTACAGGGTACGTTGGCAGAAGCATAAGACCGATAAGACCAAAAGAGAGTATTCCGTTTATGGAACCAATCTTTTTATGTATAAGGCCGAGTCCGCCCATCATGAAACTCACACCTACAAGCGAGAGAGTTGACAGGAAGATCATTCCGTACATGTAAAGCAGATTGATCCTCATCCATCTGCCCGTTGCAGCCATGGACAGGTAGAGCATAATCGTGATAATCATGAAATTGAATATTATGTTCGTAATAGCTCTGAAAAAGAAAATCCTGTGTGCGCCAAGCGGTGAGAGATAGAGCTGTTCAAGAGTTCCCCTCTGCGATTCACTAAGAATTTCGCCCCCCGTGTTACCCAGGGCAAGCATGGCGCTGACCCACAGGATATAACCTACCAGCATACTGTCCAGAGAATTGCCGGAAACACCCGAGCCCCCAAGTGATTTTATCCCCCAGAACATTCCAATGAAAATGATGAACAATGTAATAACCATTCCAACCGTGTTGAACATGTAGCGGCGAAGGCTCCAGTACATCATCCGACCCTCGGCACTTATCAGGTTAAACGTTTTCACAGGTATTCCCTCTTATTACTTCCAGGAAGATGTCTTCCAGGTCGTTTTCCACACTCCGGAAATCCACAATTTTCAACCCGTTACTGTCAAGAAGCTGCATGAGGGGAAGCAGGCTGTTAAGGTTTTTAAGTTCAACCCGAAGTAAGTTATTGGAGAAAGAAGCATTCCCGAGCAGTGAAATATCCCGGATTAAAGATGAACCTGGTTCGCTTTCCAGCTCGATCAGAAAGTGTTTGCCTGAAAACTTTTCCTTCAGCGATTTCACAGTTTCGTGGGAGACAATCTCACCCTTCCTGATGATAAGAATCCTTTCACAGATACTTTCAACAAAATCCATGTTGTGGGAAGTAATTACAATTGTCTTTCCCTCACGGGTAACAACATCGGAGAGCCAGCTCATAATCGTTCTTGTTATTTCAACATCAAGCCCCAGCGTAGGCTCGTCCAGCAGAAGTATTGACGGATTGTGTACGAACGCGCAGGCCAGAGCGCATTTCTGCTTCATTCCAGCAGAAAACTGCCTGATTTCCTTGTTCGCAACATCCGCAAGTTCCAGGCTTTCCAAAAGGTATTCAGCCCTTTTCTCCATCTGTTTCCTTGAAATACCACGAATTCCTGCGAAATAAACAAGGTTTTCCAAGGGAGTGAGATGCCAGTAGATATTCCTTGCACCTTCAAGAATTGCTCCTACATCCTTCAGTATCCTGCTTCGCTGTTTTAAAATGGAAAGACCGTTTATCTCAATTGTACCGCTGTCGAACTCTATAAGCCCCAGAATTGACTTGAGGGTTGTGGTTTTCCCGGAACCGTTCGGGCCAAGAATTCCCAGTATCTCACCCCGGTTAACATCGAAGCTGATTGAATTAACAGCGGTAAGATCGGAGTAGCTCTTTGTGAGATTCCTTACCTTAATACAACCCGTCACAACACACTCCTTAATCACTGAGTTGACAGTTAACAATAACACAAATCTATATATTACACAAATATTATCATATTATATTGACAATTTACTTGTTATTCTGCTAATAGCATCGTATCTCAGGCTGCATTCTCTCACGAAAGAGGGAATCAGGAAAGTCCCTATTCTCAGCCAAGCAGGCTCAGTTCGAGTTCGGTTTTGAGATCTTTCCACGCCGGCAGTTTCGACTCGAGCAGCTCGTAGAAGGCGCGGTCGTGTTTCCGGTAAGTAACGTGACACAGTTCGTGAATGATGACGTAATCTATGTACCGGGTGGACGCCCTTATAAGTTCGGCATTCAGGTTCACCCTGCGTGTTTTCAGAGAATAACTTCCCCATCGCCTCCTCATCCTGCGAACCGCCAGGCCGGGCATCTCGGTGTAATCGAACAGCGCGAAGCATTCCCTGAGACGCTCCTCGAACACTATTCTTGCTCTTTCCAGGAACCATTTTTCCAGCATGGCCCTTGTATGCTCCGGTTCATTCGGTCTTTTCGACAATACCCTCAACGTTCCGTGTGTCAGTGACACGCTCTCCCAGGTACCACAACGAACAAGAAGCTTGTACGATCTTCCCCTGTACCTGAAACTCTCGCCGCTCACATACTGCTTCGGGCGCGGGATCTTGAACTGCGCGAAATATCGTTTCTGCTTCAACACCCAGCGCGTCTTTCTGCGCAGAAAATCCTCGATTCTCCCTGCAGTGGTACCAAAGGGTGCCTTCACTACCAGATCCTGCGTGGGGTATACCGTAACAGAAAGGGTTCTCCTGGCCTGATATATCATGTAGTAATCGAAGGATACGTTCTGAAAGGCAAAACGGCGGAGAGAAGCGCCTTCCTTTAAAATATCCGGATTCATTCCGCCCTGTTCTCCACAGCCAGGTTCCAGACAAGTTCAACTATCGAGTCGATCTCATCGGTAGAAAGCGATATCTGCATTTTTTCCCTGACAACATCAAAAAGGTAATCCTCAAGGTTGATGCGAACCCTGCGTTCGACCTCTATGTTCCTGTGCCAGTCAACAATTTTCTGCTTCTCTATGATATCGTACATGGCTCGAACCATCTCGCAGAGAGTGTCGGGTTCAATAGAATGTGCCTCAAATTTCGCACGAAGGTTGCGATAGAAAGGATGGTACTCCTTCTTCTTACCGATGGATTGGGGAATATCATCGAACTTGTAACCGCTTACCTGATCCTGATACTGGCGGGCCAGGAGCAGGAGAGCCTGAAGATCCTCCATTCTTGCATCTTTAAGCTTTTCCAGCAGTTTCTCTATCTTCTCGCTGAATTGCTTGTAAAAAGTTGGATCCCTGTGAAAGTTCTCCCCGATGGTTCTCTTTGTCTGCGCCGTTATAGCTTCAGCCTTTGATTTGTCCGACAGCCCGCGCCCGGTGTTTTCGATGTACGCGTTGAACTCGTGGGGTTCGGTGATCCGCAGCGGTTTCGAGAGTTCCACCACGTATTCCGAGGTAACGTACTTGTCCAGTATTCTTCGGATCTGGTTTTCGTACTTCGTGAAATTCACCCCTTCGGCGTTTTTGATCTTCTGGATCTTCTTCAGTTCCACGAATCTTTTCAGATCGGCCTGATACCGACGCAGCTTCCCGGCATCGAATTTTTGCGTAAAATCGTACAACACCCTGCATGTGGAAAAGTGCCGGATGAATTCGCTCACCAGCTCGTAGAAGCGTTCCCGAACCTCAACATCAGCCTCAAGCACGCGAACGTACTCTTCAGTATCACGCTTGTTCCTGACGGCGTTGAAAATACCGTGAAGTTCCTGGTAAACCTTTTCAAGCTCGTTGATTTTGTCATCCGTACTCAGGAGTGCTTTTTCGACATCTTCAGGGTCGTAGTTGGAGAAGAGCTGCATGGCATCGTAGAGGTTTCTGGCGTTCCTGGAGTAGTCTATCACGAAGCCGTTAACTTTCGCCTCGCTCCGTTCATCCCCGTCGAACAGGCGGTTCACCCTTGCGATAGCCTGCAGGAGATTATGATCCCGGAGCTGTTTCGTCAGGTAGAGGAAGGTGTTCCGAGGAGCGTCGAAACCTGTCAGCAGCTTGTCGACAACGATAAGTATCCGGACACCTTCCGGATTCTCCTTGAAGTCGCGAATGATGTTCTTCTCCCGCGATTCAAGGGAAGTACCATAGCGATGTTTCTCGTTCTGAAGCCACTCCGCGACTGTTCTCCTGTGTTCGGGAAGAAAGTCGTCCTCCTCCCTGTCTGCGGAATCTGAAATAATCACTTCAACGGACACTTCTTCCAGAAGATCAAAGGCTTTCCGGAACATCACCGCCGCGTACTTGGATGGAGCGACTACCTGAGCCTTAAGGCCCGTGTTAAGGAATTGCCGGTAATGCTCCATGATGTCCAGCGCGATGGTTTCGATTCGCTGCGAGGTCTCCTCAACTATCTGTGATGAGTTGAATTTCTGCTGAAGATCCTTCTTCTGCCCCTCCGTAAGATCCTTCGTTATTCGATCGTAGAACCTGTCCAGAAGGGCCTGCTGAACCCGCTGCTCTACGTAACGGGGCTGGTAAATAAGGGGAAGGACCACTCCGTCCTTTTCCGCTTCCGAGATAGTGTAAGCGTCTATCATTCCACCGTACTTACGCTCGCTGCTCTTTTCCTTCTTCATCAGCGGAGTTCCCGTGAAACCTATCTGGCATGCCCGAGGCAGCGCAAGGTTCAGCTCGATGTTCGCCTTTCCCGCCTGGGAGCGATGAGCCTCGTCGATTAAGATGAAGATGTTAGGGTCGTTATCCACGAAATCCCGATAACCTTTTGATGCTTCGAACTTGTGGATGAGCGAGGTGATAACCCGCTGGTCCTTTTCCCGGATGAGTTCGATAAGCTCCCGAGAACTTCTCGTCCTGACGACATCCTTCTTGATGTTGCAGGCGGAAAAAGTATCGCTTATCTGCCTGTCCAGATCGCGCCTGTCAGTCACCACTATCACCCGGGGCAGAACTATATCAGAATCGTCTATCAGGCACTTTACAAGCATTACCATCGTCAGGCTCTTACCTGTGCCCTGTGTATGCCAGATCAGTCCTCCATGCCGCCTGCCGTTTTCATCGAAGGTCTTCAGCCGTGCCAGTGCCTTCCTTACTGCAAAGTACTGCGGGTAACGGGCTATCTTCTTCACGTTGTTGTCGTACAGGATGAAGTTCCTGGTAAGGTCGAGAAGACGTGCTGGACGGAAGAGACCGTGTATGCCCCTGTCCTGGTTCGTTACAGCCCGTTCGGCCTGGCTGAAACTTCCGCGGATAAGATCCCCCGCGACGGCCCGTACCACATCGGGATCGACCGGTCTGTTAATTACCGCCGAAACTTCAGCATCGAATTCTTCCGGATCGGCATCCTTTTCCTTCCATCCCGCGTAGAACCTGGAGGGTGTAAGCATGGTACCGTACTTCAGTTCGCGGACGTTCGCAGCGGCCAGTATCTGGGGGAACAGGAAGAAACGCGGCGTCTGCCCCCTCTCCTGGTTACGCACCATCTGAGCAACGGCATCATCCACCCTTACCGATTCCTTCTTGCACTCAATTACCGCGAAGGGAAAACCGTTAACGAACAGAACTATATCGGGACGGCGGTCGTGACCCTCGGACAGCTCGAACTCCACGCACACGTAGAACCTATTACGTTCGATATCCTTGAAATCAACAAATTTCATCTGCGGTGACACCCGGCGACCGTTCACAAGTTCCGATACGGAGCGCCCGGCCAGCAGAAGCGAGTAAACATCCTGCGAAGCCTGCAGTACGCCCGCGCCCATGTCTACATCGTTCTCGGCTTCGAACACGGCATCCCGTATGCTCTTGTCGGAAATGCGCGAATCGTTGATTTCCCGTATAGCCGAAAAAGCGATATCACGAAGGATATACTGCGACGGCCCCTCGCGAAGGGAAGCGACCTCCCGGCGCGGAATGTAGGAATACCCCAGGTTCACAAGCTCGAGAACCGCCGGAATCTGGCTCATCGACGCTTCGTCGAAATCGGGCAGCCTGA